>NZ_CP034767.1:1905000-2222500 GCF_004005995.1 Devosia sp. 1566
TATGGCTCGGCGAGCCGAATGCTCCTGTTTTCCGTCACCTTGGGCGTTGTTGCACTGGTGGTTGTGGCCCTTATTCGATGGATAGCTCAAATCTCGGACATTGGGCGAGTGGGACATACAATCGATCGGGTCGAGACTGCCACGGCTCATGCACTGCGCACCCTTGAGGAACATCCACTGTTCGACTGCCGCTTATTGGAAGGAGAGCCTGAAGGGGTACCAGTCAGCACTGACAAGCTCGGATACATCCAGCACTTCGACGCAAAACGGCTGCAAACGCTCGCTGTCGAGCATGATCTTCAGATTGCTGTCACTGCACGTCCGGGATCGTATGTGTCAGCGGCACGGCCGCTCATGATGGTGGAAGGTGAACTCAACGATAAGCTCACAGCGGAACTGATCAGAGCTTTTGTTGTAGGCGGTCAGCGGAGCTTCGACAGCGACCCGCGGTTCGGCCTGGTAGTTCTTGCCGAAATCGCGGATCGGGCGCTTTCGCCAGGGGTGAATGATCCCGGCACAGCGATCGATGTGATTGGGACACTCACAAGACTTTTGTCCAGCTGGCAGCCCAGCACCCCGACTGATCCTGAAAACGACCGGGTTGTCGTCCCGCCACTCGCCCCTCAAGATCTCCTGGAAGATGCCTTCCGTCCCATAGCACGCGACGGGGCCGGCATTATCGAAGTGGTGCTGCGTCTTTTGCACAGCTTGGAGATCGTGGCCGAATTGAACCCGGAACTACGCAAAGCCGCGCTCACCACTGCCCTGGATGCTGCAGGCCGCGCCCAACAAACACTTAAGGCGCCAGGCGATTTGCATGCTTTGCATGCTGCTGCCCATTTCACCCAGAGCGCCTAGGCAGTGCTGAACAGGCGAACCCAGGGCCCTTGAGCTCGCAGTAAGGAGTTTTGACCACCAGAGTGTTCGAGGGTGCATGTATGCCTTGCCAGGGGCGCAAAGCGGTAATGTCCGGCCCCCCCCTGATGAAGCGAAAGCACTGGAACGACCCAAATATGAGGCCGGCGAAAAACGCGGCGGTGACTGCCCTAACAGCAACCGAACTCGCACCGGCATTGGTCATCCGCCAGCCAATTGTGGTGCTGAGCGCACCATCGGCAAGCATCAGTATGGCGACACTGGCAAGCACCGGCAGGATAGGACGGATGGATAGCAGCATGCTACCCTCTGCGCTTGTACCGACCTTAAGGTTGCCGGTGCATCCGTGCGGGCCGAGTCTGGGCCGGCTTGCATGCCAGCCCAGTTGCGGTGTTCAGCCTTGTGCTACGAAGCGGCAGACCGCGCTTGTTCAATCCAGCCATCGACCAGATCGCGGTTGTTTGCAATCCATTCTGCAGCCTGCTGCTGGATATCTTGGGTGCTGCCGGCTCCGCTGTTCATCGCGGCGTTCTGCTCAAAGATCGCAGGGAGCGGGATGGCGGCAACTTCCAGCAGCTTTGCGGCAGCCGGATTGTCCTGGAGAAAGGCGCTATTAGCCACCGGCACGATGTCGTTTGCCGGAAAGCCGAGTGTGCACGGATCCGCCACACAGCCTTCAACACCCGCGATCACCGCGGCGTCGGCCAGATCGGCCATGTCCTCTGGCAGGTCCACTTCCGGAACCTCGATCCACATGACATCCTCGCCTGGGACGAGTTCATTGACGGTCCAGTTGGGTGTCCAGGTGTAGAAGAGGATCGGCTCGCCAGCCTGGTGAGCGGCAACAGCATCAGCCATGGAGGCTGAATAAGCAGCTTTGATCGGGTTGATGTGCTCGCGCAGTTCATAGGCATCGAGATGGTGTTCGATATTGATCTCGCAGCCCCAGCCCGGCGGGCAAGCCACGAGATCGGCCTTGCCGTCGCCGTTCCGATCGAAGGCTTCCTGCACTTCGGGCCGCTTGAAGTCGTCCAAGGTCCTGATGCCGAACTTCTCGACCGAAGCCTTGTCGACCAGGTAACCTTCGAGTGCTCCTGCCTTGGCTACAGCGCCAACGATTTCTGCCTGGCCCTCAAAGGCAGGGCGGTAGGTGTTGTGCAGCGGGAACCAGCCGTTGACCCAAAGATCGACATCACCCTGAGCGACAGCTTGATAAAAGGGTGGATTGTCGAGCGTGGTTGGCCCTTCAACCTTGTAGCCCAGTTCTCCGAGCAGTTGCTTGTAGATCTCGGCGTGGAACCAGCCAGTGTCCCAGGTGGCTTGCGCCATGTTGACGGTCTTGCCTTCGCCCGGGTTGTCCTGGGCGATAGCGGGGGCAGCTACGATAAGCGTGGAAAGTGCGACGGCAGTCAGCGTCTGGGTGAGTCTGAACATTGGATCAGCTCCCTTTTTGGCGTTGGAAGACAGATGCGGACGCGCCAACGTCCGCTCGAGAGGGCACCAGAACGGCGCCCGGGAAGGCTCAGACGGCCTTCCGGGTTTCCCCGGAGGACACAGGTGTCCCCCGGCGGAAGAAGGAAAGAAGTGTCTGGCGAAGCGAGACGGTGCGGAAGCCCTGAGACTCACCTAGTGCTTGAGTGATGCGGTCGAGGATAATGGCGAGCAGCACGATGGCCAACCCACCGGCCGTGGCGCCGCCGACATCGAGGCGTCCAAGTCCGGTATAGACGGTGAGACCGAGCCCGCCTGCGCCAATCATGGAGGTAATGACCACCATGGACAGCGCCAGCATCAGCGTCTGATTAAGACCAGCCATAATCGTGCGCAGCGCCAAAGGCAGCTGCACGCTGATCAGCATCTGCCACGGGGTGGAGCCGAAGGCCTCGGCTGCCTCGATCAGATCGCCACGCACATTGCGGATGCCTAGATTGGTCAGCCGTACGATAGGCGGCAAGGCAAAGATGATGGTGGCGACGATGCCTGGAGCCATGCCCACGCCAAACAGCATGACTATGGGCACCAGATACACAAAGGACGGAATGGTTTGCATGATGTCGAGCACTGGCCGCACGACCGTCAGCACACGATCGCTGCGTGCGGCGGCAATGCCCATGGGAATGCCCAAGACGACGCAGAACAGTACCGAGGTTACAATCATCGAGAGCGTTGTCATGGTTTCGGGCCATAGCCCGATAAGGTCGATAAACAGCAGGGCGAGCAGAGTGAAGATCGCCATGCCCCGTCCAACAAGGCGCCAGGCAACGAACGCGAGCACAGCGGTGAACGCCATCATGGGCACGGTGTTGAAGAAGGTGTCGAGCCAATCGAGAATAAGGGTAACAGGCACCTGCAACGCCCGAAAGAACGGCCGGAAGTTCGGCACGAGCCACTCGCGGACCAGCACGTTGATCCAGTCGGAGAACGGCAACAGGAAGAAATCGGAAGGACTTAACATGAAACTCCTCAGGGCTTCGCCGCCGCGGCAGCATCCACAGATGCAGCCGGCTCACCGGAAAGCTGCGCCAGCACCGCTCCAGGCTCCACCACCCCGAGCAGGCGGTTGTTGTCATCGGTAACGGCAATAGGCAGGCCATTGCTGGCTGGGGCATAAAGCTCGCTCAGCGCCGTGTCGGCATCCACTGTCTGGAAATCTGAACTGACCACATCGGCAAGGGTTACGCCGTCCGTCCGAACGGCAGCGGCGGCGTCCTGGTAGGTCACAACCCCGGCAATGTCCTCGCCGTTCATCACGTACAGTGCGTTGCGCTGCACATCTTCCATGCTCTGGACAGCCGTTTCGGCCGTGTCGGTACCCAACTGAAGGAATACCGGTTGCTCGGCCACTGACTCGGCTGTGAAGACCTTGCCCCGATCGATATCGGCGACAAAGGCGGCGACGTAATCGTCCGCCGGATGGTCCACGATCTCCTGGGCGGTGCCGACTTGCACCAGTTTGCCGTCCTTCATGATGGCAATCTGATCACCGAGGAGCAGCGCTTCATTGAGGTCATGAGTGATGAACACGATCGTTTTGCGGAGCGCCTTCTGCAGGCGCAGCAACTCGTCCTGCACTTCTCGGCGTATCAAGGGGTCCAGCGCACCGAAAGGCTCGTCCATCAACAGCACTTCCGGGTCGGTCGCGAGCGCCCGAGCGAGACCGACCCGCTGCTGCATACCGCCTGAGAGTTCATCCGGAGCGCTGTCGGTGTAGGCGCCGAGCCCAACCTGCTCCAGAGCGATCTGTGCTCTCTTCCGGCGCTCAGAAGTGCCCACGCCCTTGATCTTCAAACCATATGCCGCGTTGTCTGCAACGCTCAAATGGGGAAACAGCGCGAAGTGCTGGAACACCATGGCGATCTTGTTGCGCCGCACCGCCCGCAGCGTCTGCGGTGAACACGAGGCAATGTCTTCGCTATCCACAAGGATCTCCCCGGCCGTGGGCCGGATGAGTCCGTTGAGCATTCGCACCAGCGTGGACTTGCCGGAGCCGGAAAGCCCCATCACCACGAAGATCTGCCCCTCAGGCACTTCGAAGCTGACATTGTTCACGCCAACCGTGCTGCCGGTGGCCTCAAAGATTGCGTCCTTGCTTTCGCCAGCTTGCATGCGAGCTCTCGCGGCTTCCGGCGCCTTGCCGAAAATCTTGGTAAGGTTTTTTATCTTTAACTTGGCTGTCATGTAATCCAAAAGAGGAAACGCGCTGAATTTTCTGCGCGCTCACTAATATACCATAAGTTTTACAGTGTTTCGAAATAGACCCTACGCCCATGCTGGCAGCAAGGGCGTAGTCAATCCGTATGTCGGTAATTCGAATGCGCGAAACTTATTGCACTTGGCTGGGCAGTTCAACCCTTCGTGGCAATTTTCTGACTTTCCAGAGGCATCGAGGCAACTGCTTGATCATCTATCCCGTTCAATGGACTAAGGTAATCAGCGGCTGAAGTGATAACTGCTTTGCTCGCCCCTGGCAGGGCGCTGGATTAGAGTCGGGGTCTTGCTTTCCTGACGTCGCGGGATGACACAACCAGGAGAAAGTACATGGAAAAAATCATCAACACCTACGAAGCGTCAGCGGCGAATGGCGCTTCGGTCACGGTTTATGAGGTTCAGGACATGGAAATGCAGGCACCATGGCACACCCCAACCAGAAGGAACCCGGCATCAGGCGCATGCAACTCTCCGACGGTCGAGTGCTGACGATGGTAGGGGATCGGGAGTTCAAAATTGCCGGTACTGACGAGGTATTCTTGCTGGACCGACCCTATGCGCCCTGATGATCGGCCAAAAATGGCCGGCAATGGCTGCAAGAGGGGCCGAAGGACTAACTTCAGGACTGTGCGGCGTAGAGGTCCACGACCCACGGCGTGAAATCATCCTTTAGGCACCAGACCTTGGCTCTTGCTACTCGGCGATGTAGGGAGAGCGGCTCGGCAAGGATCTCACCACCCAGGCCCGCTCCCGGAGCGCGCCGAGATCGACATGGAGCGCCCCTGCGAACAGGAGAAACGCCAGCATGCCTTCGAGCACGATCTGCTTGCTTTTGACCCGAGGGCTACCCAGCTGCGCGGCGATCTAGCCTTAGCCCGGGCAGAAGGACAGGGCGCCCAGATCAATGCAGTGCACATGATGGCCG
Organism: Devosia sp. 1566; assembly: GCF_004005995.1. Taxonomy (NCBI): domain Bacteria; kingdom Pseudomonadati; phylum Pseudomonadota; class Alphaproteobacteria; order Hyphomicrobiales; family Devosiaceae; genus Devosia; species Devosia sp. 1566. Next base: position 1,910,510 of record NZ_CP034767.1, read on the forward strand.
CGAAGCACCCAAGAGCAGCTGCGGCACCTGACAGCTGCCAAAGTGTTCCGAAAAGTGGCGCCCCGCCCGTTTGCCCAAGGGCAAGCATTAGGAATGGCAGCCCCAGACCAAATGCCGGGCGGTCGGCATAAAGCTCTATCCCCCACAAGACACCGTTCAATGCTCTTTGGCCGGCAACACGGAGCCTGCTTCCCAAAGTTAGGATCGTTGTCGATGAGCTGGTACGGCGGGCTGAACGCCGGGAGCTGTAGTCGCAAGCGTTCATGTCTTTTGGGGGGTGGTTTTCTGCCAGTCTGCAAATGGGTGATGCTCAGACTAAGCGGACAACACCCGCCGGCACCACGACCGGACGGCGGGATCGTCGTGCGCAAAGCACCAGCAACTGGCTATCCATCGCTTGGCACTCAGATAGTCGCTATCCAAGCCCTCGGACCTAAGCCATTCGAGAGCCAAGCCTCTGTCATCTTCGGATGCCAACGGAGAAAGTTCGTGGTCGAGATAAGCGACTGCCGACCAAACATCGAGACGCCTGTCCGCCATCCTGGATGAGGGGCCGAAGTCGATTATGGCGCTGACACTGCCCGCCAACACGTTGTCAGGGAAGATATCGAAGTGCACCAAGGAAGGGGTCGAGCAGTCCGGCATTTCTCCGGGCTCCACCATGACAAGTTCGGCCAAAGGCCCACCGACGAGCTGGACGCTGCGCAACTTTTCAATGAGGTACTCGCTGTAGGTGGTGGAACGAATGCCGGGCGGCACAAAAATATCGCCCCAGAAGGGCATGTGGATTTGGATGTCGCCTATCGATGCCGCTGCGTCCAAATAGCTGCAAACCAGGCGATCGCGAGATCGACCTTGAGTAGTCTTCAAGGTCTCGGTCAGCGTTATGCCGGTCAGCCTTTCCTCGATCACCGCCACGCGCCCGCCGACGTTGAAGATGTCGATCACTTTGGGTGTTCTGAAGGCTGCCGCCGTGTGCGCAGCGGAAATCTTCTGCAAGAGTTCTGCACGCGTCCGCTGAGCGCCTGCTTGCCCGCCGGGCCGCACCAATCTCAGAACTCGATCACCGCCGATGTCGAACACCCGCGCGTCGCTACCCTCACCGATAAGAGGAACGCCTCCCCATCTGAGGTGCGACAGCACTTGTTCGTCGGACCACTGGTTCTGCATCGGTGAGCTTTCCCACTGCAAGGAGGCTGCAACAGGTGGGTCTCGGAGCTGCGTGGTCAATCGTTACGTGTGGAGTGGCCGCTTCCTTGCTCACCCCTAAGATCTACAACCAGGTGGCATTCTCCGCGGGACGTGGCCCCGGACGGCAGGCGGACCTCTCAACGACCACTTATGAAAAGTGGCGGAGGGGATGGGCCTACCGTCGAACCTTCTCCACCAGCGGAAGCCGCCGACGGCCCGTGCAAGCACTGTGGGCGTGGGCGCCTGCCGTCTCAGTCGCGAAAATCTTCCTTGAACCTGTCGATCTGGTGCATGCGCTCATGCAGAATCGCGACGATACCGATATCGCCGTCGGACAGTCGGCGCCAATAAACGAAGTGGTGCTCGTACCGGAAGAAGAACCCTTCGACGCCGAACTCTGCCGGGATGGGCTTTGAGGCGACGCCATGCGCCTCGATCCGTTCGAACGCTTGGAACATGCCGGTAATGTAGCGATCGGCCTGAACCTCGCCCCATCGGTCGCGCGTATAGCGGTAGATGTCATCGAGGCGGAGTGATGCCGCCTCCTGAACCCGGATCGCCATCCGGTCAGGCCCGGTTGCGAGCGATGACTTCGGCCGCTGTCAGCTGCCCGTAGCTGGTCTCGGGCGCGGCGAATGCGCGGGTCAGCTCGGCCTTCAGCCGGTCGAAAGCCTCCTGCTCGGCCCGCTCCTTGTCTCGCCGGATCAGGTCACGGACATATTCGCTGATGTTCTCGTAGGAGCCGTTCTCGCCGACATTGGCCGCGACGAAATCGCTGAGCGCACCGCTCAGACGTACGGTCATGGTCGTCGTGGTCGTAGTGCGGGACATGGAAGGCTCCTCATGCTTGGCGTGTATTCAATATAACCAAAAAACACGACACATCAAGGAAGGCGGCGGCCCAGTTTGGGCTCCGCGCCGTGGCCGGACCCCAGGCCACCTCAAATCTGGATTCGATAGTGAACTAACTTCCACCGTCTGCCGGCCGCGTAGCTACATCTGTTGTCAGACATGTCTGCTTTTCGGAATTTGCATAAGTCCATTTATCGGCTGGAATGGGGTCGACTGCGGACCATCAGTTTCAGCGATAAGCGAACCAGCAGGACTATGAGCCTAGCCAGGGAGCTGCCACCTAAGAACAGGCAGGCGAGCTTGCAAAGCCACAGACGTTCAGCCCCAAGTCGAGACGCGGTCGCCTTGGTTCACCAGAGGCGAACTGCCCGAACGCTCGTGAAGTCTAGGGCTGAAGGTCGGTCACTGCGCGATTGGTGCCGTCCATGGCCAGTGGAAAGCTGAGGTGATCATGCACGATCTTCCACAATCCTGCTGTTCGCTGCAACACAACGGTTCGTCGGCTCCAGGAATCGACCTCGGTCCCGTCAACCTTCGTTCCCACCATACGAGATAGCCCGAAAACAACCGCCAGGTCGCCATCGATCATGACTTTAGGATGGTGCAATCGAACTGACACGCCGTTGCGCCACGTGTCCAACCAGACCATCAATTCTCCGACGTTGCGAGCTGCTTCGCCTCGATAGACGAGAGGGGGTGGTAGATCGAAAACTACGACGTCCGCTGACATGGCATCTACATTCCCCTGCGCATCGCCTTTCTCGGTGGCTTCTTCCTGCGCTCGGATGGTGGCTAAAATTCCGCTCTCGATCATCACCGTTCCTCAAGGTTGCCTGGAATGACGAACGAGCATCCGTCCAATCGACATCACAGCGGGTCGGTATCTATGAAGCAGCCGGCTAACCCATGACTGCTTTCGGAGACTTGAGAATTTTGAATCATCGACCGAAACGGGGTCGGCAGCGGCCGGACTTCCGCCGTTACAAGGCCGGCGCGATTGGGGCGGCGGTCGGCGCTTCGTTGATATTTGTGGACGGCTCTGCGGCACCGACGTGCCTCATGCGATCACTCGGCCGCCGGGACGCCATCAATGGAAGTTTGCCTACAATCATGAAAGCTTTGATATTCGAGCGTTGTCGATCCGGTCCAGTGCGGCCAGACGTTTCTTGCGGCCTTTGTCGATCAGCGCGAGAGCAGCTAGCCGAAGCCCTGTTCTATTCCTGACAGCAACCTCATCAATCCGTTCGGAAGGATCGAGTTCGAAAAACCGCGGCTTTAGGGCTTCAGCCGAAGAAACAGCCGGCATATCGGACCCGGCCCTGCTATCAAGCAGCACATGCAGGTAGCGCTTTGCCAAATGCGCGAACAAGATTGAGCCCTCCACCGGACTATATCTGAAGACCTGCAAGGCAGCCTGAGCTGCTTCCAAAGCCTGGCCTTTGTTGAACAAGATGTTTGCCGCCACCATGTGGGTCGAAAAGCGCGAGCTGTTGCGCACGACCCTAGGTAAGTCGGGATTAGCCGCAAGACGCCGCTCCACTGTTGCGACGATTGAGCGAGCCATCCTTGTGCTGTCGCTGGACATATTGCCCGGATAGGAACGGTAACCAACGAGATACGAGGGAACTCCGACGATCCGAAATCGCTCGGCGAGTTTCAGCTCGATATCCAGGTCTTCGCAGCCTCCTATTCCAGCATCCGCGTAGGACGGATCAAAGCCACCAACACTGAGAACTACCGAACGGCGTGCCATGAGGCTGCTGCCATTCCCGACGAACTTGCCCACTAGGTGGCGAGCCAGTATTGACCCGCTGCAAACGTCGGGATGAGAGCTGCCAACCACTCTGTCGTCCCAGTCTATCCTGCGGTGCAGCACGTAGCTGGCAGCATAAATCCGGCCGTTCCCATCAGTCATGGCGCGAACCTGTTCAACCAGCTTTGCGGGATGCCATAGGTCATCGGCATCAAGGAAAGCAACAAAAGCTCCCCGGGCGGCAGCAACACCAAGATTGCGGGCCCGGGCAACGCCCCCATTGCTGATCGTGATGATCCGCAGGCGATCGTCCCGGCGGGTGAACTTCTCGGCTATGCTGAGGGTGTCGTCTGTTGAACCGTCGTTTACGACGATAATCTCGAGATGTTTGTAGGTCTGCTGTGCTGCAGAGTGAAGCGTACGCTCGATATACTCAGCCGCGTTAAATGCGGGGACGACAACGGAAACCAGCGGATCTGGCCGGGATGGTGAAAGATCGTCCATGGGCCCCTGTCTCGTCGAAGATCTCACGCGGCTCGGAGGTAAACCCTCGCTAAATCAATTTCCATACAGACGCCTACCGCAGAGCTCATGATAGGTTTTCCCTGGTAAGGATCAATTAACCAAAAGATTGGGGCTATGGGAGTCGGCGAAAAGGGTTCTGCCCTGCACGGCGCGGGCGCTCCAAAACCGCAACAGGCACCCTCGGCACCGTGCCGGTGGGTCGGAGCGTCGGATCCGCGGCACTGTCCGGAAGCCGCCTTTCCACGCGCCAATCGCCTCTCTGCGCGGCAAGCTCGATGAAAGATGACGTCGCAATCTTGCGAGCGCTCTGGCCGTTACTGGCGACTCAACGGTACGCCCTTGCCATTATCATTGGTCTTGGACTGGCGTCATCGCTTCTTGAGGGCGTGGGGATCTATCTATTTCTGCCGATCCTGGAGCTTCTGAGCTCGGAGCAGACATTGCCGGCCGGGTTATCCTTTCTGCACCTCGCCTTGAACCAGATTCCGGCGAATTGGCGAGTTTCGGTACTCGTCCTGCTGGTTGTAATCAGTATTGGCGCCAAAAATGCGCTTTCCTACTGGAACGGGGCCTACATCGCCCGGGTGGATGCCGACAACAGTCACCGCCTGCGCTGTGAGCTGTTCACGGCAATGTTGCTGGCCGCACCGGCCTATCTGGAAACACAGCAGTCCGGACGGCTCGCGAATGCGCTGCTTTCGGAAAGTTGGCGCCTGTCGCGCGCTCTTGGCGCCTTTTACCGGATGATCGTCGACGCCTGTGCAATCCTCATTTTCGTCGCTGTGCTCCTAACCCTGTCATGGCGCACAACGCTCTATGTCGCTCCTTTTATCGGCTTGATCGTGTGTGTGATGCATTTGGTGACCCGCCGCGCCAGGGCGATCGGCGAAGGCGCGGTGGCAACAAACACGGCCTACACCGATCGAGCCTGGGAAACCCTCGGCGGCCTACGAACAATTCAGATCTTTGGTCGTGAAGCATACGAGGACGAGCGTCACGCTGAGACCTCTTCGGGGGTGCGGCACTACTTTCTCCGCGCGCGGCTGCTTGCCAACGCCGTGCCTTTGCTGTTCGAGACCCTGGTTGCCACCGCGTTCGGGGTCTGGATCGTCGCGCTTTCGTGGCTGGGCACCGGATTCCCCACCATGGCGGTATTCCTGCTGGTGCTTTATCGAATGCAACCGCGGGTTCAGTCCATTGTCGCAGCTCGGGCGGAAATACTCGAATTCGGCAGCGCAGCTCTTGAACTGGACGACGTTAGGAGCGAGTGCGTGGCGTCAAGACTGCCCGAGGGGGCGCATAGATTTAACTCTCTTGAGCATTCCATAGTCTTTCGCGACGTGAGTGCGGGATATGCGGGCAGGAACTCGCCGGCTCTATCCGACATCGACTTTACTCTTTTGAAGAACACGACAACCGCCCTGGTCGGTCCTTCGGGGTCCGGCAAGAGCACTCTCGTCAACCTCCTCCTGCGAAGCATGCTGCCCGACAAAGGCGATGTTCTGATTGATGGCGTGCCGATGCGCCACATCAGGGCGCGGGATTGGCATGCCCGCATCGCGGCCGTAACGCAGGACATCTTCCTGTTCGAAGGCAGTATTGCCGACAACATCCGCTACGGGAAACTGGATGCGAGCTTGGACGAAATTGTCGAGGCAGCGCGGCTTGCCCATGCCGATGAATTCATTGCCAACCTGCCAAAAGGCTACGACACCGAAATCGGGGAGCGCGGCATGCGCCTTTCTGGCGGGCAACGCCAGCGTATCGCCCTGGCCCGCGCGCTGGTTCGACAGCCCGAGATCCTGGTGATCGACGAGGGGACAAACGCGCTCGACAGCCATTCGGAAAGGCTCATCCAGCATGCTCTGGGCGAGCTGTCGAGGACGACGACAATCGTCGCTGTGGCCCATCGGCTATCCACGGTGCGCAATGCCGATCAGATTCTCCTCGTCGACAAGGGCCGCATCATCGAGCGCGGAACCTACAACGAACTGATCGCCTGCGGCGGCATGTTCACCGAAATGGTGCAGCTGCAGGCCCTAGACGCCGACGAAAGGGTAAGGCTTTGAACGGCGCCCTGACCTTTGTTATCCCGGCATACAATGCTGCCGGAACCATCAGGGATACACTCAAAAGCCTGGTGAGCCAGGGCCGGACCGACTGGAACGCTTTGGTGGTGGATGATGGCTCCACGGACGCAACATTGGCCATTGTGTCCGAACTTGCCGCCTCGGAACCCAGGATCAAGATTATCCGGAGTCAGCATCTTGGTGTGTGTGGTGCACGCAATGCCGGCCTTTCCGCCACTTGGACCGAATGGGTCTGCTTTCTTGATGCCGATGATCGCGTCCTTCCTCATTACGTCGAACGGATGATGGCTGCAGCTCGGAACGGGGCCGACCTCGTGTATTGCGGCTATGACCGCGTCACTACGGCGGGCGAACTCCTGCTGCGCAACCTCGATGCCTCGTTCGAGAGGCTGGGGTTTGCTTGCGTCGCGCGATACTGCCCGGTTTCTATCCACTGCGTTGCCACCCGCACCCGAGTGCTTTCCGATCTGGGCGGTTTCGATCCAGCACTAGAAGTCTGCGAGGACTGGGATCTGTGGCAGCGGGCCGCCCGAACTGGAATTCGCATCCGGATGGTCCCGGAGGCCCTGGCGATCTATGTCGCCAGTGACCACTCCCTGTCGTTTGACAATGCGCGCATGCTCCGCGACGGCCTCAAGGTACTTCGGCAGGGCCACGCCGCCGACCCGCGCGTGCGTCGGCCTGCTACAGAGTTCGCCATCGGGCTGGCGCCGGATGGTCTGCCGGCGCAGGCCTTTTACTTCGCATGTTGGTGCGCGGCGGCGGAAGTGGGCGCCGGTAGAGATGGAACAGCTTTGCTGGCGGAAGTGGCTAGCCAATCCGTGGTCAATCCGGGAATCAACGCTTTGGGGGAGATCATCGCCAATGGAATAATCGTGGGGTCACGCCAGCCCTCCGCCATGCTCGCTGCTCATTGGGGAACGATAAAGCCGCAGCTGCTTGCCATGGTAGAGCGGCTGTGGCTAAAGCTGAATTGCGCGGGTTTCGACACGGCAATTCTGTATGCAGTTGAATGCTGCATACTCGGGTTGGGTGGCACCAAAGAGCCGCGACACCTTGACCTGACTTGCCGCCTGGCAATGGATTTGAGCGCGCTTAGAACAATCCAAATTCCAAGCGATAGGGACCTGGTGATCGTCGACCTCATGGCAAACTCGCGCCACGTCGGCACCGTGAAGGTTGGTAGTTTCGGCGGGATCACGGACAAAGTTGTCGCCGAAAGCGCGATTGAAAAGCTTGGCGTTCGGCACTTCATCCGGCACAGCCATGTCTGGGACCAACCGAAATTCTGGCTGGGATTCGCAGGTGGATTGCTACGCGAAGCGGCATCGGCCGGCAGCTATGCTTGGCGCACGCGATCCACACGACACCTCGGATTGCGAGCGAGAGGAGGTGCCGTCCTCAGAAGAGCGGCTTTGGACCTGTACCTGGGCTGCTCACGACCCGTGACACGATCTGTAATGATGAAAGAGGGGGGGAGCGCAAGCGGAATGGCGCTCGCCCCTCCATCAACGACCGCCGGGGCACCTTTGCGCAAGCCGCCAGCTTCTGCAGTTGACGTCTGGGAGGACGTGTTTTCCTCCCCCGATCCATGGCAATACGCTTCCGACTACGAGCAGCAAAAGTATCAGTATTCACTTGATCTGCTGCCCGAAGGAACGATCCACCATGCCCTCGAACTGGCCTGCGCTGAGGGTCACTTCACCGTCCAACTTGCCTCGAGGGTGACATCTCTAATAGCCGCCGACATCTCGCCCACGGCGATCACGAGGGCCAGGCAACGCTGCGAAGGCCTTGAGAATGTCGAGTTCAGAACCCTTGACCTCATCATTGATCCTCTGCCCCATTCCCAGGACGTTATCTTCTGCTCGGAGGTTTTGTACTATCTGGACGGTGTCGCCGAGATCGCTGCAGTAGCGGGCAAGCTTCGCGATGCCTTGGCACTAGGCGGGCAGCTGATAATGGCCAACCACTTCCTGCTCAAAGACGACATGACCGCAACCGGCTTCGATTGGGACCAAAATTTTGGTGCCAAGGTGCTGCACCAGCAATTCTTGGCCACCCCAGGACTGCAACTGGCGCGCTCACTGGTAACCGAACTCTATCGCGTCGATGTTTTCAAGCGCTGCGAGGTCGGCAGTGTTCACCTTGAACCCCAGTTACGTCGAGCGGACCTTGGCTGCACCCTCGAGACGTCACTGAAACGGAACATTGTTTGGGGCGGCGCCATCCTAAGACGGCGTGAAGTTGAGCACCACCGCACCTGGACTTTGCCGATCCTCGCTTACCACCGGATCGCCACGGAAGGACCGGAAGAACTCAGGCAATGGCGGGTGGGACCTGGTGAGTTCGAAAAGCAGATGAGGCTCCTGCGCGCGAATGGCTATCATGCGATTTCGTCCGAGCACCTAATTGGCTTGCGCCGCTCAGGCAGGTCGCTCAACGGACGGCCAGTCCTTATTACCTTCGATGACGCCTATCTCGACACAGCCACGACCGCCTGGCCGATCCTGGAAGGCAACGACTTTACTGCCGAGGTCTTCGTGCCCACAGATCTTGTCGGAAAGGAAGCGGCGTGGGATGCCCGCTTCGGCCCTGGCGCCGCGCTGATGGATTGGGACACCATCACTCGCCTCCACGACGAGGGAATGCGTTTTGGCAGCCATCTCGCGAGCCATACTTCAGCCCGCCATCTCTCCAGCAAGAACCTGTTGTACGAGGCGGTCAAATCGCGAGAAGTGCTGATGGATCGCCTGCAGGTCGAGATCAACTCTATCGCCGCACCCTATGGTGCGATCGATGACAGGTTCATACAAATATGCAAGATGGCAGGGTATCAGCTTGGATATTCCTGCGAGAATACCACTGCCAGAATCTCAAGGCCCAACTTTATTTTACCCCGCATCGAGGTCGATGGATCTTGGGACCTGGAGCAATTTGCTTCGTTTCTATCACTGGACCCCAACAGGTCGGATGCGAGTGCAACGGCACTATGCCTCTGAGCTAAGCGCTGGCCTCGGCTTACTGCAAACCATCAAGCAGGAGTCCGCTCTTGAAGTTGGTGCCTTCAAGCTGGCCGCTGCTCTGGTGCAAACGCATCTCGCTTTACCGCGCTCATGGTCACTACCCCCCGTAACTCAGAAAGAGCAGTCAGTCGCCTTCCCGAGCCACACCGGCAGTTGGAGCGCCAAGCATCAGACTGTCGGCTATAGGTACTCGAGTCGCTCAAAGCCGTCATTCTGCAAACGGCCCCAAGTGCCACTCGAAACGGGGCTGCCTGACAGACCGTCTAGCTTTTGTCCTCCTTTCGCTTGTTGTCAGCTCTAGCCGCGGACTCTGTGAGAGGTTCGAGCCGCATCAAGGCGGCGAACTCCTCATGCGTTAGAAAACCTAGCGCGACCGCCGTCGCCTCGACTGAGTGTCCGCTCCCCTGGGCCGCCTTCGCAACGGCGACCGCGTTCTCGTAGCCGATACGAGGCACTAAGGCTGTTACAGCAACGAGGCTGTTGCTCAAAAGACTCGCAATTCGCGTCTCGTCGGCAACGATCCCTGTCACGCATCGCTGTGTCAGCACCGTCATGGCGGCTTCCAGCATACGGATCGACTGGAGGATGTTGAAGATGACAACCGGCTCCATCACGTTGAGCTGAAGCTGCCCTGCTTCAGCGGCGAGGGTCACCGTCAGGTCGTTTCCGATCACCTGGTAGGCTGTCTGGTTCACGACCTCGGGGATCACTGGATTGACTTTGCCCGGCATGATGGATGATCCGGCCTGCACTGCCGGCAGGATGATCTCGCCGATCCCGGCCCGCGGTCCGCTGCCGAGCAGCCGCAGGTCGTTGCAGATCTTCGAGAGCTTCACCGCAATGCGCTTCAGCACCCCCGAGAAGGTCACGAAAGCACCGAGGTCCGAAGAGGCCTCTACCAAGTCGGTTGCCGGGATCAGTGAATAGCCCCTAGATTTGTAGACGTCTTCTTCCCTAATTTTGAGGCAAGGAGGCCTGCATGGGCAAAAGCAATTTCACTGACGAGTTCAGGCGCGATGCGGTGCGTCAGATCACCGAGCGGGGCTATCCGGTTTCGGAGGGTTCGCAGCGCCTAGGGGTGAGTGCCCACTCGCTTTATGAGTGGCGCAAGAAGTATGCCGGGGCGATCGACAAGGGCGATGAACAGTCCGAAGAGATCCGACGGCTCAAGCGCGAACTGGTGCGGGTCACCGAGGAGCGCGACATCCTAAAAAAAGCGGCCGCGTACTTCGCCAGGGATGCAAAGTGAGGTACGCGTTCATTGCCGAGCATCGCCAGCAGTTCTCGGTGCGCACCATGTGTCGGTGCCTGCGCATCCACCCCAGCGGCTTTTATGCGTGGATCAAAACGCCATTGAGCAAACGGGCCCAGGAAGACATCCGTCAGACCCGGCTGATCGAGGACGCCTGGAGCCAGAGCGGCAAAGTCTATGGCTACCGCAAGCTGCATGACGACCTGCTTGATCAGGGCGAGACCAGTTGTGCCAACCGCATCGCCCGGCTGGCCAGACTGGCCGGGGTCAAGGCCCAGATCGGTTATCGGCGCCGACCTGGCACCTATGGCGGCAAACCATCGGTGGTGATCGACAACACCCTAAACCGGCAGTTCGACGTCGCTGCACCGATACCGCCTGGGTGCCGACATCACCTATATCAGGACCCTGGAGGGCTTTGCCTATCCGGCCGTGGTCATCGATCTGTTCTCGCGCCGCGTCATCGGCTGGTCATTGCAAAGCCGGCAGACCAGCGAGGTTGTCCTGCAGGCTCTTCACATGGCGCTCTGGCGCCGCAAGCCACAGAACCCGGTGTTGATTCATTCCGACCAGGGTGCCCAGTTCACCAGCATGGACTGGGCCAGCTTCCTGCGGCACCACAATCTGGTTCACTCAATGAGCCGGCGCGGAAACCGCCACGACAATGCTGTGGCTGAGAGCTTCTTCAATCTGCTCAAACGCGAGAGGATCAGGCGCCGGACCTATCGAACGCGGGACGAAGCCCGCCAGGATGTGTTCGATTACATCGAGATGTTCTACAATCCGACCCGTAAGCATGTCCGCAACGGCTGCTATCGCCCGTCGAGTTCGAGAAGCCGCACCGAACCTAACTCCGAAGGTGTCTACAGAACACGGGGCTATTCACCTTGCTGGTGACCGATGTGGGACTGCCCGGAGGCATGAACGGGCGCCAGGTCGCGGATGCTGCGCGACGTACCCGGCCCGATCTGGAGTTGCTCTTCATCACCGGCTATGCCGAGAATGCGGTACTGAACCATGGTCACTTGGACCATGGTATGCATGTGATGACCAAGCCTTTCGCCGTGGAAGACTTCGCTCGAAGGATAAAGGCGCTGATCGCGTAAAGCTACGACTTGACGGCTATGCCTGTTCAAACTCGCTTCCGGCATGTAGGGAGCCAATTGGAGAAACAATGACCTCAGCCACGCAAAAACCGAACCCAACCCTTTGGCAACCCAAAAACTTGGCCCGTGCCGTTGAAGCAGCGGGATTGGGGCTATGGTCATGGAACGTCGACACCGACGCCCTGACGATGGACGACGTAGCCTATGATCTTTGGGGATTGGAGCGGGGTCTGGAAGTCAACTTCGAAGATCTTTCCGCTCATATCCACCCCGCCGACCGGGACCGGGTCCGAGCTGCCTTCCAGGCGACAAGGGCTTTGCTGGGAGCCTACGACATCGACTTCCGCATCATGGCCAGGGACGAGGTCCGGTGGATTTCGGCACGCGGTCAGGGAGACGATCATGGTATTGTCGAGCGGGTTATGTTTGGCATTTTCGTGGACGCAACTGGCCGCAAGCAGGCGGAAGAAAGCCGTGAGCTTCTCGCTGGGGAAATGAGCCACCGCGTTAAAAACCTGCTCGCCATCGCCACCGGTCTCACCGCCATAACGTCGCGTTCCACCTCGACGGTGAACGACATGGCCCGGGAACTGACACAACGGCTGACTGCATTGGGCCGTGCTCATGACCTTGTGCGGCCTGTTCCGGGACAGAGCGGAGCGGCAGCGGCGCTGCTTGGTGACCTGCTGACGGTGCTGCTTGCCCCATACGATGACTTGGGTGCTTTCAGTGGGCGCATTCGGGTTTCAGTGCCACGGATGAGCGTAGGAGAGACTTCAACCAGCACCCTTGCGCTCATCGTGCATGAGCTCGCGACCAATTCCCTTAAATATGGGGCTCTGTCGGTGGATACCGGCACGCTCGACGTGTCGTGCTCGGCTCAAGACGAAGCCGTCACCATAGTCTGGACGGAAAGAGGCGGCCCGCCCGTTCAGCGGCCTACAGGTAACCCCGGCTATGGCAGCAAGCTGGTGGAACGCAGCGTCACGGGAGCTCTTCGGGGTTCGATCTCCTACGATTGGGATAAAGCCGGGGCGGTCATTACCCTCAAGCTCCACCCTGATCGCCTCGCACAATGAGCTCACATGGAGGGCTTGCGGAAGCAGACCCTCAGGCAGCGCGGGATGACGACGATCAATCTGGCGACCGATGCCTGGGCAACTCCGCTGAGTATTGGTTTGGGTGTGCGACAGACAAACTATTGTTAAGCAGAATACGGGCCCGTACCGATAATCCTATACTCGGACGCTCCTACGTGCAATAAAGTATTTACGTTTTCAGCCTCCGTTGGCTGCCTGTTCTGCCGGTTTACTGGCCCCTGGCTACCCTCCTATTTTGCGAACGTTTAGACATCTGCAGGCACATCGCTTGTGGATCATCTGCCCGCTCGCTTTAGCTCCGGGCTACAATCTCAGGACTTTCAAATGATTAACGGCACCGTTAAATTCTTCAATGCCACTAAGGGCTTTGGCTTCATCTCCCCTGAAGGCGGCGAGAAGGACGCGTTCGTTCATATCTCCGCTGTCGAGCGTTCGGGCCTGAATGGTCTCTACGAGAACGATAAGGTAACCTACGAACTCGAGACCGGCCGTGATGGCAAGATTTCGGCGACCAATCTGACCCTCGTCTAAGCGACTTCAGCCGGGCCAAGGCCCGGCTCCTGCCTCCCATTTTGGTCGAGGCACACCATCCGAAGCAATCCGCGACTTACAGCTGGAACTTCGAACACTCATCTCCACTAGTCTTGCTGCCGGTGCCCCTTTTGGGGGCATGCCGTGCATGCATGATGTCGTCCACAAGGACCTTCACCATGAGCAACTTCAACTATGGCGCCCGGGCAGAGCTGTTCGCCAGCCGCCGGTACGCAAAAAACAATCAAACCCAGTATCGCCGGTTCAATACGGCCGCCGAAGCGGTGCGTTTCGTCATAGAGGATTTGCCGACAGCTGCACGAGCCGGGTCCTACCTCGAGGTCGACGAGCAAAGGTATGAAGGCGGGTCCATCAAGGAACTATACGATGCGGAAGCCTATCCTCTCGAGCGAACCTTCGCTTGAGGTCGCTCCGGTGGACCTGCCGCTTAGGTCTTCGTGAATAGGTCAGGAACATTTTATGTCAGATCAGACCACCAGCCGAACGATCACCTTCCGCTTCCCCTTTACGCTCCCCGGCATGACAGAGCCTCATGCTCCCGGAACATTCGAAGTCATCACGGACGAGGAACAGCTCGACGTCATGTGGGACGCACGTCGCTCGAGCACACGCGTGATGCTGGTCTATCCTGGACGTATCGAGGCATTTCCGGTGAGGGCAAGTGACCTGGAGGAAGCCATCGCACTAGATAGGGAAGGTAAGGCCTGAACAAGAATACCCAAAACGGTGGAATTGGCGACCGCATGATCTTGGCAAACCGAGAACACTCGGGCCCAAGTTGGTCGAGGCGAAGGGATACGCTTCCAAGGAACATGCGGTCACCAGTGTCACCTTCAGGAGGATTCCGAATTGCAAAACTATCCCGCGGATCAAGACGTCGTCTCGAAGCTGGAAAAACTGCGTGAAGCGTTGCCCACCTGGGTGATCAGCACAGTAGAACTAGTCGAGCTAGCGGAAAATGCAGAGCGCGCTGCCGTGCACTCCAACCCCGAAACACTGGACCGCTCGCGTAAGCTCATCGTTGAAGTTGCTGAGTGGCAGCAAAAATTGATTGATTGGCAGGGCTGAACCTGTCCCCTCGGCTCAAGGCTGAGCTGCGCATCCTCAAGGCGACGCTGGATGCCTCTATGGATGAGGCCAATGCGGCTGCCGCTGAGTTGAACGTGTAGGCCCCAAGGCACTACTTGGACTCAGCAGTGATCTCGCCAATGGCGCGGCCTGCTGCGGTGATGGACAGCACACCGAAGCGACGAGCCGGGCACAGTTTTCAATGTCTGTCAGGCTGACCACCAAGGTTGCCTGCTGTCATCAGCAAGCGAGAGTGCTCGCTATGTGGTTCAGGATGGCGCATGATTTTCCATCTGCCGGCATTCCGAACACAGCTTTGGCTAGCTGCATCAAAGCCAGATAGAGGTGCTCCTTGCATTCGACCTACCGCGGCCACGCTGTCGTGCTTACCAAGGATGCCGGCTTCACAGCCCACATCATCGAGCAGTCGAGCTTAAACCCCTTTCCGACAAGTGTGTGGGCCAGCGAGATAGAGGGCAAAGAGGTCTGTCATGCGCGCGCAAGAGCTCTGGTTGACCTCTATCTGGATCAGCCCACCTGATAGATCTTCGGCGCAGGCGCAGTATGGTCAAACTGCGCTCACCGCCTTTCAGTTGAGTGGCCCTTCACCCCACCTCAGGCGAGCTAACCCCGCCTGGAAACCCCAGCTGAGCCTGCAGGGACCGGATCAGGCGCTCGGCCTCTGAGGCGACGAACTGACGCTCGGCATCGCTGTGCAAGCCCGCCGTGAACAGCTCCTCCTGGTAGCCCAGGGCCATTTCCTTGCGCCCCACTTCAACGACCTGGGCCAGCTCCTCCGGGCGAAGTCTCAACGCTAACTCGAGGGCCGCCATCGAGGCCCGCTCCAGCACGGCGATGCGGGCCCGCAAGCGCAACAGCTCCATACGCTCGGCAGATATGTCTTGGTTCATTCGGTTTCTCTTTCGTGTGGCCGCGATCGCTCGGGACCAAAAAAGTCGGCGCATGAGCGCGTAACCTGGATCAATTCAAGGCGTGTGAGCCCGGTTAGATGGCGGCGCAACACTACAAACCAGTTAGTGCTCGAACTCAGCAGTGGGCTTAGGCATTATGCGGGCATCGCCGACCTGTTGAACCGCGCGTCGGCGGCCGAGAGACACATGCGCTCCCGCCTAGGAAGGAGAGCGCGCCATGCCGATGTATTTTTTCGATATCGCCAACGGTGAAACCCGGATCAGGGACGACCTCGGCTCTGAACTTACCGACGATCAGGCGGCCCGCAACGAAGCCTCGTTGACTTTGGCAGAGCTGGCCAAGGACTATATCCCGGGCGGCGCCCCGCAAAAGAACATCACCATGTGGGTAAGGAACGAGCAGGACAAAGCCGTGTTACAGCTCTCTCTAAGCTTCGCCATGCAAGCGCTCGACTGAGGATGCGCCAAACGCAAAGTGCGTTTGCCCGCCTATATTCCTTTTCAGGCAAGCCATAGGCAGCCGACGCGAACTCCTCCATGGCCTCACGGCGGCGTATCGTGACGTAGCCGCGTTCGGCACAAATGAAGCCATTGCCTTCGAGCACATGCAGCGCGGTAGTGACGCTGGGCCGGCGGACGGCCAGCGTCGTGGCCATGATGTCGTGAGTGAGCGCCATCTCGTAGCTGTCGGAACGGTCGTGGCACATCAACAGCCACCGAGCGAGCCGCTCATCAATTTGATGGACGGCGTTGGAGAGAGCCGTAAATGCGGTCTGCACACGCAACGCTTGAACGTAGCGTAGCAGCGGCAGCTGAATGGCCGGGCGCTCGGCAATCGCCGCCAGCAAGTCCTGCTGCTTTATTCTGTGCCCGGCACCCGGGTTCTGCATGAACACCTCGTGATTTTTGTGGTCAGAGCCGAGCACCGCTTCCAACGGGCTAAAGCCGTCCCGGCCAAAAAGCCCGATCTCGGCTTGATGCCCTTCTGATGACACGACCACCGAGCCGATCCCGGAAGACGGGAAATAAACGAAGTCTATGGCTTGGTCGGCCTGCGCAATGCCGAACCGCACGGGCAGATCGACAGGCTCCAGGTGCGGACTGAGCCGTGCAAAATCGTCGGCAGCTAAAAGCGCGAGGAGGTGATTGGACGTGTTGGATTGGTTGAGGCGGGACATAGCTCTCCTCCCATTCAGGGGCAAGAGCAATTGAGTCTCCCAGCCGTCCGCGCCCGGAAACCCGGCGAACGATGAGCCAGCAATAGCATGCTTTGCCACCTGGCCGAACTTGGTACGATGGCAGACGGAAGCGCATCACGCGCTGGGTTGGTTTCCGGATCGATAACATTTCGCCAAGAACAGGCATTCCGCTCTCGCTCACGATCTGAAGAAGGTGCGCATATCGGTATCGGCATAAAACCGGCCGATCCTCGGGCCCCAACCGAACTGTTTGAGAGTGTTAGCTACCTGCTGATCCGAGCAAAGAGGCTGGTCGACAATTATCTGACCTGAATGCTTCAGCATCAGGATTATGCCTAGCAGCCCGCCACAAGGATTTATCGCTGCATAAGTACTCAGCCGCAGGAGGAGGCCTCAAATCAAATTGGATCGATCGGCAAGGCCGGGACGTTCAGCCTTGAAGCACCATTGAGGTGCAAGGATTTCCTAAATGAATGGCCCGATTACCCGCATGAATATAGTGGACGCTCTGCAGGACGACGGGTTCAAGATTCATGAGGTGCCGAATGCAGAAGAGGCTCTGAAGGCCTTGGACGTGCAATTAGGTGTCGACTGCCTGCTGACGGATGTAGACCTGGGCGCGGGGTTGAACGGACTGCGCTTGGCTAGCGAGGTTCGCACCCGGTATCCGTCGGTTGAGATCGTCGTCGTGTCGGGGCAATTGCGGTCGATGCCGCCTGGCGTGCCCGACGGCCGATTCTTCATCAAGCCTTACGACCCTGCAGCGATCGCTAAAACGCTTCGTGAAATGGTTCTAGCTAGACGCAATCGCGCGCGTGGCAATTCGCGATGTTCCTAGCCATGTGACTAGGGACCTGCCGCGATGTCGGCGGTTACTCGGCCACCTGCGATAATCGAGAGAATGCCGTCCAGCATTGAGGGTTATGGGAGTCGAGGATCAGCACCGATCCGCCGTCTTGGAACCGGTGTGCAGGCGCAGGACATATACGGGATAGCCTAACGTCCGCGGGGTGTTTTCTTAATTCAGCAGGTCGCCTGCGGTAATCCAGTCACCTATAGTATAGGCAGGATGAAGGATGCTGCCCATGTACAACGACGCACTTTATGCGGGGAACTGGCGAGACATCCCCGTCGATGCGACGGAGATGTCTGTTTGGTCGGCATCAATGCTCCAAAGCAGCGGGTTCCTAACGATAGGCAAAGTAGCCGACGCTTCGGACGAGGCGCTCCTGTCGATCTCACCGCTTGTCCGGGTACACCTGGCTGAGATCAGGGAAGTAATCCGTGAGTGTCAGAGTGGAGGCTACATTCCGCCGCAATGGATGGTTGAATAGTTCAGGGCCGGGCACGGGAAACCAAACTGCTGTTTGCTTGCATTTCAATGGGGTAGAGCTGCAACTTCAAGAGTTCCGTTACCTCAAGCCGATTTGGTTGTTGAGCCCACCTATCCGCATCACGTCCAGGTATGACTTGGTCGCGGGGGCACTTACCCTACCAACCAACCAGGCGCATTGGTTTCCACATAAGGGGGCGTTTCTTGATGTATGGAAGCCCCCCACCTTAATGGCGCCGTGCTTCGAGCGCTTATTGGCGAGGGTGCGACCCAAGGCAGTACTCTGGTGTGCCTCGGGCCCGATCTTTCCCTTCCCTGCCATTTCGGAGAATTCCAATGATACTACCCAAGGGTACGACGATTGCTGTTGCAGACGGGGAGAAGCTGAACCTGTTCCGCAACTCGGGGGATGAGGCCGAACTGAAGCTCACCCGCTCCGAGCACTCGCAGGTGGACGACGATGCACAAGGGAGCGGCTCGCGCCAGAACAGCTCTGGCAATCCGGATCAAAGCCAAGCCAGCGAAGACGGCTTTTCGGCCGGCATCGTAGCGCTGCTCAACAAAGCCGTGCTCGGCGGCCAGATTGACGGCCTCGTTGTCATCGCAGCGCCGCGGGCACTGGGAGAGATGCGCAAGCACTACCACAAGGCGCTTAGTGCCAAGCTTCTTGGCGAGATCTCCAAAGATCTGACGGGCCACTCGATGGGCGACGTCGAAACTGCGATTCAAGCGGCATGAATATCCCCACACGCTTGAGGCCGGGCCTAGCAGCCCTGATCATTCTCGGTTGCGCGGCCAGCGCCATAGCTGCCCAGGAATATGACCCAGTCGAGGAGGGTCATGCGCTGGCAACGATGTACTGCATGGATTGTCATGCCACCGAGACCGCCGGCGAAAGCCCCTTTGCCACCGCCCCACGATTCCGGGACCTGCATCTGCGCTATGACGTTGAGCTTCTCAGCGAAGCGCTGGTGGAGGGCATCGTAACTGCGCACCCCGAGATGCCACAGTTCGAGTTCGATCCTGCTCAAGCAGCGGCAATTGTTGCGTACTTGAAGTCTTTGAAACCAGGAACACCGCCTGGCGCAATCAGGCGTTGAGGTTGGATACAGTCCAGAACGTGCGTGCGCAGGACGATGCCGTGACAGCCCGATCCCGCTCCCGCGCTGACTAGGCTAAGGTGTGCAATAATCCTCTGTTTTGATGATGGCTCAGCGCAGCACACCTTCAGTGTCCTCACAGAAGTATGTTCCGGTTGAAAGGACTGACACGCTGATCGGTTCGAGCGCGGTGTATGCCACCGTCTTGAATGCTGCGGCCGGGTCAATGTCGTCTGCTTCGTCATAGGCGGAATATGGCGAATACAAGCGGGAAAGCGGTAACCAGTGCGAACATTGCCAGGTCGTGTAACGGCAATAGCCTGATTGCTGCCGGACCGTGGCGCGAATAGCCTACGTCGTCACATCGTCCGGGCCGTATCCCACTCTGCGAATGTTGATACGACCAACTACTGAACGAACACGTCCATTGGCAGCTTTCAAGCGCCGCGCCTTCTGTAACGAACGTCCGGCAAGCCGTGTTCGGGGTTTTATCCATGTGTGGGGTGAGCGGCGTCCAATATGGCCCCCAAAGGATTGTTTGAGCAGACTGCCCGTCCCGGAGTGAGGATGGGTGGCATCTACATGGCCCCCGGAGCGCTCCACTCGTTTGGGGCCGGAACAACCAAGTTTGAGGACCAATCATGGCAACCAAAATGATCGACAAGGTAGCTTTGGCACTTTTCGCCAGTGACGGCTTGAAGCTCGCATCTGGAGAAATTACTCTTCAGCAATCTTGGGACATGTCACCCCAACTGCATGTGACTTATCGGGAGCGGGCCATCGTTTTTCTGAAGGTGATGGGCGAACAGATGCTGGAGCTGGCTGAAGCCGAGATCTCGGCACTGGACAAGCAAAGGAGGGCCGCGACCTAGTCGAGGGCACATGGCGAGTTTTTCGAAAACTCGCCTTCTCCACACCGCAGACGGTCCACGAGTTGGAATAGGTTCAGTCGTTCAGGCTCCGGCCGGTCAGTTCCTGATAGAGCCGCACGGTTGCGTCATCGGGACCTACCCCGAGTTCGTCGTGGAGCTGCTTGCTGCAGGCGTTGTAGAGCTGCTTGACGAGCGAGAATTGCCCTTTCGCAGCCGCGTCAGACATCAGGGACCGGTGGGCGCCTTCATGACAGGGGTCCAGCCGCAGCAACCTGGACGCGCAATAGCGGCGTTCCTGCGGGGTGAGTCCGGTCTCGTCCTGCAGGGCCTGTGACAACGCCTTGTTGAAGTCCCCGAACAACGCGGCGCGCTGGAGCGCCAGCCACTCCTCAAACCCGCTGCCGGCCGATCCGGGCGAAACCAGCAGTTCGGCATGATAGATCTCGCACATCCGCAAGCACCCTTTCGGGCTGGGACTGGCCGCGAGATCCAGAAACTCGGCAAGATCGATATAGATGTTCTGGCCGGGGTTGAGCCAGACCGTTTGGGTATCAGCCGAGAGCAACTCAAAGTCGTAGTCTTGCTGGAACTTGCGAATGCGCCCCATATTTTGGCGGATGTCCGCGTTGGCGCGCTCGGAGCCGTTGTCGGACCAGATCAGATCACGGATACGCCCCCTCGACACGGGATTACCCCGCCCCTCGAGCAACACATAAACCAATACCCGCAGCAGATTGAGCGGTGGGGTCGCCAACTTTCCGGACGATCGGACATGGTAATCGCCGAAGACAAAAATCGATACCGGTGCGGTCGCGTCGTATAGCGCCGACATGCTTCCCCTTTCAAAGTCCCGCGTGCGGTCCGGGTAAAGTCTGTGGAACGAAGCCGTTGGCGCGGCAATTGACCGTCGTCACTACGCTTGTCCTCGCGACCAACAGCACTGCCGCCGACTCGACGTGCATTGGTCTCATTGCCTCGCTCGAACAAAGCAGATGCATTCACCGCTGTCACCATTCCATGCGGCAACGCAGCAATGCAGTCTTGATCGGCAGGCGAGCCACCACCGAGCCACACGCGCCCGAAAGATATGATTTCATCAGCAATGATCGCGGGTAAGTCGCTACTCGACGCAGGGGCGTCGGCAACTATATGCATGGCATGTCTTTGCCGGCTCGAGCAGGAATGCCAACAACGGCTCAGTGGGCTTCCTTCAGTCGCGAGATCGAAACCGACAGCGTCAGCCTGGCAACCTCCCTGCCGCTCTCCTCCCGGAGCGTCAGGGCCAATGTGGCCGGAGGCGTTATTCCGGGCAGGAAATCGCGCCCACTTTCGGCCAGAAACAGCAATGCCTCATTGACCGCCTCCTGGTCGTTCGGCAACTCGCTTCCTTCAGTATCCTCGAAAGGTGCACCGCCATTGGCGAGATCGAAGTGGTATCGCGGCATAGGAGCACCAGGGTTGGCAAAGAAGGGCAATGCGCCAGTGCACAGGTAGTTTGGCCGGCCTGATTTATGTATGGCGAGCGCCGGGTAGAGCGCGTCCGCTTGCCGGGAACTAAGCTTTCCCGCTCGGCGGACCTTCGATGCGTAACCGATTGCATCTGTGCGGCGAGCATGGTGGCAGTCTCGGTCTTGAGGCCGCGTCATCGGAATTTGTCGAGTTGATCGCGCAGTTCATTGTACTGCGTGGCCAAGTCGGCGCGGACTGCATTGCCCTTGATCACGGCATTGCTGATCGAGGAGCCGGCGCCGCTCTCCATCGCCAAAGGCTGCGTCGAGATGTTCTCGATTCGCAGCTTGCCATTATCGTTGGTTGCGCGGACAGCGCCTTCGAGCGCACCGCCGGTTTCCGCCGCCTTGTTGATCGCTGCCGTGTTTCAGCGGTGGCTCTGCAGACATTGATCCTGACGGCAGGGCTTATCGGCCGGGGTTGAGTTTGTCCGTGACCGTGAACGCAAAATGAAAGGCTGGCAGATCTTCGCCTGGGTGATCAGCAGCAAAAGTGAGTTGGGGAACGCGATAGTTGTTGGGCTGAGTTTCGGTGCCTTTGTAGATGCCGGGATAGACGTCGATGTAGTGAGGTCCGGGCTCGCCTGACGCTGTCAGGTAGATGGTCAGATCGCCGCTGCTGTTGAATGCGCACACGTAGCCCAGGTACGTATTGTCGTAGGTCACATGATAGATGTTGGCCGTTTCGCTCCAGCCGCCGCCCTTGATGTGCACCTTGAATGTCGTTCCAGCGGGCCCGCTTGCAACATCGAGAGGGAGGGCCGTGGGCGTGATCCAGTGCCGGCCGGTCTGCCGATCTGCTCCTGTGGCTAGTACCAATTCGTGTGCACCACCAAGATCATCCGGGGTGTCGAACGCAAATGACGCCCTGCCCTTCTCATCCGCTATGGCAGTGCCGATGGGTTTGAACTCAGTGGTCCAGCCGTTTTGCACCACTCGATTTCCGACCAGGGTTCCCCACTCAAGTTGGTAGCTTTTCCCGGGCTGCAGTGACGTAGCCTGAACGCTCACCGGCTGGCCCACACCGGTAAAGGCCGGCGTGACTGTGAAATCGCCGGGCTCAGGTAAACCCCGCACCGCTGCGAGGGTTTGCTGATCCAGAGGAGGTGGCAGAACCGGTTTCCCACGCGTGAGCTCGAACTCAGCACGCGGGCGCACCCGGTCCGGATAAGGGTTTTGTTCGGGATTAAGATAGGGGTAGGTGAACCCAGCATGCACCAGCCGAAGCACTTGTGTGCCAACAGCGCCGGTTGCAGGAATGGTGAAGTTGGCGGTTCCCGAAGTGGTTACGGAGGATAGCCAGCCTGTGAAGCTGTTTCCATAGACGAGGGTCCAGCTGTTTTCGAGGTAACGCCAACCCAGACCATGAACTTCGACATTGATGGGTGTCCCGAGGGGTCCACTTTCCGGAGAAAGCGTCATCGTGAGATCCACGCTGTAACCAGTCTGGTTGATCAGCCGGCGATCCTGCTGCAGCGTGATGTCATGAAGAAATCCGAAATCATCCGGAGTGATAAAGCTTTTCGAGAAGCGTCCGTCAGCATCGCTCGTGACAGCTGCTATAAGGTAGCCTTTGGGTGTAAACTCACGTCCCTTGTAGAGCCCCTCCTCGACCATCCACGATCCCTCTACTGTGTTCCAGACCAGGTCAAAGTTCTCGCCCGGGGGCAATCCTTCGCCATAGACCGTCACAACAGTTCCGGCAGGTCCATGGGTAGGCACCGAAGACATCGCCCCGATGAACCCGTGCGAGGCTTCTGCGATCGGTCGTTCCGCTCCAAGCTCAATCGCTGCCGGCGCAGGTGCTGCAATGGAACCGGTCGTCAGGATTATTGCGGCGGAGATCGCCGTGATCCAACCGCGGAACATCATTGCGCTGCAACAATGGTGAGCTGGGAAGGTGGTGCCTCGAACGGGGTAAATGTGACGACTTCGCCATCAAGGCTGGTCGCTACGACCTTGTAGGGATGACTGCCCGTGGGATAATCGGCAGGGATGGTCCAGGCGTAAGTCCAGTAGTAACCGGCAGCTTGCTTGGGAGGGTGCGGGCCGAACTTCGGCGCAAATTCGGAACCGTCTGGCATGACGACAACCAGCCTCTCAAGGCCACCATCCACTATCGGCTCCCCGGTTTCGGTGTCCGTGACGCGGACGCGAAAGATTACCTTGTCCTCTGGCTTGAACCGGCTCATCAGGACGCAAGGGCCACTGAGGACCGTATCTGCCTGGATAGCCAATGGAAGCGGGCCGGCGTGAACTGTGCCGGGGTAAACGGCTGCCATCACACCTGTTGCAGCAAGGACGGCGACTGGAAGTTTATCGGAAATTCTCACGGCAGCGTCCTTACCTGAGTGGTTTCAGCGGAGGCGTAGAGAAGGCGGGCGGGTCGCAAATGGGCGACCAACCAAGCTGAGTTTGCACATCGTCGATGATCTGGCGTCGGTCGAATGACCGATGAGCCCATTCTTAGTTGCTATGGTGCAAGGGGCTTTGGTGCCCTGCAACCAGCTTGACCAAGTCGGCCTGTCGCTTGCTGCCCGTTTTCTCGAACAAATGTTCCAGATGCGTTTGCACCGTGCGGCGGGTGACACCCAGCCTTGTAGCGATATGCTCCAGCCCACCATGATCAACAATCTCGGCCAGCACGCGGCACTCTGCCGGGGTGAATTTATAGAGCTTGGTGGCTGCCGATATTGCCGATCCTACATCGATGCTTGTCTCCCGAACGAAGACAGCGGCTACCGCGGCGGTACTCATGCCAACCTGTCGACGGGCGCCAGACGTGAGAGGAAGCAGGTGCGTAGCGTATGGCTCGCCGTTCGCGCCCGAAATAGATAAGGCAACCCGCTCAACGCTGCTTTCCAGCTTGGAATTCAGAACAGCGTTGAGCGCACGCCGCAGTTCGATCTGGGAAGGCTGATGAGTTGCTGCCAAGCTCTTTCCAATAAGGCCCAGCGGCTGCCCGGCAGCCAGAATCTCGCGACCACTCTGGTTGGAATGAACCAGCTCACCTGCCGCATTGAGGAAGAACACGCTGGTAGACAACGCATCCATGGCTTCCACAAAGGCGTCGGGCCGAAGATCGTGCTGATCAAGCAGTTTGCTGATCAATAGAGCGCGGCGAAAGTGTGGAAGGATGAGCCTCATCCGCCACGCACAGCTATCGTCCGCAAGCCCATCTTCGTGCCGGCGAATGCATGTCAGAGCCGCAACTCCAGAGGCGGATTTGTCTAACGTAGCACCAATCAGATCGATAAAGCCCTGCGGCGCCACCCACTCTCGGTAGTAGGTCGATGCGAGTACCTCCGGCCACAAGACGGAGTGGGAACCAATGAAGACACCACCGATCCTGGACCGAAAGACCCAACTGTTTAGTGGGTCCAGATGGAAATAGCGGTCCCTGTAGCTTTCCCAGCACCCAGGACCATACCCCCAGTGAACACTCAGACCAAAGGTTCCGAGCAGATCGGCGCTCAGCACCGCCCCAGCAGAGCATCGAAGAAACCGGCACGCCTGCTGCAGCGCTTCTATCCATGTTGCCCGCTCGATGGCGGCATCATAGACTGTATCAAGAAGTGCCGAGAGTTCTTCGGCATCGGAGTTGGACAGCGACATCGCATCGCCGGCGCCGTCCATTCCGGCCGACAGCGGACGTCTCTCAGCCGAATCCGCAGCTACAAATTTGGCAGTCATGAGCTTTCCTTCAGGTCGGGCATTCTCCAACTATGAAAAGCGATAAACGCGCCTGAACTCGGATCGGCTGAACCAGTATTTGCCTGCTTGTCACCGGTGGCAAGTGATTACCTGGGTAGCAGCTCCGATACGGCTAGTGGGCTCGGAACCTGGCATTCAAGTTCGCCGCCACCTTTTCATGCAGAGACCAGCAGGTACAATCGGGAACGCAAGCTGCTCAACCATGATGACAGTCCACGGACCGTCAGGTGAGTATTTACGTCCGCTCTTGGCGGTTGATCTTGCCCCCTTCTTACGTCCGAGATGGGATCGGTTGCTGCCGCTGGTGACCTCGCCTCAATCGTTCCTCTCACGGCCGCTTCGGCCGAAGAAAAAATTTCCCGAGGGCCAGCTGCGCGCCCTCGATCTTACTGGGACCGTTCGGAGAAGCTGAGGCTCCAACCGGGGTCGGCACCGTAGGAGACGTTGGGTACCCAGCGGAAGGTGCCGACGAACCATTCGCGGGCGGCCCAGAAGTTGTCCGGGGTCTTCATCGCGGGGACGCCGTGGTAGAGGAATGCGACAGCGGCACTTGCGTTGGTGGCCCCCAAAGGGCTGCCATGGGGCAGGACAAAGGTGTGGTGACCGACGCCCTTTGCTTCTCTGGCCAGGGTTCCGTTTTCGGCGAGGGTCTCCGGGTTTGCGCCGAACAGGCACCCGGCGGGCTCTTCCCAACTGTGGGGGTCAAGTGGGTCGCCGTGGGCCTTGAGGCGCAGATCGGAAATACAGTAATCGGCTCCCCAAGAGCCGTTGGCCGAATAGACGATGTGCAGCTGACCCGCCGGATCAATGATGGGTTGTGGGCCTTCGTTGATCGAGGGAGTGTCGCCGGCAATGTTCTCGTAAGCTCGATCTGGTGAGGAGATCGTTGCTCGAGGGGATTGCACTTGGCCCCGTTCACTCATCGGCGCCAGAAAGATGTCTTGCTGCACATCGGTGTCACCTTGCCAGCCCGACCAGACGTAGTAATTGGTGCCCTCATAGGTGAACGGCAGGCCGTCAATCGACCATCTATCCTCCGGGAGCGCGATCTCGACCGCATGGCTGTAGCCAGCGAGGGGGTCGCTAGATCGGATGACAAACATGCGATGGTCGCTGCCGATCCCGGCGGCGAAGTGCACTTCGTATTGGCCGCCCCGGAAGACCATTTCGGGAGCCCAGACTTCACCGAGGCGTTCACGATCGCTCCAGATGCGCACTGGTTTGGCTTCCGCGAGTGCGGCAAGACTGGGCGCGCTGCGCACCAGCAAGGTGCGGCCAGCGCGCGACTCGACCGAGACGAAACCGTCTTCGGTCTGAATGACGCTGGGGTCGGCGCCATTGATGCCCAAGGGATATGAAGATACGGGTGCGGTAAGGCCCAACACCATGACCGATGCCGTTAGGGATAGCTTGAGTGTCATTATAAGCTCCAACCGCCCGGGTAGCAGGGTTGTTTGGACCAAACCTGAGCTGATCACGATTATAGCTATTCGCTGGCCGCAGCCTATTCCCTTTAACCCTGGAAGGATCCTTTGGGCTGCGGCTGCTTCCGGCCAATCGCAGATCCGCGGCAAACGTCTGACATGGGGCGGGAGCCGCCGGTCAGCATCGCGCCCCATTCTTGCCGTTCCGAAGAGAGCAGCTATGCCCTAAAAGCCGCCGGCCATAAGCGGGGGGAGTAGGGCGCCTGCAATTTCCCCTCGGCAACGGCAAGCGCCCGCCTCAAAGGAGTGCGGTCCCGAGGCCACACCAGCACAGCCTATCCCGACCCACTTCGGCGGGCTTTTCTTTGGTCAACATCTAGGGTCGTGCCGAAAAAGAGCCCCAGCGAGGGAGTCACCGGGGCTCAAGGGGATACAGGGGACAATCTGCACCTGCACGATGGCAGGGCACACGCGACGGTCCGCGGATTAACGCAGCTGCTCAAGGCTCGATGGCGAGGCACTTTCTACCCGCCAGGCTGCACAGCGAATAACCGTTACGCCTAACTTCGGCCCGCACCCTTCTAGAGCTGCCACCGAGTATCCCTTCACGCGCAGGGACAGTGGCGATCTGCTGCCAGGGGGCGCCTTGCAGGTGTGGAGGGATGATGTGTCTTTGCCCCCTGGGCACGACAAGCAGCGTGGGCGGATCGCCTGGCTGACCTCGAAATACGAGCACGTCTAGTTGCATTTGAAGCCCCCGCCTCGTTGACGCTACCAGCACGCGCTTCCCTGCACGCGCACCGCGGTGCCTGAGCTGCTCGACCTGCAATGCTCAGTCTGCTGAACTGCTTGGATAGCCACTAACGCCCTTGAGCAAGGCGATCAGTTGCCCCTGCTGATTGGTCCCGGTCTTTCTAAAGATCTGCGCCAGATGAGTGCGCACGGTCGAAAGTGAAACACGGCGCTGAGATGCGACTTCGTTGAGCGTCAGCCCCGATGACAAGTCGGTTGCCACACCAGCTTCGGCGGCCGACAGATCAAATAGCCCTCGCAGGACCGCGTTGGACGGCACATTGCCTGTCACTGAATACCCCGTGACTGCAACCATTGCCGCGCCGCTATCGAATATGTCGCTGGCCGAGCGTTGCAGGGGAATGACATGGATCACCAGTGCTGACCCCGTGTGCTGGCGCCTCATTGGGAACGACCGCACCTCTGGATGGACGTGATCAAACGGGCCAGGCAGGGCTGCTTGCAGCAATCGGTCGGTCTGGCGGTCCTTAGCAACGAGGCGGCCGAACGCGGCGGCTCGCAACACATCGCCAAGCTCCTCAAACAGCGCATTGGACGCCAGGACGACGCCCGAAGACGTAACCACGCTGGCCGGAATGCCTAGAGCGTTCATGCCTATGACATTGGTCTGAGCTCGCTCGAGCTTCAGCCGCGTCGCCAGGAAGCTCGCCCGTGCCAGGTGGGGGCGGAAGCTGTCAAGTAGAGCGATTTCTTCCGCACTGAAGTCAGCCAAGCCGCTGCGGCGCTCGAAGGTAAACAGCGCCATTTCGCCGTCGGGCATGTCGACCACGCTTCCAACCTGCCAGTCAGCGCCAATCTTGATCAAATGGGGGTCGCCATTGCGTTCGTCATCGTACAAAAAAGGGGTACGCTCAAGGAAGCCGGCATGATTAAGGTTGCGCAGACGTTGTACGGGACGGTTGTCGTACCAGAGCGGGCTAGAGGCGAACTCTGCCACAGTATCCACAATGTTGGGCGTCGCCGCGAACAGTGGTGGCAGGCTTTTATCGATCAGCAACAGCGCGCCTGAATGGGCACCGCTGACACTGGCAATTTCGCCTAATACCTCGGACCACAGTTCGGGCACGAAGGCCGCCTCGTAGATTTTATCGATCACGCGTACGGGTCCCCCCTCAGGCAAGCGCATGCCGTCTACTGGCACCATCATTCTTCGCCATTCTCCTGTGCGTAACCAACCTCAAGCGATGAGATGCTGCGGCAGAGTGACCGGACAGAACTGGGGGCGCATCATCCATATAGATGAGATTTTGGCACCGCGGTGCCTGGGCTGCTCGACCTGCAATGCTCAGTCTGCTGAACTGCTTGGATAGCCACTAACGCCCTTGAGCAAGGCGATCAGTTGCCCCTGCTGATTGGTCCCGGTCTTTCTAAAGATCTGCGCCAGATGAGTGCGCACGGTCGAAAGTGAAACACGGCGCTGAGATGCGACTTCGTTGAGCGTCAGCCCCGATGATAAGTCGGTTGCCACACCAGCTTCGGCGGCCGACAGATCAAATAGCCCTCGCAGGACCGAGTTGGACGGCACATTGCCTGTCACTGAATACCCCGTGACTGCAACCATTGCCGCGCCGCTATCGAATATGTCGCTGGCCGAGCGTTGCAGGGGAATGACATGGATCACCAGTGCTGACCCCGTGTGCTGGCGCCTCATTGGGAACGACCGCACCTCTGGATGGACGTGATCAAACGGGCCAGGCAGGGCTGCTTGCAGCAATCGGTCGGTCTGGCGGTCCTTAGCAACGAGGCGGCCGAACGCGGCGGGTCGCAACACATCGCCAAGCTCCTCAAACAGCGCATTGGACGCCAGGACGACGCCCGAAGACGTAACCACGCTGGCCGGAATGCCTAGAGCGTTCATGCCTATGACATTGGTCTGAGCTCGCTCGAGCTTCAGCCGCGTCGCCAGGAAGCTCGCCCGTGCCAGGTGGGGGCGGAAGCTGTCAAGTAGAGCGATTTCTTCCGCACTGAAGTCAGCCAAGCCGCTGCGGCGCTCGAAGGTAAACAGCGCCATTTCGCCGTCCGGCATGTCGACCACGCTTCCAACCTGCCAGTCAGCGCCAATCTTGATCATGTTGGTGTGGTGAGGGTTGTCGCCATTGCGTTCGTCATCGTGCCAAAAATGGGCACGCTCAAGGAAGCCGGCATGATTAAGGCTGCGCAGACGTTGTGCGGGACGGTTGTCGTACCAGAGCGGGTTAGAGGCGAACTCTGCCACAGTATCCACAATGTTGGGCGTCGCCGCGAACAGTGGTGGCAGCTTTTTATCGATCAGCAACAGCGCGCCTGAATGGGCACCGCTGACACTGGCAATTTCGCCTAACACCTTGGACCACAGTTCGGGCACGAAGGCCGCTTCGTAGATTTTATCGATCACGCGCACGGGTCCTACCCCTCAAAGCAAGCGCAGGGCCGTCACTGGCACCACCATTCTTCGCCATTCTCCTGTTCGTAGCCAACCTCAAGCGATGAGATGCTGCGGCAGAGTGACCGGACAGAACTGGGGGCGCATCATCCATATAGATGAGATTTTGGCACCGCGGTGCCTGGGCTGCTCGACCTGCAATGCTCAGTCTGCTGAACTGCTTGGATAGCCACTAACGCCCTTGAGCAAGGCGATCAGTTGCCCCTGCTGATTGGTCCCGGTCTTTCTAAAGATCTGCGCCAGATGAGTGCGCACGGTCGAAAGTGAAACACGGCGCTGAGATGCGACTTCGTTGAGCGGCAGCCCCGATGACAAGTCGGTTGCCACACCAGCTTCGGCGGCCGACAGATCAAATAGCCCTCGCAGGACCGCGTTGGACGGCACATTGCCTGTCACTGAATACCCCGTGACTGCAACCATTGCCGCGCCGCTATCGAATATGTCGCTGGCCGAGCGTTGCAGGGGAATGACATGGATCACCAGTGCTGACCCCGTGTGCTGGTGCCTCATTGGGAACGACCGCACCTCTGGATGGACGTGATCAAACGGGCCAGGCAGGGCTGCTTGCAGCAATCGGTCGGTCTGGCGGTCCCTAGCAACGAGGCGGCCGAACGCGGCGGGTCGGACCGACACCCGGAGAAAGGTATTCCCAGATCGCGGCAAATGGAAGATCCGTGACTGGACAGCCACGGAAGCCGCAGCGCTGTCGACCGGTTACACCACGGTTGGCATGAGCGACGAGCGTGGCGCGGAAGTTCTCGGTCGTGCCGTGGACGTGTATCTGAACGATGCTACGTTCTGGCGGGGCGTACCTGAGGCCGTGTGGAATTACCACATCGGCGGCTATCAAATCCTCAAAAAATGGCTGTCCTACCGCGAAGAAACAATCTTGGGCCGGCCATTGGTGAAAGACGAAGCGCGTGAATTCACAGCGATGGTGAGGAGGATTAGCGCCATCGTCCTGATGACTGACGTGTTGGATTCCAACTACATGGCGGTCCGCGACGCTTCTATCGCACTGTCCACCGCCAATCCGGTGTCTGTGCCTCAGATTGAAGATCCTCAGGCGACCGGCGCTGAGAGCGCGCCAATATAAATCGGCGAACAACCAGACGCCAGCGCTCAAGCAACAGCGGGCGGCATTACATCACTTGCCATCTTCCTCGCCGGTACGGACACTGAGATTTCGCGGGCTGGCTTGTACCCAGCATTAATCTTGCGTGGCCCCAGATTATCGAGTTAAGAATGGTTTACGATGTACTGATTGGCCCGTGAGCTGTCAGTGCTTCGCCGCGCTGTCCCGAACGTTCCCTGTTCGAAGGCCCGCGCGCAACGCGGCAGGGTGATGTTCCCCCCGATGCACTCAGAATGCCGGACCAGTCGGCGCGGTCTTACAGGATCGCTTGTATCACGGCAGTTGTGCTGAGAAGTTAGAGACCGCTGTCCATGCTTCCGATTTATAAGCTGTCGGTCCGCTAACGGCCCCTACCCTGCTCTTCGGAACGCGAACCCCGCTTAGCGGCAATGGGGTGGAGAGCAGCCCTCCCGCCATCGCGCACTTCGGCAACTCGTCTTCTGAGGCATTGGCTTTAAGTGGCTGTTGTGGCTTGGCCCAACAAGCAGTCCGTCCTCGTCGCCTACGACAGTGGATGCCTTCTCTTTCTCTGAAGCCCGGCGGACAACAGCGTGTCCCTTTGCTACCGGATCCGGCAAGGTGCCAGCTCGAAGGCGGAAAGCACGCTACTGATAGTGATTACTCACAACCGGCCGAGCTCAAAGTTTGTAGCGGGTCAGCCAAACGCCGCAGGCGATCATGCCGGCGGAAACGAAACGCCAGGCACCGTAGCCCTCCTTCAGCACGAATGTCGAAATCAGGGCTGCGAACAGCACGCTCGTTTCCCGAAGCGCCGACACCGCGCCGATGGGCGCCAGTGCCATTGCCCATATGATCATCCAATAGGATACGACCTGCATGCTGCCCGCCAGCATTGAGGACTTCCACTGGTGTTTCAGGACTGCCGTGATTTCCCTGGATTTCCGGGGCCAGGCAATCGGGAAGGTCAGCAATCCATCGCCGATGGTAAGCCAGACCGCGAAGCCCATCACCGAACCTACTTGCCGGGCCCCAAGGCCGTCCACCAGGGTGTAGGACGCAATGCAGAGCCCGGTGAGCAAGGCCAGGGAACCGCCCGGCGGTCCGGGGTCGAGCCATCGTTGCGATCGAGGGAAAGGGCCATCACCCCCGCCGAGAGAAAAGCACGCCGAACAGGGCAGGTGTGGCGAGAGCTTCTCCGGCAAATACCGCGGCACCCAGCGTGACCAAAAGCGGAGCCGAGCCGCGCGAGATCGGGTACACCTTCCCCAAGTCCCCATGCTGATAGGCAAAGGGGAGCGCAAAATGATAGGCGGCGTGGAGTACGATCGCCAGGCCCAACAAAGGCCAGCTCGCCGGGTCGGGAAGGGCGACGAACGGAACGACCAGTGCAGAGACGAGTGCCCCCATGAGGGTGACCGTGGCCATCGAAGCGATCTTGTCGCCGCTGACCTTGATCAGCGCATTCCAGCCGGCGTTGAGGGCGGCTGCGAAGATCACGACGAGGGCGATTTCCGTGCTCATGAGAATATATGTACATGGCCGACGGGCGTGTCACTCCTTGAGCGCGGACCTAGACCAGCAACCCCAGCCTTGAAAGCGTCAGTCGTGATTGACGGCAGAGTGCTTCATTCTTGCCACCCCGATAGTAACTCAGGGCAATAACCGCGCCATATAGGGCCCAGCCCTGCGACCGCAGCCAATCGCTCTCATCAAGATTGAGCCTGTTCCGGAACACGTCACGAGCCGAAGGGTCGACCCAGAACCATGCTGTCGCATAGTCGGCGGCAGGATCGCCCACGGCGGATAGTCCCCAATCGATCACGCCCCGCAAAACACCATCTCGGACGATCAGGTTGTCAGCCTTCAGATCACCGTGTAGCCAAACTGCCTTTCCCAGTAACTCTGCGGTGCAGGCCTCGTCCCAAAGAGCATGGGCGCGACGAGCCGCTATCTCGTCGGCAACGATGTCAATTGCTGGCCGGATAGCCTCGGTCAGCTCGCCAAGCACGATCCCCCGCCTGCTGTTACGCTCGCCAGCCGGTGGCGCGCCGTTGGTGTCCTTCAAGTGCAGTGCCTGGAGGAAATCGGCCAGGCTGGTAGCCGCCCCCTGCCAGTCAGCCACACAATCGGGGGACGCCACCTCACCTTCCATCCAGTTGAAGTTGCCGAAGTCGAAACCACGTTCTGACCAGCCGCGAAATTGCAGCACCGGCACTTCGAGGGGTAAGCCTTGAAGATGCGGAAGCCAGTCAAGTTCCTTTGAAAGAATGGCCACCGCAGAAGGTCGCCGCGGCAACCTGATCGCCAGGTTGTCGCCAAGCCGGAAGATGGCGTTGTCCGTTCCGGACGAGGCGATGCGGCGAACCGGCAGGTTCGCCCATTGGGGCGCCTGTGCTCTGAGCAAGCCACACACAAATGCATCGTCAATGGAGATTTCGTCGGGATGTGGTGTCATTCGCCCCCTCTTGACGCTCACCCCAAGGACCCTACCGATGAGCACGCCAGGACAAGCTAACGCAACTGCAAAACCGGGTCACCGAATTGCTACTGAGGCTGGCGCGCCTGACCGGCCCGTAGGATCGTGTAACGGGCTTGCTTCCTCAATGGACTGCGTCACTTAGGGGGAACGGACGCGAGTCAATCTTGGGCGGTGGACAGACCAGGTTTAGGTCCATTTACGCCGGTTCTTGTAGGAATGCTTCCGCATGAAACACCACAGTGCGCGATAGCTGCCATTCGACCCCCATCAGTAAGGACCCACATTGGGTTAGTTCCTGCCTTCGTGGAAAGCTGCAAGTACTGGCCGTTGACGAACATGGCCGCATTCTGTAACGGTGGTCATACCACGGTATGGACAAAACTCGCGGCGATGTCGATTACGAGAGAAGCGCCTGAGCAGACCAGCGGCTATGATCGCATTGTGGGCTTTTTGCGGGAGCAACTGCTCTCCGGGGAGCTCAAGACCGGCGACATTCTTTTGCCCGAGCGGGAGCTCGCGGTGCGGCTTGGTGTCAGTCGTCCGGTGCTGCGCGAGGCATTGCGCGCGCTCGCTATGATTGGGGCCGTGGAGATCCGGCACGGCGTCGGCACGGTGGTCAGAAAGCCCGACGTGTCCACGCTGGGCGATTTCTTCACCTTCGCCCTGGCCCAGCAGGCCGATGTCATCGATGACATCATGGAGGCGCGCGTCGCCATAGAGCATCACGCCATTCGCCTGGCCTGTGATCGCGCGACTCAGAACGATCTCGATCGCATTGCGCAGTGCCTGACGCAGATCGTGGAAACCATCAACGATCCCGAGGCCGGTGGGCAGGCGGACTTCGATTTCCACGAGGCCATTGTCCGGGCCGCGCGCTCGCCCACCCTGACCAGTCTTTATACATCCATCGCGACGCTGATGCGGCGCTCGCATCTGGATCGCCGCAAGCAGATTACTTCGGTGGATGGGTTCGAGAGCTTCCTCGTTGATCATCACCGTCTGATCTACGAGGCAATCGTTCAGCGCGACCCTGCCAAGGCCGACGATTTGCTCCGTCGCCATTTTCAAATCGGCGGCGAGTTCCGTCGCCGCGCCGCAGACGCGCAGATCTCCGCGCTGCCGTCTTTTAACCGACCTGTCTAAGGGGCACCGAGTGCATATTATTATTGGTAGTGACCACGCTGGCTTTCGTCTCAAGCAAGAGCTTCTCCCCGAGCTCAACAAGTCGGGTATCGAGATCGAAGACGTCGGCAGCTTTGATCCTGACCCCGTCGATTTTCCCGATATTGCCTGGGCGGTTTGCCAGAAGGTGCGCTCCACGCCGGGTAGCCGTGGCCTTCTGGTGTGCGGCACCGGTGTTGGCGCCGTGATCGCAGCCAACAAGATCAAGGGAATCCGTGCCGCGGTCTGCCATGATGCCCATTCGGCCCACCAGTCGGTCGAGCACGACGATGTCAACGTCATGTGCCTGGGCGCCCAGATCGTCGGCCCCTGGTTGGCGATCGATCTGATCAACGCCTTCCTTGCGGCAGAATTTGTCACCGACCCCGATTTCGTGCGTCGCGTCGACAAGCTTGCGGCACTCGAACAGACCGAGTGAGCGCTTAACCACGCGCACCAGGCGGTGCACGGCACAGAGGCTGGTTTGCCAATGCGCGCCAGACCCCGGCTGGCGCCGCCTGATCAGCCCAGGAATTCTAATGTCGATCAACTTTCTCCC
Organism: Devosia sp. 1566; assembly: GCF_004005995.1. Classification (NCBI taxonomy): domain Bacteria; kingdom Pseudomonadati; phylum Pseudomonadota; class Alphaproteobacteria; order Hyphomicrobiales; family Devosiaceae; genus Devosia; species Devosia sp. 1566. The sequence goes on from NZ_CP034767.1 coordinate 1,945,637, forward strand.
GATCTTTGCAAGCTGGCAGATGCTGCTCGACGGTGCCTGGCTGACAGTGCAATTGGCTGTGGCGACCACGATCACCGGTTTTCTCATTGGAACGCTGTGCGCCATTGCGCGCCGGTCGAGCTACAAAGCAGCGGCTACCATCGCAGCCATCTATGTTGAGGCCATCCGCAACACGCCCTTCGTGGTGCAGATTTTCCTCGTTTATTTCGGGCTGTCGACTCTCGGCTTCAAGTTCTCCGCAGTCACCGTCGCCATCGTGGCCCTGACGATCAATGTTGGCGCCTACACCGCCGAGATCATGCGCGCCGGCTTTGAATCCATCCACAAGGGTCAGTGGGAAGCTGCCGAAACGCTGGGGCTCAACAAGGCACAGCAATATTGGCATGTCGCGCTGCGCCCCGCGATGGAGCGGGTTTATCCCTCGCTCTCGAGCCAGTTCATTCTGCTGATGCTGGCTTCATCGGTGACCTCCCAGATTTCGGCCGAGGAGCTGACTGCGGCCGCCAATTTCATCCAGTCCGAGACCTATCGGCCCTTTGAAGCCTATGTGACCATCGCAGTGATCTATGTCGCGCTCTCGCTCGTAATGCGCGTCGCCTTCCTCTTCGTCGGCAAAGCCCTGTTCCCGCGCCAGCGCCGGCTTGGCACCCATCTTTAGGAGGAAGATCCGCATGACGTCCTCTTTCAATCCTGGCCACTTCAAGTTTCTGCTCGATGGCGCGTTCTGGACCCTGGTCCTGTCGCTGATGGCGTTTGTCGGCGGGGGGCTGATCGGGTTTGCCGTAGCGCTGGCCCGCATCTCGCCGCTCAAGACGGTCAGATACCTGGCCACCGGCTATGTGCAGCTGGTTCAGGGCACGCCGCTGCTGGTGATCATGTTCGTCACCTATTTCGGCCTGCCCCAGCTCGGCATTTCGGTGGCGCCCATGGTGGCAGCCGGCTTGTCGATGACCATCTATGTTAGCGCCTATCTTGGCGAAATCTGGCGCGGCTCGATCCAGTCCGTTCCCAAGGCGCAGTGGGAAGCCGCGGAGTGCCTGGCACTCAACCGGACCGAACGCATGTTCAAGGTTATCCTGCCACAAGCCGTGCGCATCGCCATTCCACCGACGGTCGGCTTTTCCGTGCAGATCGTCAAGAACACCTCCCTGGCCTATGTGGTTGGCTTTGTTGAGCTCACCCGCGCCGGCCAGTTGATCAACAACTCCATTTTCCAGCCGCTGCCCGTCTATCTGAGTGTGGCAGCACTCTATTTCTGCCTGTGCTTCCCGATTTCGGCGCTGAGCCGCCGATTGGAAAAGCGCCTGGCCTAAACAATCTGGCGTCGGCCGAGAGGTCGCAAAAGCCATGGAGGCAAACATGCCGATCGTCATTCTGGACGATGTGAAGAAAAGTTTCGGCTCGGTGGACGTCCTGCGTGGCGTTTCTTTTGCGGTCGAGAAGGGGCAGGTCCTTGCGCTGATTGGCGCCAGCGGCTCGGGCAAGAGCACGGCCTTGCGCTGCATTGACCGGCTCGAGACCATCGATTCGGGCCGCATCGAGGTGTGCGGGCACCGTTTGGAAAACCCCAAGCTCAGCCTGCGCGACCTGCGCCTCGACGTTGGGATCGTCTTTCAGAGCTACAACCTCTTCCCGCATTTGACCATCGAGCAGAACATCATGCTTGGGCCCACCACGGTCAAGAAGCTCAAAAAGGCCGATGCCCGCGAGATCGCTCGCGACGTGCTCACCAAGGTCGGCCTCGAGCATAAGGCCAATGACTTTCCCGAACAGCTCTCAGGGGGGCAGCAGCAGCGTGCCGCCATCGCCCGCTCCCTGGCCATGCAACCGCAGGTCATGTTGTTCGACGAAGTCACCTCCGCGCTCGACCCAAAATTGACCGGTGAGGTGCTGCGCGTGATCGAAAGCCTCGCCGACAGTGGCATGACCATGATCATGGTCACCCACGAGATGAACTTCGCCCGCAAGATCGCGGACAAGGTGGTGTTCATGCACCAGGGCCTTGTTCACGAGCAAGGCGACGCGTCGATCCTGTCCAAGCCCGAAACCGCTGCGCTCCAGGACTTCGTCTCCAACGAGCTTTGAGTGCGGCGTCAACAACTACCAGGAGGAAAACTATGTTGAATTTGAAGACCTTTACTGTCTCGGCCATGATGGTCGGCGCGTTTTTGGCCGGCGCCATGCCCGCGCATGCCGACTTGCTCGAGGACATCATGGCGGCGGGCAATATCCGCATTTCGACCGATCTGGCCATGGTCCCATCGGGCATGCTCGACGGCGCGATGACCCCGATCGGCTCGGACGTGGAGACCGCCCAGCTGCTCGCCGCCGACTGGGGGCTCGAGCTGGAGATCATCTCCACCACCGGCGCCACGCGCATCCCCAATCTGCAGACTAACAAGGCCGATATCGTGATTTCGACCTTGTCGGTGACCGATCAGCGCAAGGAAGTCATCGACTTCTCGCGGCCATATGCGGCCGTGATCTCGGTTGTCGGCGCGCCTGCCGCAACCGAAATCACCGACTGGGAAGATCTGCGTGGCACCCCCATCAGCGTCGTGCGCGGCACCACCCAAGACAGTGAGCTGACGGCGATGGCCGGGGAAAAGGGCATCGAGGTCGTTCGCTACGAAGACGACGCCACGCTTGTGACCGCAGCGATCAGCGGCCAGGCTGCCGCTGTGGCGACCTCAGCGACCGTGGTCAACCAGATCAAGCAACGCAATACCGAGCTCTCCTTTGAGCCAAAGGTGACGATCCGTACCCTCGACGTGGCGATTGGCGTACGCAAGGGCGAAGAGGCGCTCGTGGCCAAGCTCAACGAGTGGATTTCCGCCAACATGGCCAATGGCAAGCTCAACGAAATCTACCTCAAGTACCACGGCTCTCCGCTGCCTGAAGAACTCCAGCAGTAGAAGACGCAGTTGCGGTGGCATCCCATTGCCACCGCAACTGCAGCAAAGATTGGTACACAACCCAGCCAGCACGAACTGAAACGCTCTGGGCTTCCATCCGCATCGTTGGACTTTTTTCCGTAGCCCGATAATTACGGAGGCCGGTGTGCTGGGCGGCCAGATGGAGCACCTGGCAGTCGCCGAACCGGCATTCGACCAGATCCTCGTCTGTCCTGGCCCGATTGGGAAGGCAGCTATAGAAGATGGCGAGCCACCACAGGGTGGGACAGACAGTGCTAGCGTATTCGCGCGCCCCGTACGCAAGTGACAATCAGAACGAAGCTTGCTCCGGCCCTAAAGAGCCCAAGAGTTCAGAAACCCCGCGGCAGAAGCGCCCCATTTCAGCCATTTTGGATACCTTTTCCATTTCCTGAAAGCGGTCGTCCGGCCACATCGTGGCAACGTCACAACGGTGGTGGGAAGCTGCGGTAGGCGGCAAAAGCAATGCTTCCAGCTCTCTGAACAACTCGCTCGCGTACTGCGGTGAGATTGTGCGCCCAAAAATGTCGGTCAAACGCATCATGAGTGAGGACGGCACCAGGATGCCCGCCGACTCAGCATCACCTCGCGCGCATTCGGCCTAACCATCCACCTCAGCACGCCAAACGGTCACTTCGCAGCCGCCAACCCGGCAACGTAGGCGTTCTCCTGCTTCGCCACCATATCGGCAGTGATCCGGGGCTGCGGCGTCTTGCCGAACCGGTTCTCGACGAAGCGGATGTTGGCATCGTTCACGCCGTAGACTTATTTAACCGCGCTCTCGACCGTGTTCTTGTTGACCTCGGCCGCAAGCACCCTCGGCGCTGATGCCCAGAGGCCGTTGATGACGTCCGGATCATGGCTGGCGACGAATAGCCGCCTAGGTCCGATCGGCAGCGCTAGGTGCCCGCCCTTCTGCGCCAGCCCGTTAGTGCGGATCACAGGCCGGTCCGACGTCAGGAGCGGGTAGAAATGCGGTGGGAAAGTGTATATCCGCCAGATCATGCTGTTGATCCTCTCCCCGACGGCCGGGTGATCGACTAGGGAAAAGAAGATCTCAAACAGGTGCTGCTCGACCTCAACCTCGGGATGAACGTCGGCATGTCGATGTCGGGGCCGTCGCATGACTTTATCCTGGGCCGAATGTTTGAGTTCATCACCAGCGATGCCTTCGACGACATCGCCAAGGAAGACCCTTCCGGCGTGCCGCGAGACATCGCGGACTGGATCACCGACGACGAACTGCTCAAGGTCTATGCCGAGATGAAATACCGGGCATCGAACTGCGGGCTTCTTTCATGACGGACTACGAATACGACCTTGCCTTTAGCTTCACTTTTCAGGACGAAGGCGTCGCCACCCAGCTGAACGACCTGCTGGCGCCGAAGATGAAAACCTTCATCTATTACGATCGCCAGAAGGAACTTGCCGGCACAGACGGGCAGGAAACCTTCAGCGCCGTCTATGGCGCCAAGGCGCGCTGCGTTGCCATCCTCTACCGGCCGGAATGGGGCACCACGCGCTGGACCCGCGTCGAGATGGACGCGATCAAGCACCGCTACCTGAACGACGGGTGGAATTTCGCGACGTTCATCGCCACGGTCGACAACCCGGTCATGCCACCATGGTTGCCACAGCAGCGGCTCTACGCCAGCTTGCCGCGGTTCGGCGTCGCTTCTGCCGCGGCCGTCCTCGAGGCCCGGGTGACGGAGCAAGGCGGGCAGCCCAATGAGGAGTCAGTCATCGATCGGGCGGCCCGGTTCAAGCGCGAGCAGGAATTCCGTGACGAGGCGGGGCAGTTTCAGAGAAGCGAGCGAGGAGTGCAGGCTGCCAGGGTAGCGTTCGCCGAGTTCTCGGAGGCGCTGGAGGCCGCCGTGGCAGCCTTGAAACCGTCGATCCCCCAGATCGCTTTCCAGGAGTCGCAAGGCTACCGGATCGTCCAGGGACTCTATCCGACGAACATGATCGCGAACTTCCGCACTCGCTACGCGAACGCCCTCGACGAAGCCAATATGGAAATCAAGCTCTACAAGGGCTTTCCCGACATTCCCGGCTATCGAGGCTCGATCAGCCAGGCCAGCACGCTTAGAAGCATGAAGCTGCAGTATCGGCTCGTCGGGCCCGGTAGGATGGCCTACGTCACGGCTGACGCCAAGGCCCTGGAATTCTCCCCGACGCAGCTCGCCGAGGTGGCGTTAAAGTTCTACATGGACGTGGCAGAAAAGCAGAAGGCCTAGAGGCCGTAGCCGGTTCTTAATGGGCGAAGCCGAAACATTTGTCCGCTTTGGACCCGACTCAGCCACCGTCCCATTTGGACGTCGAACGCCCGCTCTGGATAGACGACCACTAAGCTGTCGGTCCGGAGGCAGCCCAAACTCGTCACCGGCCACTTAGGTGGCCAGTGTCTGCTTTTGACCGCTTCGAATAAAAGCGGACAGACTGCTGTCGGCCCCGCTTTAGACAAGCTTAGTCAGGTCGTCTCCTGCCGCCGTATCGCGTGTGCAGGCTACCTGAAATCTGGTCGACGAACTTGGAGGCAGCGACGGACAGCGATCGTCCCCGCAACTGGCCCAGCACCAATTGGGTCAGCGGCATGTCCCGGTGATCGATCTCGCGCGCCACAAGGTTGCTGTTTCCCTGAGGGATGCCCGGCCGTATCTGAAAGGAAATGACCTGCTCGCTTCCAGCATAGCTGCGCAGGACCTCGAATGAGTCGGACTCGACCACGGTATTGACCGGCAAGGCGGCGCGAACAATGGCGCCCTGCAACAGGTGCCGGATGGCCAGCGAAGGGCCGGGCATTGCGATTGGATATTGGAGGCATTCCCGCAATCGCAGGGTCCGGGCCGCGGCCAGGGGATGGTCCTTACTCATCAGGGCGCATAGCGGCTGGTGGATAACCAGCAGCGGCTGGAACTCTGGCGCCGGCGGCGGGGCGATCACCAGCGCGACATCGGCCTCGAAGGCGGTAACCGCTTCGACGGCGTGGATATGGTCGCGTACCAGCACCGAAAAAGAGACGAGCGCGTGCTGCGCCCGATAGACCGCAATTTCGTGGGGGATGAGATCGTGGGCGAAGGCCTGGCTGGAAGCGATGGTCACATGACCGCGGCGGATCCCTGAAAGATCAGCGATCTGCGAGCGCAACCGCTCGAAATCGGAGAGCTGCGCCCGGATGTGGCGCACGACCAGTTCGCCGGCCGCATTGAGCCGCATGCCTTGCGGCATGCGCTCGAAAACGGGCGTGCCCAGTTCGGCCTCGAAGTCCTGGATACGGCGGGTCAAAGCCGATGGCGTGATTGACAGGCGCTCGGCGCTTCGGCGGATCGAGCCGCTGCCGGCCACATCGTCAATGCATTGCAGTGTCTTGAGGTGCTTCATCTGGATTCGCCTTTGGCGTCGTGTTGACGATTACGCAACATGGCGGTCGGAAAATAGCAATAGACGGCAACGGCATGGGCGCTACGGTAGGGTCAGCAAACCGACAGGGACCGCCGCCTTGACCAGTCTCGCAACATCTTCACTTGCGGCTTTTTCTGAAATCTCTGAACAGGTTGCCGCGTACCGCGCCGGTCGCGACGTCTTCCGCGATCTCGATGCCACCCTTGACGCCGTAGAAGTCGAAGGGCTTCCCGTTTGGATTTCCGTGATGCCGCGCCACCAGGCGCATACATTGCTGGCAGCGGCAAAGGCTCGGCTCGATGCCGGCGCGTACATGCCGCTGTTCGGCATCCCGTTCGGGGTCAAGGACAACATTGATGTTGCGGGTCTCGAGACCACCGCCGGGTGCCCGCAGTTCGCCTATAAGCCCCAGGCATCCGCTTTCGTGGTCGACCGCCTGATCGAGGCCGGGGCGATCCCCGTTGGCAAGACCAATCTCGACCAATTCGCGACCGGGCTGAATGGGACGCGGTCGCCTTTTGGCATTCCGTCCTGCGCCTTCGACGCAGGCTATGTATCCGGCGGCTCGAGCTCAGGTTCGGCAGTCGCGGTTGCCAAAGGCTTGGTGCCCTTTGCGCTGGGTACCGATACGGCCGGATCAGGGCGGGTGCCGGCCGGTTTCAACAATATTGTGGGCCTGAAGCCGAGCAAGGGTCTGATCAGCACCCGGGGTGTGCTGCCGGCATGCCGCACGGTGGACTGCGTATCGATCCTGGCCTGCACGGCGCAAGATGCACTGAGCGTCCTGCACGTGGTAGCGGTGCCCGATGGCCAGGATGCCTATTCCCGGACGAGCAGCCAAGCCCTGACGGCCACCAGCGTGAACGGCTTCCGCTTTGGTATATTGAACATGACCGTTCGGGCGCGATGCGCGCAGGATGTGGTGGCGCGATATGAGGCCGCCATCGCCAGCCTTGAAGGTCTGGGCGGGGCGCCGGTCATGATCGACTACGCGCCATTCGAGGAAGCCGCCTCGCTGCTCTATGCCGGCCCTTGGGTCGCCGAGCGCTACGCTGCGATCAGCGACTTTGCCCAGAGCCAGCCTGAGAGCATTCATCCCGTCGTACGCGAGATCGTGACATCGGGCACCCAGTATTCCGCAGTCGATGCCTTCACCGCGCAATACCGCCTGGCGGACCTGGCGCTGAAGGTCCGCACGGCGCTGGATAATGTCGATTTTCTGCTGGTCCCCACGGCGCCCGAGCACCCGACGATCGATGACATGCTGGCTGCCCCGGTGGCCCTGAATTCCAAACTAGGCCTATTCACCAATTTCGTGAACCTGCTGGACATGGCGGCAATCTCCGTTCCGTTCGGCCGGGGCGACAAGGGGCTGCCTGTCGGCGTCACCCTTATTGGCCCGCAGTTCAGCGACGGCATGCTTGCCACAATGGGCGACCGTCTCCAGCGCACCGATCCCGCGGCAAGGCTCGGCGCCGGCTCGACCGCTCTCACGCAGTCCAGCGCTGTCGTTCCTGTGATCAACGAGCAGGAAAGCATTCGCCTGGCGGTTGTGGGCGCGCATCTGCAGGGCCAGCCGCTCAACAAGCAGCTGACCGAGCGCGGCGCGAGACTGATCCTCACCACGCGCACGGCAAACGGCTACAGCCTCTATGCGCTGCCAAATTCGACGCCCGCCAAGCCAGGCCTGTCGCGCGATGGCGGGCCTGGCGGTATTGAAATCGAGCTCTGGGACGTGCCGGCGCGGGAATTCGGCAGCTTCGTTGCCGCCATTCCCAGCCCGCTCGGCATCGGCTCGGTGGAGACCGAGGACGGCGAGGTGGTCAAGGGCTTCATCTGTGAACACTACGCCCTCGCCGGTGCCGAGAACATTACTGCATATGGCGGCTGGCGAGGCTATCTCGCAGCCAGCTCGGCCAGTCAGAACAACCCCACAACCGCCTTTGCCGCCCAGGAGTACAGGCTATGATGAACAGACGCAAATTTCTCGCGACTACCGCCGCCAGTGCCGTTGCCACCGCCCTCATGCCCATGCCCTTCGTGCGGGCACAATCGGAGACGGTGATCAAGATGGGCGCGCTCAAGCTCATCCATTCCATCGCGCCGCACTTCTACGACCAGTTCACCCCAGCCGGCTACAAGGTCGAGGTCATTCCCTTCGAAAGCCCAACCGAGGGCAAGAACGCCGTCGTCACCAAGTCGGTCGATTTCGGCATGTTCGGCATTGCGGCCGCAACGCTGGGTGCAGCGGCAGGCGAGCCGATCGTCGTCATCGGCGGCGCCTGCAACAAGGGTATGGGTGTGGTGGCTGGCAAGGACAGCCCCATTGCGAGCATCGCCGACCTCAAGGGCATGCGGGTGGCGATCTGGCCCGGCTCGACACAGGAGGTTTTCATCCTCGAGCGCCTGCGCATGGAGGGGCTCTCGATCACCGACATTACCCCGGTGCGCATCTCGTTCAGCGAAATGCACCTGGCGCTGGCGCGTGGCGACATCGACGCCTATGTCGGCGCCGAGCCGGCGCCGGGCGTCAGCCTGGCCTCGGGCGTTGGCAAGATCGTCGAATATCCCTATGGCACCGAGATGGGCGCGCTCAACATGATCTTCGGCGCCCATAGCGATACGCTCGCCGAACGCCCCGAATTGGCCAGTGTCATTCTCGACATTCATCGTCAGGCCTCCGAATACGCCATGGCCAACCCCGAGGCGATGGTCGAAATGGCGGTCATGAAGCTGGGGCAGCAGCGCGACGCCATCGAGCTGTCGGCACCCAATGTCGAGCTGACCTGGTATTTTGGCGAGACCGAACTGAACCAGTCCAAGATCTACGCCCAGCACATGGTCGAACTTAACCAGATACAGGCGCTCCCCGATTTTGAGACGCTTTTTGACACTCGCTTCGTCGAGGAACTCAAGCAGAAGGTCTAAGCCATGAGCATTGCGGCCGACCGGACCACCACCCCGCCCGCCGCTGCGGCTCCTCGGAGGCAATCTGCCTTCGAGGGGTCCCGGCTCCGCGGACCCGCTTTGGCGTTGATCCTGCCACTGCTGCTGCTGGCGGCCTGGCACCTGGCAACGACAGGCGAGGGCTATAGTCTCATTCCCCCGCCCTCGGCGGTGGCGATCGCCTTCTATGACCTGGCCGTCGGGGGCGTGCGCAATGACCTGTTCAGCGGCACGCTGCTGAATCACGTCATTGCCTCGGTGTCCCGTGTCTATGGTGGCTTCTTCCTCGCCGTCATCGTCGCGCTGCCGCTTGGGCTGATGATCGGCCGCATCCCGACGGTACGGCAGATGTTCGACCCCATGCTGCAGATCCTGCGGCCAATACCAGTGACAGCTTGGCTGCCCCTAGCCATGATCATTTTCGGTATCGGGCCGACCTCGGCAATCTTCCTCGTCTTCCTAGGCGCCTTCTATCCGATCCTGATCAATACCGTGTTCGGCGTGCGCTCCGTCGAGTTGCGGCTGTTCGAGGCGGCCAGCATGCTCGGCTGCACCCCATCGGCCCAATTCACCAAGGTGGTGCTGCCGGCGGCTCTGCCGGCGATCTTCACCGGCCTGCGCCTGGGGCTCGGCTTTGCCTGGATGATCATCGTCATCGGCGAAATGACCGGTGTCTCGGTCGGACTGGGCGCCATCATCATGGAAGCGCGCCAGCTGTCGCGCACTGAGATCGTCATCTGCGGCATGATTGCGATCGGCGTGGCCGGTTTTATTTCCGACCGCATCATCCTGATGATCGGCCGCAAGCTTTTGTCCTGGAGTCCCAACCATGTCTAGCGCGACCCCTCCCATTCTTTCGCTGCGCAATGTCGGCAAGACCTTTGACGTGCAGGGCCGTCGCATCGAGGCGCTGCGGGACGCCAATCTGGACGTGATGCGCGGCGAGTTCGTCTGCCTCATCGGGGCCTCGGGCTGCGGCAAGTCGACCCTGCTGCGCATCGTGGCCGGCTTTGAGAGCGCCACCAGCGGCGAGGCGCTGATGTGGGGCAGGCCGATCAAGGGGCCGGACCCCACGCGCGGCATGGTGTTCCAGGATTATGGGCTGTTTCCCTGGCTCACGGTGCGGGACAATATCGGCTTCGGTCCCGCCTCGCGCGGCCGGCCCAGAAAGGAAATCAAGGAGACTGTCGATCATTTCATCGATCTGGTCGGGCTCGCCCGCTTTGCCGATGTCTATCCGCACCAGTTGTCGGGTGGCATGAAGCAGCGCGTGGCCATCGCCCGCGTGCTGGCCAATCAGGCCGAAATGGTGCTGATGGACGAGCCCTTCGGGGCGCTGGACGCCATGACGCGTGAACGGCTGCAGGACGAACTGCTTGAGCTGTGGGAGCGCACCAAGCTGACGGTGCTGTTCGTGACCCACTCCATCGAGGAGGCCATCGTGCTGTCCAACCGGGTCATCGTTATGAGCGCCGGGCCAGGCCGCATCGACAGCGACATCGCCATAGACCTGCAACGCCCCCGCGACGTTGCCGGAGCCGAGTTCAACGCCTTGCGCCGCTCGCTGGCGGGCAACCTGCATAGCCACCACGCCAAGGTTGCGGCGTGACCTCGAGCAGAACGGCATTGCAGGCGGCGCCACCGCTATGGCGGGACATGGACAGAGCCGAACTGGACCGCGCCTATGACAATACCGGCGCGGTCAGCACCAGTGCGGCGATGCTGGCGGACTGGACCCGGCGGAGTGTAGCGCTTCAGGCCCGGCTGCCCGAGCTGATTGGCCTGCCCTACGGTCCGCGCCAGCGCAATAGAATGGACGTCTTCCGCTCCGGCGCTGCCCATGCGCCGCTGCTGGTCTTCATCCATGGCGGCTATTGGCAGCGCAATTCCAAGGATGTGTTTTCCTGTATGGCCGAAGGCGTATTGGCGGCGGGCATCGATGTGGCGGTGCCCGGCTATACGCTGGCGCCGGCCGCGGGCCTCGGCCAGATCATGGACGAAATTGCCGCGGCGCTTGCCTGGCTGCGCCAGGAAGGCCCGGCCCGGGGCCTTGCGACCGGACGGTTGATCGTCTCGGGATGGTCGGCCGGCGGGCAACTGGCAGCGAGCGCCATGGCGCTGCCGCAGGTCGATGCGGGACTGGCCATTTCGGGCATATTCGATCTGGAGCCGATCCGGCTGGGCACGCTCAATGACAAACTGGGCCTGACCCCTGCCGAGGTGCAGCAGCTGAGCCCCGTCCACACCATCCCGTCGCGGGCAGGGCGGCTGGTGATGGCCTATGGCACGGCTGAATTGCCCGAGCTGCAGCGCCAATCGGTTGATTACGCGCAGGCCTGGCATTCGGCGGGCCATAACGGCACTCTGCTGCCCGTGGCAGGGGACGACCACTTCTCCATACTGGAGCAACTGGCGCAACCTGGTGGCGCCCTTGCCAAACAGGTGGTCAAGTTGGTTAGACGGGCCTGATAGGGCGCGGACTGCATGAAACGAAGGACGGAACTTTGACTAATGCCAGTTTGCCGCGCGTCCATGTGATCGTCCTGGGCGGCACCATCACCATGATGCCCGAGCCACAGGGCGGGATCGTGCCGGCGCTGGACGGGGCCATGCTGATCGCCGCGGTGCCGCGGCTGGCCGATATTGCCGCGATCACCGTGGAGACGCCGTTTCTGGTGCCGGGCGCGTCGCTGAGCTTTGCCCAGCTGCGGCAGGTGTCGCAGCTCATTGCTGGGGCCATTGCCTCGGGCGCGCAGGGCGTGGTGGTGGTCCAGGGCACCGACACGATCGATGAAACCGCCTTTTTGCTGGGTCTGGCACATTCCGCAGACGCGCCGCTAGTAATCACGGGGGCCATGCGCGGCGCCTCTGCGCCGGGTGCTGACGGCCCGGCAAACCTGCTCGCCGCCATCAGCGTTGCCGCCGCCGAGACGGCCCGGAGACTGGGCGCCCTGGTGGTGCTCAACGACGAAATCCACGCCGCCGCGCTGGTTGAAAAATCGCACAAGGGCCTGCCATCGGCCTTTACCAGCCCCTCGGCTGGACCGCTCGGCGCGGTGATCGAAGAGCACGTGCGCATCCTGCTCCGACCGCAGCGCCCTGATGCGCTCGGCGTGATGCCGGAATTGGCGCGGGTCGCGATGCTCAAGCCGGGCCTGGGCGATGAGGGCGATCTCATCGAGGCGATCGCCGCGCTTGGCTATGGCGGCCTCGTTGTCGAGGGCATGGGCGCTGGGCATGTGCCGGCGGCGCTGCTGCCAGGCTTGGCAGTGCTACCAGCGACCCTGCCCATCGTACTGGCGTCGCGCGTGCCGGCCGGTCCGGTTTTCGAGAACACCTATGGCTTTGCCGGTTCCGAGCGCGACCTGATCGCCCGGGGGCTCATTCCCGCCGGCCTGCTCAGTGCCCCCAAGGCGCGACTGTTGTTGGCTTTCCTTGTGGCGCAGGGGCGCGACCGCGCCGCCGTCGCCCAAATTTTCCGCCACTATGCCTGAGACCAAAGCCATGACCGAACCTGTCATCGACCCCGCCATCATCCGTGGCCGCCTCGACTATTCCCCCATCGTAGACCGGCCCAAGTTGCGCCTGCCCAGGGGGGAGCGCATCGCCGTCTGGACCATTGTCAATGTCGAGAACTGGTCGCCCGCCGGCCCCATGCCGCGGGCGGTGCTGCCGCCACCCATGGGACAGCCGCTGCTGCCCGATGTGCCGAACTGGGCCTGGCATGAATATGGCATGCGGGTGGGCTTCTGGCGGCTTCTTGAGGTGCTGGGCAGGCGCAATCTGCGCGCCAGCTTTGCCGTCAACGGTTCGGCCTGCACTGTCTACGAAGCAGCCTGCCGCGCCGCGCATGCAGCGGGCTGGGATTTCATCGGCCACGGCTTCGTGCAGCGGCCGATGCACCGCGTCGAAGACCAGGCCAAGGCCATCAGCGACACCATTGCGGCGATCACGGCCTTGACCGGCGCGCCGCCGCGCGGTTGGGAAAGTCCGGGGCTGACCGAAACCCTCGACACGCTCGATCTGCTGGCGGACGCGGGCATCGAATATGTCTGTGACTGGTGCCTCGATGATCAGCCCGTGACGCTCAAGACCACATCGGGCCCAATTACCTCGGTGCCCTACACAGTCGAGATCAACGATGTGGTTATGTCCGCGGTGCAGGGGCACCGCTCCGACGAGATCTACAAACGCGGCGTCGACCAGTTCGACCGGCTCTATCTCGAGGGAAGCGAGAATCCAAGGGTGATGGCCATTTCCATCCACCCCTATCTGACCGGGGCGCCGCACCGCATCAAATATCTCGAGATGCTCTACGACTATATTCTGGGCCACGAGGGGGTGGCGATGCTGACGGGCTCAGAAATTCTCGACTGGTTCAAGACCCAAAATACAAGCGACCAATTACCTTAGGGTTCACAGGCAGGTACCTCGCGCACTTAGCGCTATCGCCCGCAGTTCGACGCCGGAGTAACTGACGTGACTGTCAGATATTCCCTCAGTTGAGACGAAAGCAGCCATTCCGCTTCCGGCCCCCATTCGAGCCGCTAGTTGCCGCGCCTACGGAATGGCTGCTTTCGACAATCCAGTCACAATAGCCGACGGTCAGCATACGGCCCCTACCCTGCCCTTCGATATAGCCACCTGTAGTCAGTTTCGGAGCCATCACAGCGACCTTGGATCGTTGGTTCTGGATGGCCCCTCCAGACCAAGCGGCAGCGGGCACTGCGATCTGGGCGTGAATGGCAAAATCATCATCCTCGCCCTAGACAAGCGGCTTCAACACAGCCGCGCCGTCCTCACCAGTTGGATGATCTTGGGAAAAGCCTCTGTGACGACCGGCCAACCGTTCGACGCCGATCACAACCCCGCGTGGACGGCCTGGAGATAGCACCGAGCCCGCAACATTTGGAGGATGCCGCCTTTGAGAATGGAGGCGATTGGGCTCATCCCGGCACGGTGCCTTTGTTGTGCAATCCGGGCCAGCGATCCGCCATGTCATGGGCGATCAACAGATGAAGCCCCTTGTAGATGCCGAGCATTGCGGAGACCCGGGTGACTTGATCCTGCCTGAGGGCTTGCACTTACCCTCCTGCTTCATGCGCTCCCAGGTGCCCCTTTGACACGTCGAGAAGCGCCGCGGCCTGCAGAGCCGTAGGCCCCCATTGTGTCAATCAGCCGCTTGAAGGCTTTCAAGCAACCCTCGGCAGCCTCGCGCGATTAAACTCGCTCGAAATTTCTGCCGGTCCATTGCCGCAGGTATTGGAAAAGATCGATCTCGAGCGTTGCACGCCTCGCTCAGTGGCGACCTCTCCACCAAACAACCTCAGGCGCTTCGCAGATATCATTACGGGAATGCTGGCTTCTGATAAGGTGCCCATGCTCGTGGAACACCCGGCGCTTAGTAGGCAGCTCAGAGTGTCAATAAGGCACATTAATCTTGTTACTTTCTTTTTTCCGAGCGATGCTTCTGCACTAGTATTTTCAGTGAGTGAAGCGATGCCGAAGGACAAACAACTGCCAATCTCCAGATTCGCGCGTCCGAACAAGGCGGTTTGGCTTGATGGCTGCCTGCCGGGCGTCATCCTCAAAGTGGATGGCGAGTTTTGCTTGGTAAGGTCAAAGACAATGAACGAAGAGGGTTTGGAGTCGTGGGGCGAGCCATTTTGGGTGGAAGCCTACACCGGCCCCCTCTTGGGCACTCCACCCCGAGGTGAAGCCGAGACATGGCTGTCCGAAGTCGCTGCCCTCGCGCCAGCGCCTCATCCACCACGGCCGGCCAGCAAAAGAGCTAAAGAAGCGCAGGCCGACATGTTCTGGTAGTCTTTCTTGAGCGCCACGGTATGACGAGAGGTGCTCTTGATTGACATTCCGAGGCCGCGGACTGATCCCGATACATGCTGCATCGAGTGGACCACGAACCTGCAGAAGGAAAGAGGAAACCACGGCTACTCTGCCTCCCGGCGCCGCGGCGTCAGCCTTGCCGCCCTTTGTGCCTCGCGCGCCATCATCACGCCCCCGGGGTAGAGGACATCGGTGCGCGCAGGGCTGGAGGTGGAGATTCCGCAAGAGGACGCCTTTAACGATGGGCTCGTACTCGACGCTCTGCGTGACAGCTTTATCAAGCGCACCGCATGCTGATCGCGACTACGGCCCTTCTGCTCACTTCTTTGCCCGCCTGCGCTCAGCCGAAGCCCGTGCGTCAGCAGCCGGCATCCTACAACGAACAGCTGAGGCAACTTTCGACAACCCCTTTGCCACATCGTCCCAGGAGAACTCATCCACGAGAGAATACAGCAGCATACACTAGCCAAGGAGGAGACGATGTTTATACGGACTGTGGAGCCGGACGAGGCCGAGGGCGAAGTGGCATCGATCTATGCGAACGAAGTCGCGTCAACTGGACGCGTTATGCAGGCAACCCAATGTTGGTCGGCCAGACCTGACATTCTGCCGCCGGTTGAGCATTTGCTGCACCAGATCCGGGACGGGTTCTCTCTGGGGCTGATCAACTTCCGCCTTATCACCTTGATAACGGCCAAGCACGTGCCTTCGAGCTATTGCTCTCACGTCTATTTCAAAGCGCTCTCGGCGATGATCGGGCGCGAGCAGACGCTGGCGGTGCATCGCGACTACCGAAACGCCGGGCTGACAGAACAAGAAGTAGCCATGTTGGCCTATGCCGAGCAGATCACGATCAATGCTTCGCACATAACCCAAAGCAATATTGACGCGCTGCGCGCCGTCGGTCTGAGCGACCTCAACATCGCCGACATCGCCCTGGCCGCCTCGTTCCGGAACTTCGTAAGCCGCTACTTCGACGCTGTTGGGGCCAAAGCCGAGCCAGAGTTTCTGGACGGGGACTCCAACGTTCGCAACGAGTTGTCGGTCGGCGGTCGCTGACGGAGACGCCTAACCGCCCCGTTGCCGCCGTTCAGCAAGTCCGATCAAGCTCCTGAAAGCGGCTGTTCTGGTTCGGCGCCCGGGAACGGCTTCTTGCTGGGAAAGCGGACTGGCTGCTGGCGGTGCGCAGTCGCGGAAACCGGACACCGCTTTTCTCGCCATTATCTCAGCGGTTCGGCCACCTTTGTCGCAAGCAGTTCAATACCCTTTGTGACCATGCCAAAGGGCTGGCCCCCAATTTCGATCTGGCCGACATAGCGTGAAGCGCCGGTGACTTCAGCGAGCGCCGAAAACTTGTCGAGCACCTTTTGAATCGAGCCACCAACGTGAGTGCCTTCGGGCGTGAGTATCTAGGATAGGTGGGGTGGTATCTGCCCCCTCAACATCGGATCCTAGGGCAGAACTTTGTGCGACTCCGGACCAGAACTTTGTGCGACAGATTTCTGCGGTGCAGAAAGCGATCAACATTCAAAGGGATGCCAGGACCCTAGGGCAGAACTTTGCGACATTCACCAATTGGCCCGACCTCCTCCGGTCGGGCCAATCTCGTAAGGAGAACAAAACGAGACTCATTTCCTAAGAATCAAAAAGGCCGAGGCGGCAACCTCGACCTTTGATCCGCGCAACCACCTGTGCGGCTCGCGTGGAGGCAATCTGAGTTGGAATCCAAACTGCAGGTTCACCCTGCACGGTTAGCTCGGATCTGTCGATAGAGCCGGACAACATTTGGCACATAAGGATTGTCCTCATGCCTAAACGTGTAACCGTAACCAGTGAGACCCCTTCTGGTCGCAACCAACGCTTCCATGATCCACAACGCCGCGTGGAGATGACTCGCCCCCAGTTCGTGCGCGAGATCAAACAGGGGCACTATCCAGATTATCACGTGCGAAGAGTGAATGGGACATCGACACCAGCGTCGAACCCTGATCGCAGTTCCAAGAACAACTTGGGGTAGAAGGAGCGGGAGGGGTAACCCTCCCGTATCCTTGCGTTGGAAAACACGTTTAATATCCGTTTCTAATAAGCGCTATTCTCTCCCAGCCCTCATGGTGAGGTGCGAAGCGCAGCGCAGCCTCGAACCACGAGGGCGCGGCCCCGATGCCGTCCACAGCACCCACCGCGATTCCAGCAAGCCGCCCTGTCCCTCGAGGCCGCTACGCGGCACCTCAGGATGAGGGCTGCCGCAAGGGCGGGGAAAACCGACGCCCCCAGAACCGATCTCCCACCCAGCATTACCGCCCCCTAGCCCTCATGGTGAGGCGCGAAGCGCAGCGCAGCCTCGAACCACGAGGGCGCAGCCCCCATGCCGTCCATAGCACCACCGCGATTTCAGCAAGCCGCCCCCGTCCTTCGAGGCCGCTGCGCGGCACCTCAGGATGAGGGCTCCCAACACGCCTTGGTAATGGCCGCGCAAGCCCCTTGCACCCACCCCGTTTCCGCCCCAGCATCAGGCTCCGGAGGGCATCATGGAAGTCACCGTTTACCTGCTGCGCTGCTCGGATGGCTCCTTTTACACCCGCCTCACCAAAAAGCCGGTCGAACAGCGGGTTTGGGAACACAATGAGGGGCTCACTGAAGGCTACACCAAAAGCCGCCGCCCCGTGGAACTGGTGTTCACCGAAACCTATGAGCGGATCGTCGATGCCATCGAGCGCGAGCGGCAGATCAAGGGCTGGAGCCGGCGCAAGAAGGAAGCGCTGATCAGGTATGATTATGAGGCACTGCCTGCTCTGGCCAGCCGCAAGGAGCGGTGATTGCGGTCCTCGCCCTTCGAGGCTGCTGCGCGGCACCTCAGGATGAGGGCTCATCGAGATCCCGCAACCGACCAGATCCATCCGGAGCCCTCATGGTGAGGTGCGCAGCGCAGCGCAGCCTCGAACCACGAGGGCGGCCATCACCACCCCCACAAACTTATCCCCGCCCCCGAAAACCTCAGGCACAATCCCCTTGTTCCCGGGCAAGCTGCGCGGTCGCGACGAACGGTCGGTGCGGGAATATCGGATGAGTTTGGGGTCGCCCAAGCTCCTTCGGGACGAGGATGATCCGGGACCGATTTCATCGCACGGTCCATGAAGCCTCAGGGCTTCTGGCGTTTGGCACGGGTCTAGCCACGGACGGTCCTCACCGAAGAGTCTCCGATGGAGCATGGGGCGAAGCTTGCTTCACCTTCTACCCTTTTGCCGGACGACCGGCACCGAGGCGAACTTCGCCCCATGTCGCAGTTCTTGCTGCGATGCCCGCCTGCCCATACCCGCACGGCCCAAGGCCGGTGCGGCTTCAGGCGCATCCAGCAGCCGATGGGGCCTGCGAGGCCTTTGGCTCAACCCCCTGGCAGATGCCGATCGAGGTCCAGCCGCCCTCGCACTGCGTACCGTCACGGCCCGGCTCAACCAAACACTGATGCTGGCGCCCTCCAGGGTCGTCATCACCTCCATGATCGCGATCGGGGGTGCGGCCGCTGGTTTCCCGGTCAACCGCATTGTGCCGGTTGCCAATAGCAGCTTCCTTGCCGATAACCTCGCTGCCGCAAAGCTGCTGGAAATCGCTGCTATCGCGCTCCCTGCGGTGAAACAATGGTGCCGGCAGCACCAAGGCCATCGAACAGCAGGATGCCGGTTGGATTGCGAATAATCCTCACCTGGTTCCGCTTACTCGGGCGAGGCCGCACGGCATCAACCAACTGGTCGCGAGCCGGTCTGGCTTGGGACCGCTTCTGCGGTTCCGGGTTTTCACATTGGCACAAGGGCCGGAGAAACACATGCTGCGATCCATTCGCCCAATCCTGCCGGTGCTGGCCAGCGTCGCCATCCTCATGCTGGGCAATGGGGCGCTCAGCACCCTGATTGGCCTGCGCATGACCAATACCGGGGCAAGCTCGCTCGCTGTGGGCGCCGTGACGGCCGCGTTCTTTGCCGGCCTGACCTTTGGCTCGCTGCAGTGCTTCCGCTTCATCAAGCAGGCGGGCCATATCCGCGCCTTCGCGGCATTCGCCTCGGTCTATTCCGCCGCCTCGCTCGGCCACGCCCTCTCGGACAATCTCATCCTGTGGGCGGCCTTGCGCTTTGCCGAAGGCGTGTGCCTTGCCGGCATCTATATGTGCATCGAGAGTTGGCTCAATGCCGAAGCCAGCAACAAGACGCGCGGCCTGATCGTGTCGTCCTACATGGTCACGCTCTACGCGGCGATGGCTGCAGGCCAGCAATTACTGAACCTCAATGCGGCCGGCAGCCCACTCTTGTTCATGATCATCTCGATCCTGCTTTCGCTGTCGCTGGTGCCGGTCTGCCTGACCCGCTCGGCGCCCCCGTCGCTGCCTGATGTCAGCTCCTTCAGCCTGCGCGCCCTCTACCAAGCCTCTCCACTGGGGTTGGTTGGCGTGTTCCTCAGCGGCGGCGTGATCGGGGCCATCTATGGCCTCGCGCCCGTCTATGCGGCCTCGACGGGCCTCGGCATGACGGGGACGGCAACCTTCATGACCGTGCTGATCGCCGGGGGCGTGCTGTTGCAATTTCCCTTGGGCAAACTCTCCGACGCCTTCGACCGACGCACCATCATCATCGGTGTATGCGGGGCCCTGGCGCTCTTGAGCATTGCGATGCTCACCTCCGGCTATGGCAGCTGGATGTTCCTGCTTTCTACCCTGTTGTTTGGCGGCATTTCCTTCAGCATCTATCCGCTCTGCCTCGCCCACGCCAACGACCACGTCGCCAGTGCCGATCTGGTGGCGGCGAGCGGCGGGCTGATCCTGCTCAATTCCGTGGGTTCGATCCTCGGTCCGCTGATCGCATCGTTCAGCATGTCGCTATTCGGACCCGATGGGCTCTTCATCTTTTCCGCTGCCATGGGTCTCGCAGCTGGCGGCTTTGGCATCTGGCGCACCCGGATCCGACCGTCCCCGCAAGCCAGCGACCAGGCCATATTCCGACCCATCCCCCAGACTACCCCGGTGGTCGCACCCCTCCATGCCGACGCTGAGGCGCCGGGAAAACCGGCAAACTAGAAAAACCCATCAGGAGATCGAGTAGGTCCCGCCCCAAGGGCGACGCCGGCTACAACTCGCGCAGCAGCCGGGCCGGTGCAGCCGTGGTGGCGCGCAGCAAGGTTGCTGCCCCCAATGCGCCGGTAAGCGCAATGCTGGCGATCACGACGCTGAACAGCGTGGCCGCCTCGGCGGTAAATTCCACATCAGTCAACAGCCGGCTGACGAGCCAGCCCAGGCCAAGTCCCACCACCATTGCGGGGATTGCCGCCAGCAGCCCCAGCACAAGATACTGCACCAGCGCCGTGGTCAGGATGGTTGGCCGGGCCTTGCCCAGCATCTTGTTGATCACGGCATCAGCCTCCCGCTGCTTGAGGCCGGTCGCAATGCTGCCCAGCACTACCAGCAGCCCATTACCGACCGCCAATCCACCCACCAGCAAGGCGGCAAAGGAAAGTTGCTGCAGCGCGTCCGTCACCTGCTTGAGCGTTTCACCCACTGGGATGAAGTTCACGTCCGGCAAGGTGCTGGCAAGCGCGCGCTCCACTGGCTCCTCGGCGCCGGGTGCCGCCGTCACCGCGGCAAACAGCGTCGTTGGATACTCCTCCAGCACCCCGGGCGAGAAGGTGGCGAGAAAGTCGATGCCGCCCTGCCAGGAATAATCGCGGAAGCTCGCGACCGTAACAGTGATCGGTTCGCCGAATATGCTGAAGGTCAGCTCGTCGCCAATGTCGACACCAAGCCCCTCCCGCAGGCTCCGGTGCAGCGAAACCAGGCCGGGCCCTTCATAGTTCGCCGGCCACCACTCGCCCGCCGTCACCACCGAGGAGGTCGGCAAGGCATCGCGATAGGTCAGGGGCACTTCGCCCGACAGCAGGAACGTGGCTTCGGGGCCGCGCGGCCGCAGCGTGTCCACGGGCTCACCAGCCACCTCGGCCAGTGCGCCGCGGAGCATGGGGGTCGCCACGACAGCTTCGATCCCAGCCGTGGTTGCCCGCATGACCTCGAGATCTTCCATCTCGTCAGGGAACAGGTCTGAGGCCACCAGCGTGGGGACATCAAAGGCCGAAGCGCCGAGGAACTCCTGGCGCAGATTGCCCTGCAGCACGAGGACGATGATCAGCATGGTCAGCGTCATGCCTACCGCCGTCACGATCGAGGCGGCCGCCGTTTGCGACACTCCAATGGACCGCACGGCATGGCGCAGCACCTGCCCCGGGATTTCGGGCAGCCCGGCAATCGTCGCCCGTACCGCGCGGACAAAGAGCTGGAACAGCACCACCGAGAGCGCACTCGCCACGGCGAAGGCCGCGACCAGCAGTGCATCGCCGGTGATCAGATAAGCCAGCCAGAAGAGGCCGATACCGGCGATGATCATCGGCAGGCCCTGCGGCATGCGCAACAGATCGGTCCACTTGGCGCTGCCAACGTCCAGGCCCTTGGCGCGGAACAGCAGGATGGGCCGGATCGCCTGCGTGCGCTGCAGCGGCTGGTAGGAAAACGCGAAGGCCGTCAAGATACCGGCCGCCGCCGCAACCAGCAGCGGTTGCGGATTGATGCTCGGCCGCAGGCCGATACCCATGGCTTCGCCCACATAAGGCAGCACGAAATAAGCAACACTGCCGCCAATGGCGATGCCAGCCAACACGCCAACCAGCGCCAGCGCGCCCACTTGGGACAGGAAGTGCACCAACACCCGGTTGTGCGTCGCCCCAATACTGCGCAGCACCGCAATCACCTGGGTGCGCTCGGCGATATAAGCCTGCATGCTGGTCCAGACGCTGACGCCCCCGATCAGCAGCGAACCCAACCCGACAATCATCAGGAAGCGCATGAACTGGTCGTAATAGCGCACCATGTCGCCCAGCCCGTCGCGCGCCGTACGAATGGTCCAGCCGGTATCAGCCAGTGCCGTAGCGATCTCCCCCTGCACCGCTTCGGCGTCACCCTCATTGAGCAGCAGCTTGTAGCGATACCATACGCCCAAACCCGGCAGCGGCGAGGTCCGATCCGATACGGTGGCAAAAGCATCGGTCGAGATCAGCGTCGTCAGGCCCAGCTTAAAGCCGCGCACCGCCGCATCGGGCAATCTCGACAAGGTGCCGCGCGCCTCGAACTCGGTGCCCCCGAGCTGGAAGCGATCACCGACGCCGATCCCCAATTGGTCCAGCATCACCGCGTCAACCAGCGCGCCGAACGCACCGTCCTGCTCGCTCAAAAATTCGTTGGCGGCGGCATTCCCCAACTCCGGGCTGACCACATGCCCCACCAGCGGATACCCCTCGCCAGCCGCCACCAGGTCGACAAAGGCGTCGGCTTCAGCCCCCTTGGCGCGCAGATTGGTGTCAACAATCGGCGCAATCCGGCCGAACTGGCGCATCGCGTCAAGTTCCTCGGGGGTAGCGGGGCGATCGGCCCGCGACAACTCCAGATCACCGCCCATTAGTTCGGCGGCGCTGCGGTCCATCGCCTCGGTGATGCTGGCGCCGATCGAGCCAACCCCGCCAATCAGCGCGGTACCGATAGCAAGGCACGCGACCAGCAGCACGAAGCGGCGAAGATCGCCGCGCATATCCAGCAACCCAACCCGGATGGCTCGCAACAAAGAGGTCATCGAGCCGCCGTGGTTTCGGTAAGGTGTCCCTGGCTCATGGTCAGCACCCGGTCGGCGCGCGCCGCGAGTTTGGGATCATGGGTGACCAGCACCACGGCGGTTTGATTCTTGCGGGCGAGACCGAACATCAGCTCGATCACCACTTCGCCGGTCTTCTCGTCAAGATTGCCAGTGGGCTCATCGGCCAGCAACAGGGGCGGATTGGCGATCATAGCGCGAGCAAGGCCAACGCGCTGCTGTTCGCCCCCCGAAAGTGCGGACGGCCGATGATCCGCCCGCCCGCCCAAGCCAACCGCTTCAAGCGCCTCAGCGGCGCGACGGCGCACCTCTGGCAGGGCCAGTTCAGGCGCGGCGATTTCCAGCGCCAGTCCGACATTCTCGATCGCGGTCAGCGATGGAATAAGATGGAAGCTCTGGAATACGATACCCAGGGAGCCCCTGCGGAACCGGGCAAGCTCGTCCTCGCCCATCGTGCCAAGGTCGGTGCCGCGCACCAGGATCTTGCCTGAAGTTGCCCGGTCCAGCCCCGCCAGCAGCATCAGCAGCGAAGTCTTGCCGCTGCCTGACGCGCCGACAATGGCGACCACCTCGGCGGGCCGGACCACCAGGTTAACATCGTGCAAAATGCTGAGCGGCCGGGACGCGACATTGAGCGTGTAACCAACGTCATGCCCCTCGATGACGTTTTGGTCCTGTCGGGCCAGGGCATTGCTCCCCATCTCATTCATTGATTCAATCCAACTCTGGCCATCACGAGGCCAGGCCAGACTGCCACGGATCTGTTCCGAGGAACAGAGCCGCAGCGTCGCGTCACCTGTCTGTCTTGAACTAGCGGTTGAAGGGGACCTGGGCGGTAAGCACCTCGCCCGAATTGTTGAATTCGACCTCGAAGTCCACCCTCACCTGATCATTCTTCAAGATGATCGTAGCGCCGATTCGCACGTCGCTGCCGCCGCGATCCTTCTGCTGCTCACGCAGGTTGAAGGTGATGTCGCTGCCCCGCTGCTGGCCAACAGCCGTGCCGGTAAAGCCGGCATTGGAGCTCATCGCCGCTTCGTAGCGGTCGGCCTGCCCGTTATAGGCGATGGTGCCGCTCACCGACAGCGTCGAGCGCGCCAGATTGCAGCGGCCCGAATAGTTGATCTTGCCGGCATTGCCTCTGGTGATGTTCAGCCGGCAGCGCAGCGCCTCGGGCTCGTCCCCGCCCACCAAAGCACCGTTGCCGCGCCAGTCACCCGTGTAGGATGCAAGCAGTGCCATGTTGGATTCGGCCGCGCTGGCCGGCGCGAGCATGGAGCCAATTTGCAACAAAGCGGCCAGGGCTGCGGTCACTACGTATTTTTTCATCGTCCAGATCATCTCTCAAAGGAACGCATGCAAACGCATGGTTTCGCGCTCGGATGCACTATGCCTATCAATTCATAAGATAAGCAATGAAACAGCGTTAAGGGTTCCCCCGCAGGTACACGAATCCGACACCGCGACAACGCGCCCCACCCTTGAAGCCGCTGTGGCGCCCTCCAGCAACAATGCCAATTTTGCCCCTAGGCCCCCAAGGCAGGCGGGTTGGCCGCCGGCTGCGCCCTGCCCTGTGATTCCTCTTTGGCATAGGGCCAGGCCGTGGGGTCGATATCGAGATCGCTGAAATTTTCGGGCCGGAATACTGGACGCTCGACCCCTTGCTTTAGCTGGGCGCGGAAGTCGTTGAGAATGCGCAGCGCCACCGGGAACAGCATCATGATTGCCATGAGATTGACCAGAGCCAGGACCCCCATCAACGGGTCCGAAAAAAAGAACACGGCCGTGGCCGCCGGTGCCGAGGCGCCCAGAAACACGACAAGAACAATGCCAACCCGAAGAGCGTGCAGTGCCGCATCGTTCCCCGTGATCACCTTGAGGGCGGTTTCACCCAGATAGTAATTGTAGATGATCGAGCTGAACGCAAACAGCAGGATCGCAAAGGTCAGCAGATATTGCGACCATCCACCCAGCTGACTGACGAGCGACTGCTGCGTCAGCACCACCCCGTCCACTCCCTCGACGCCGGGCACATAAACCGGGCTCAGCAGAATGATGAAGGCGGTGCAGGAACAAACGATGATGGTGTCGATGAACACCGAAAAGGACTGCGTGATCCCCTGGCTGATCGGGTGCCTGACATCCGCGGTTGCCGCGACATTGGGCGCCGAACCGAGGCCCGCCTCGTTGGAAAACAAGCCCCGACGCAGCCCCTGCGCCAGCGCCGCGCCGACGCCACCACCCACAACCTCCTCCAAGCCGAAGGCATTGGCAAAGATCGACCACAGCACCCCCGGCAGCGCCGTGATGTTGAGGGCGATCACCAATAGGGCCATCCCGATATAGGCAACGGCCATGATCGGGATGATCACATCGGCGACCTTGGCGATGCGGCGAATGCCGCCATAAACGATAAGCCCGGTCACCACGGCGAGGAAGGCGCCGGTCCAGATCCGGTCGATGCCAAGGCTGTCATTGGCCGCGCCGGCAAAGGTATTGCCCTGGAATGCATTGAACCCGAGCCCAAACGCCGCCAGGAGGCAAACGGCATACACCACTGCCAACCACCGGTACTGCGCCCCCAGCCCATGAATGATGTAAGCGGCCGGGCCACCCCGATAGGTGCCATCGCCATTGGCGCGCTTATAGAGCTGCGCCAGTGAGGATTCGACGAGACTCGTCGCCATTCCCAGCAGGGCCACGGCCCACATCCAGAATACCGCCCCCGGGCCGCCCAGTGTGATCGCCACCGCCACCCCGGCAATATTTCCGCCGCCGACCCGGCCGCCCACCGAAACCAGCAGGGCTTCCCGCGCACTGATCGCATTAGGATCCCCGCTCTGGTTCTTGGACGACAGCACCCGGAACATGCGCCCGAAATACTCGATCTGCACAAACCCGCTCATGACGGTGATGAAGCCGCCAAAGATGATGAGGATGGGGATCAGCGACCACCCCCAGGTGAACTCTTCGATGAGACTGAACAGCTGATTGAGAAGGTCCACGATTCCTATCCTCCACTGGGTTGGTCGAGGTGCTGGCCTTCAGCCCAGGTCCAAGCTGGGCAAACGGGTGAGACCCTAAGGTTTACGCGCGGCGGGCGGAAACGAAGCCGAAACCGGCGCAAGTTTGTCCAACCATGGTTTCCGCTTCCATTCGTGCACCGGTTGGGAATGGTGCCAACCGGCTCGGCAGGCCGGCCCCTTATTTCTCCCCGCGCCGAAAACCTCAGGCACAATCCCCCTTGCTCCCGCACAAGCTGCGCCGTCGCAACGAACGGTGGGCAGAGGATATCGGATGAGTTTGGGGAAACATCGACACGTCGCCGGCTCTCTCGCGCTACAGGGGTGCGCGCGCAACACCGCCGTGCTAGGCCACAGCCGCTTGTGAACCCGACACTGGAACCGCCATGCTGACCATCACCCGCCTCGATATCACCGACGCCCACACCATCCTCGCCGGCGCCCGCGCCAAGGCTGAATCGATCGGCGTGCCGATGTGCATTGCCGTTACCGATGAAAGCGGCAATCTGATCGCCTTTGAGCGAATGGATGGCGGCAAGATCACCAGCATCACCATTGCCATCGATAAATCCTTCACCGCCTCGGCGGCCAAGAAGGCGACGCACGAATATGGCGCGGCCAGCCAGCCCGGCGCTCCCGCCTATGGCATCGGTTCAGCTATCGGTGGCCGCTTGATGGTGGTCGGCGGTGGCCTGCCCGTCCTCGTTGATGGCGCTGTGGTGGGCGGCATTGGCGTCAGCTCCGGCACCCCCGCGCAGGACACCGAGGTCGCCCAGGCCGGCATCGACCACTTCACCGCCTCGCTGCAATAACTAACGCTTCGGGGCGGCTGCTTGCGGCCGCCCTCCTCGTTCAGCCCGCGATAGTGTGCCGGCGCAACTGACTTGGTGTCATGCCATAGGCCTTGCGGAAATGCTCATAGAACTGGGTTTGGCTGCTGAAGCCGGATTGAAAGGCGACATTGGCCACCGATAGACTGCCCGCGAACAACAGCGAGCGGGCGCGGATCAGGCGCATGCGGATGACAAATTTCTGCACCGAGATGTGCATCACCTTGCTGAAGAGATTGGTCGCATAGTTCGGGTGCAGCCCTACCACCTCGGCAATATCTTCGGCGCTGAGCGGATCGGTGATATTTTCAACGATGTGGCGCACCATGCGGACCACATAGCGCACCGGCGAGCCGGTTCGCGTCCGGGTGCCTGATGCCTCGACCCAGGCTGGCAGCAACGTTTCCCAACCCGTGATCGCTGCGCGGCGGAACATGGTGCCGATTTCCGACCGCACAATATCGCTGCGCAGCGCGTTGCCGCTCCGATAATCCTGGTGCCAGCGCTCAAGGGTTTCGAGCCCGATGCAATCGGGCAGCAGCTGAATGACACCGCCCCCCATCAAGGTTTCCGTCAAACGCCCGAGTCGCGGCATTTCCAGGAAAGTATCCATTGGCAGGTAGATGTTGAGTTGCCGCCCTCTGAGCGCGGCTGCACTCAAACCAATCGTGCGGTGGGGAATACCCGCCCAGAACGCTGCCAGTCGTCCCGCACCCAAGGTCACGGGCCCGCCGTCGAACTGGTACTCCATGGTGCCGTTGGTCAGCCAGTTGAACTCGATATGCCCATGGCTATGCGGTTGCGCCATCAGCTGCGGGGCGAACGAGCGGATGCCGAAGCGGCCAAAGGCCTTGCCAGAGGAGTAGAAATTTCGATCCGGCCGAGGCGTCGGACGCGGCGCGCGTTCGCGCGCCACCACAGTTCCGATCCCGTCTACCTCAGCCATCTTATCCATGGATATCTTAGAAACCCGGAATAGGTCTCTATCATTCCGGATTGCATGGACGCTGGCAAGGCGTACCATTTCAGCCCGAGGGTAGGATTGAAACCGGAAGGGAGTGTCCGGCTTCGGCAATCAAAGCCGACCTACTGCTCTGGGAGGTTTCGATGAGAACACACGCAAGGGCCCTTGGCGGGGCCGGATTGCTGCTGGGCGTTTCGGTGCTGGCAGCGCAGGCTCAAACTGTTGCACCCACAACGCCGCCCGAGCCACCAAAGTTCGATGCTCAGCAGGTCCCCACCTTTGTCGGCATCAAGGACATTCTCGAATTCCGGGCCTTGCCCGAATACCATGAGCCCGACTTCGTCAAGGACTTCGTAGACGCCGGCAAGCTGCCGCCGGTGGCCGAGCGTCTGCCCAAGGAGCCGCTGGTCTACAAAACCGCCAACATGCCCGATGGTGTAGGGGTCTATGGCGATGTGATCCGCCATGTCGTGGGCGGCCGACCCGAGGGCTGGAACTACAGCGCCGGCCAGACGCAGGGCTGGGGCGGCATTGATATCGCTCTGTCGGAATGCCTCACTCGGACCGGCCCGCTGTTCCAGGTCCGGGCTGAAGAACTCGAGCCCTTGCCGAACCTCGCGAAAAGCTGGGAATGGTCCGAAAACGGACACGAGCTGACCATGCACCTTATCGAAGGGGCGAAATGGTCCGACGGCGACCCCTTCGATGCGGAAGACATCATGTTCTACTGGAACGACGTTTTGGCGGACCCCCAGGTCACCCCGCTCAACGGCGCTTCGCCCGAAACCTTTGGCGTCGGCACCACACTGGAGAAAGTGGACGACTACACGGTCAAATGGACCTTCAAGGCCGAGCGCCCCACGCAATATCTCTACTCCATGGCTTACGGCAATTTCTGCCCCGGCCCGAGCCACATTCTGAAGGCCGAACATCCCGCCCACAAGGACGGCCCCACCTATAACGAGTTCGAAAATGCCTTCCCGCCCGAATATCTCAACATGCCTACGATGGGCGGCTGGGTGCCGGTGGAATATCGCGCGGACGACATCATCGTCCTGCGCCGCAACCCTTACTACTGGAAGGTCGACGAGAACGGCAATCAGCTGCCCTATCTCGATGAGATGCAGTATCGCCTGTCCACCTGGGCCGATCGCGACGTTCAGGCCGTGGCCGGTTCGGGCGACCTTTCCAATCTCGAGCAGCCCGAAAGCTTTGTGGAAGCGCTGCGCCGCTCCGCCGAGGAAACCGCGCCCGCCCGCCTAGCTTTCGGTGCCCGCACCATCTCCTATTCGATTTATCCCAACCTCTCGGGCAATGGCTGGGGCGAACCAGATGCCCGCAGCCAGGCCGTCCGCGAGCTCAATCGCAATCTCGACTTCCGCAAGGCCGTCACCTATGCGCTGGATCGCTCGGCGTTGGGCGAAGCGCTGGTCAAGGGCCCCTTCACCTCGCCTTATCCGGGCGGGCTGATGGTGCCGACCAGCTATTACGACAAGGACTCCACAGTCTACTATCCGTACTCGCTGGAAGACGCCAAGGCGCTGCTGGAAAAGATTGGGCTCGCCGACACCGACGGCAATGGCTTTGTCAACTTCCCCGCCGATGTGCTGGGCGGTGCCGATGTCGAGATCACCATGCTCTCGACGGTCGACTACCAGACCGACAAGAGCCTAGCCGAAGGCGTCATCGCCCAGATGGAACGGCTGGGACTCCGCGTCATCTCGATGGCGCAGGCCGGCAATCAGCGCGACGCCAATGAACCAGCCGGCAAGTTCGACTGGACCCTGCGCCGCAACGAGTCCGAGCTGATCACGGTGGTGCAGAACACCCAGGATCTGGCGCCGACGGGCCCCCAGATCAGCACCGGTCACCGCGCCGGGCCCGACGGAACGCTCGACCTCCTGCCGTTCGAACAGGAGATGGTCGACACCATCAACGCCTTTGTCGGGACGGCCGATCCGGCCGAGCGCATCGAGCTGATGAAGACCTATCAGCGCCTTTACACCGAGAACGTGTTTGGCATTGGCCTGACCCAGTATCCGGGTGCGCTGATCATCAACAAGCGCTTCGCCAATGTGCCGGCGGGCACCCCCATCCTCCAGTTCAACTGGGCCGAGGACGGGCTGATCCGCGAGCGTCTCTATGTGCCGGCAGACCGGCAGTCGGACGCCCAGCTGCATCCCGACACGCTTCCGGGTGCACCTGGCCAGGGCAATGGCCCCATCACCAGCAACTAAGCTGGTCGCATAGGCGAGGGGCTTGGGCCCCTCGTCATCCCCGGACCAAAGAATAAAGGCGGCCCAGATGATCCGTTTCCTCTTGTCGCGTATCCTGTCGGCCATCCCGATCCTGCTCCTCTTGAGCATCGTGACTTTCGCCATCATCCAGGCGCCGCCCGGCGACTATGGTGACTATATCCGCTCCATGGCCATGAATCAGGGTGGTGCATCCTTTGAGGCCGCCAATGCCCAGGCCGAAGCGTATCGGGCCGCCAATGGCCTGAACGACCCCCTCCACATCCAATATTTCCGCTGGCTCTACGGCATCCTGACCCGTTTCGATTTCGGCCATTCGCTCTACTTCAACAAGCCCGTGGGCGCGGTTGTCGCCGAGCGCCTGCCCGCCACCATCCTTCTGGCCCTGACCTGCCACATCCTCGCATCGGTGATCGGCATCAGCCTCGGCATCGTGGCCGCGACCCGTCAGTATTCCTGGATCGACACCCTTTTCGGCTTCATCTCGTTTCTCGGCATGACGATCCCGCGTTTCCTGCTGGCGATCATCATTCTCTACCTCCTCGTCTTCCGCATGGGCGTGCAGGATGTCGGCAACTTCTTCTCGCCGCGTTATGGCGGTGCACCCTGGAGCTGGGACAAGTTCGTCGACTTGATCAAGCATGTCTGGCCGGTGATCGCGATCGCGACTTTTGGCGGCCTCGCCTACAATATGCGAGTAATGCGGGCCAATCTCTTGGACGTGCTCAACGCCCAATATGTGGAAACCGCACGCGCCAAGGGCCTCAGCCACGGCGCCGTGGTGATGAAGCATGCAGTCCCCAATGCCCTCCATCCCCTCGTTGCTTATCAGGGCGTGGTGCTGCCCTATATGCTGACCGGCGAGATCGAAGTCGCCATCGTCTTCGGGCTCGCGACCGTGGGCCCCGCCATCACCGGCTCGATGGCCGTGGGCGATGTCTGGGTCACCGCCACCTTCATGCTGGTGCTGGCCACCACGCTGATCATCGGCAACATCATCTCCGACATGCTGCTGGCCCTGCTTGATCCGCGCATCCGGCTGGGAGGCGCCTGATGGAACGCGAACTCGTGGCCCAATCCATCCCCCTGCCCGCCCAGCCCGGCACCGCTGCGCCAACCCCCGCCACCGAAGCTGTGGCCGACGGCGGCGCGATTCCCCAGCGTTACGCCAAGAGTGAGAGCTATCGCAGCCTCGTATGGCGGCGCTTCCGCCGTTCGGTCATGGGCATGATCGGGCTCGTCCTCGTCGTACTGCTGCTGCTGGTGGCGGTGTTTGCCGATTTCTTTGCGCCGCTCGATCCAAAGCAGGCCAATATCGGTTTCGCCCCGCCCGATACGCTCAGCTTCATGCGTGCCGATGGCAGCTTCTCGCTGCTACCGGTCGTTTATCAGCTGAGCGAAGGCGAAGAGCTCGACCCCATCACCTTCCAGCCCATCATCGGGCCCGACTACGACAATCCCATCGAGCTCGGCTTTTTCGTCAAGGGCTATCCCTACCATCTGCTTTGGGTCATCCCCGCCGATATCCACTTCTTTGGCGCCACCGATCCAACGCGGACCGTCCACCTGCTCGGCACCGACAAGTTCGGCCGCGACATCCTCTCGCGCGGCATTGTCGGCTCGCGCATTTCGCTCACCATCGCTCTTGTCGTCACTGCCCTGACGACGGTGATCGGCACGCTGGTCGGCATCACCTCGGGCTATCTTGGCGGGCGGTTTGATAGCTGGACGCAAAAGTTCGTCGAGTTCGTCCTCGCCTTCCCCCAGCTGCCACTCTACCTCGCGCTCACCTCGCTCATCCCCATTACCGCCCCGTCCAATGTGTTCATCGCCTTCGTCATCGGCGTCATGGCCGTGCTGGGTTGGGCGCAACTGAGCCGCGAAGTGCGCTCCAAGACGCTCTCCCTCGCGCGGATTGATTATGTGCGGGCCGCCATCGCGGTCGGCGCCGGCGACGGGCGGATCATCACCCGCCATATCCTGCCCAACGTGCTCAGCCACGTCATCGTCGCCGTGACCCTTTCGGTGCCGACCGTGGTGCTGCTCGAAAGCTTCCTTGGCTTCCTCGGCTTTGCGGTCAAGCCGCCCCTGATCTCCTGGGGCCTCATGCTGCAGGACACCGGCTCATTTTCGGTCATCGGCTCCTATCCATGGATCCTGTCGCCCGTGATCTTCGTGCTGATCACCGTTTTTGCCTTCAACGCGCTGGGCGATGGCCTGCGCGATGCCGTCGACCCCTATTGAGAGCCAAGCCATGACCAACACCACTCAAGGGCCTGTCTCCCTCACCCGCCACGACCATGGCAACCATGAGCGCGAACTGATCCTCGATGCGCGCAATATCGGGGTCGATTTCAAGGTCGAAGGCGGCGTCGTCCATGCGGTCAAGGATGTATCCTTCCAGCTCCACAAGGGCGAAACCATCGCCCTTGTCGGGGAGTCCGGCTCGGGCAAATCGGTCACCGCCCGCACCTTGATGAAGCTCTTGACCAAGCGGGCGACCATCCTGCCCGCAACCCGCATTACCCTGGCGGGCAAGGATGTGGTCGCCATGAGCGAGCACGCCATGCGCAAGCTGCGCGGCAACGACGTCGCCATGATCTTTCAGGAGCCGATGAGCTCGCTCAATCCGGTTTATACGATCGGCCAGCAGCTGTGCGAGGTGCTGCACTTGCACAACTGGATATCCCGGGCCGAGGCGATGCAGCGCGCCGAAAAGCTGCTCGAGGAAGTGCAGATCCCCGAGCCGCGCGCGCGCCTCAACAACTATCCGCACCAGCTTTCTGGCGGACAGCGCCAGCGCGTGATGATCGCCATGGCGCTCGCCAACCGGCCCGAGGTGCTCATCGCCGATGAGCCCACGACCGCCCTTGATGTGACGGTGCAGGCGCAGATCCTTAACCTGCTCAAGGACCTCAAGGACAAGTACGGCATGGCGGTGATCCTGATCACCCATGACCTGACCGTGGTCCGCCAGTTCAGCGACTATGTCTATGTGATGCAGAACGGCCGGGTGCAGGAGCACAACACCACCGAAGCGCTGTTCGCCGATCCGCAGCACCCCTATACCCGGCACCTCCTCGCCTCCGAGCCCAAGGGCACCGCCCTGCCCCTTGCCGAAGGCCGCCAGACGCTGCTCGAGGGCCGCGACGTCAAGGTCAGCTTCACGCTCAAGCGTGGCGGCTTCTTCAAGCCCGATTTCTTCGAGCTCAAGGCCGTCGACAACCTCGACATCCGCCTCGCCCGCCACGAAACCCTGGGCATCGTTGGAGAATCGGGTTCAGGCAAAACCACTTTCGGACAGGCCTTGATCCGGCTCATCAACAACCAGGGCGGCGAGATCTACTTTGACGGCCAGCCCATCCACGACAAGGACCGTACCGCCATGCGGCCGCTGCGCAGCCGCATGCAGATCGTCTTCCAGGACCCGTTCGCCAGCCTCAATCCGCGCATGTCGATCCGGCAGATCATCGAGGAAGGGCTGATCGTCAACAAGATCGGCGCCAATGGCGCCGAGCGGCTCGATCGCGTGCGCCAGGCGCTGCAGGATGCGGGCATGCCCGATGGCATTCTCAACCGCTTCCCCCACGAGTTCTCGGGCGGCCAGCGCCAGCGCATCGCCATCGCCCGCGCCATCGCGCTCGAGCCCGAGTTCATCCTCCTCGACGAGCCGACCTCGGCGCTTGACCTATCGGTGCAGGCCCAGATCATCGACCTCCTCCGCAAACTGCAGGACGAAAAGGGCCTCTCCTATCTCTTCATCAGCCACGACCTCAAAGTCGTGCGGGCCCTCTGCCACCGCGTCCTGGTCATGCAGCATGGCAAGATCATTGAGCAAGGCCCCGTCGCCGAAGTTCTTTCCAATCCTCAAACCGAATACACGGCCCGCCTGTTGCGCGCCGCGTTCGACATTGCCGCCTAGGAGCATTCAGTTATGGCAAATCCCAAGATCACCTTTATCGGCGCGGGCTCATCGGTGTTCATGAAGAACATCGTGGGCGATATTCTCCAGCGCCCCGCCCTTGCCGGCGCCACCATCCGGCTGATGGACATCAATCCCACGCGCCTCACCGAAAGCGAGATCATCGCCAGCAAGCTGATCGCGACCCTTGGCGTGCCCGCAACCGTCGAGACCTATTCCAACCAGCGCCAGGCGCTTGATGGCACCAATTTCGTGGTGGTCTGCTTCCAAATCGGCGGCTACGAACCCTCCACCGTCATCGATTTCGACGTGCCCAAGAAGTACAATCTGCGCCAGACCATCGCCGACACGCTCGGGGTCGGCGGCATCATGCGCGGCCTGCGTACCGTGCCCCATCTCTGGAGCATCTGCGAGGACATGCTGCAGGTCGCGCCCGACGCGGTGATGCTTCAATACGTCAACCCCATGGCCATCAACACCTGGGCCATCGCCGAGAAATACCCGGCCATCAAGCAGGTCGGCTTGTGCCATTCCGTACAAGGCACCGCCATGGAACTGGCCCACGACCTCGACATCCCCTACGAGGAAATCCGCTACCGCTCGGCCGGCATCAACCACATGGCCTTCTTCCTCAACTTCGAGCACCGCCTGCCCGACGGCTCCTACCAGGACCTTTATCCCGCGCTGCTCAAAGCCTATGCCGAAGGCCGTGCGCCCAAGCCCAGCAGCTGGAACCCGCGCCAGAACAACAAGGTGCGCTATGAGATGCTGACCCGGCTCGGCTATTTCGTCACCGAAAGCAGCGAGCACTTTGCCGAATACACCCCCTATTTCATCAAAGAGGGCCGCGAGGACCTGATCGAGAAGTTCGGTGTGCCGCTCGATGAATATCCCAAGCGCTGCATCGAGCAGATCGCGCGCTGGAAGAAGACCTCGGAGGATTACAAGAAGGCCGACCGCATCGAGGTCAAGCCGTCCAAGGAATATGCTTCCTCCATCGTCAACTCGGTTTGGACCGGCGAGCCTTCGGTGATCTACGGCAATCTGCGCAACAATGGCGTCATCACCAACCTGCCCAACAATGCGGCGGTAGAAGTGCCGTGCCTCGTCGACGACAATGGCCTGCAGCCCACCTATATCGGCGATCTGCCCCCGCAGCTCACCGCGCTCATCCGCACCAACATCAACGTGCAGGAGCTGACCGTCGCCGCCCTGATGACCGAAAACCGCGAGCACATCTACCATGCGGCCATGATGGATCCCCACACCGCGGCCGAGCTCGACCTCGACCAGATCTGGAACCTCGTCGATGATCTGACCGAAGCTCATGGCGACATGCTGCCCCAATGGGCCCGCGGCCCTCGCAAGCAGCGCGTGGCCTAGCCGCGCGCGTTCCAAGCTCCCAAGCAAAAACGGGGCGCCCCAGGCGCCCCGTTTTCTTGTCTTCGGCTATTTCTGCCTAGTGGTGTCCACCCACCACTTCACGCAGCTCTTCCACTGAGCGCACCTGCTTGCGCGCCGCGCCATTCCAGTCTCGCGTCTTGACCGTGGACTTCGCCGCCCGCTCGGCCGCCGCCGGCACCGCATCGGCATATTGCGGCAGCCACCGCGCCTGGGCCACAACCATCTCGTCGACCATGGCCCAGACTTCGTCGGGCGTGCAGATTGCGCCCACCAGCGGGTCGTGCAGCACCGCCAGCTTGAGCGTATCGATATTCCCGGTCATCGCCGCTTCCACCGACAAGCGCTGCACCGAAATCGACACTGAACAGGTCGCCGCGCAGGCCGTTGGCAGCGTGATGCCCTCGATCATGTTGATGCCGAACCGATCGACATAGCCGGGGCTCTCGATGATCGCGTCGGCCGGCAGATTGGTGATGATGCCATTGTTGCGCCGGTTGAAGTGCCCGCGATAAGCGCGGCCGGTTTCTTTGGCCTCGATGATATAGCTGGCATGTTCGCTGGTGCGCTTGTGCTCGGATAGGGGCTTGTTGGCCTGCTCCTTGAACATCGGGAAGTCCGTTTCAAACCAGTTCCGGCGCTCGGTGGAATAGCGCAGATAGCCGCCGGTTTCCCCGTGAATCCAGTCGCTCATGTCGATCCAGCGGCCGATCTCCTCGGGGCGCTTGCGATACCAGGGCAGGTATTCGCTCAGATGCCCGTTGCTCTCGGTGGAATACACCCCGAAGCGCTTGAGCACGTCGATGCGCACCTTTTCCTGCTTGGAATACACCGGATGCGCCTCGAACCCGGCGATCAGCTCATCCGCCTCGATCTTGCGCCCCTTGGCACGGATGTCGATGTACCAGGTCTGGTGATTGATGCCCGAGCAGACATAGTCGAGCTCGTCGTCGCGCACCCCCAGCACCTTAGCGATCTGGTGCGCCCCATGCTGCACGCCGTGGCAGAGCCCCACCACGTCGACGCCGCCGTACAGATCTGCCGCCCAGGTGTTCATTGCCATCGGGTTGGCATAGTTGAGGAACAGCGCGCCGGGCTCGGCCACTTCCCGGATGTCCTTGCAGAAGTCAAGGATCACCGGGATGTTGCGCTGCCCGTAAAGAATGCCGCCGGCGCAAATCGTATCGCCGACGCACTGATCCACCCCGTATTTGAGCGGAATGGAGATATCGGTCGAAAAGGCCTCGAGCCCGCCCACGCGCACGCAGCTCATCACATAGCGCGCACCGCTGATCGCTTCGCGACGATCGGTTGTGGCCGTGACCTTAGCGGGCATCCGGTTGACCGCAACGATCGTCTCGATCACCTGCCTGACCATGTCGAGATTGTGCGGGTTGATGTCAGTGAGCGCGAACTCGCAATCCACGAATTCAGGCACCTTGAGCAGGTCCGAGATCAAGGTCTTGGTAAAGCCGATCGAGCCGGCCCCGATAACGGTGACTTTAAACGACAAACTGGTTCTCCCCACGCCTGTTGCGGCAATTGCCTTGGTCCTAGTGCTAGCCTCGGCTGCCGCGCCGATGCTAGAGAAAGGTTGTGCCGAACAGGGTAATTTTGTGCTCACCGACCTCGTCTCTCACGGCTTTGACATCCGCCTGCTGCGCCTGCCGAAGAGCTCGGTGCCATTGCATTGCATGGCCGTCAGCGCAGGCTATGAACAGCGGCGCAACGAGGTGTATTCCTGGGACGGTTTACAGCGTGGCACCGCGCCGTTCCTCGTCATTCAGCACACGCTTGTGGGCGAAGGCCGGCTCGATTTTGCCGGCGTGCAGCACCGGCTGGTGCCGGGGCAAACCATGGTTCTGTCCATGCCCCATGCCCACCGCTATTGGCTCGAGCGCGGCGGCCACTGGGAGTATTTCTGGATGGTGCTCAACGGGCGCGAGGCGCTGCGTCTCGTGCGGCAGGTGATCGATGCCCGCGGCCCCGTCGTCACCCTCCCCGACATCATCATCGATCGCCTGGCCGGCGCCTGCCTCGCCTTGATGGCCCAGCCCGACCTCACCCCCGGCGAAGCCTCGAGCGCCGCCTATGCCGGCCTTGCC
This sequence comes from Devosia sp. 1566, assembly GCF_004005995.1. Classification (NCBI taxonomy): domain Bacteria; kingdom Pseudomonadati; phylum Pseudomonadota; class Alphaproteobacteria; order Hyphomicrobiales; family Devosiaceae; genus Devosia; species Devosia sp. 1566. Next base: position 1,982,935 of record NZ_CP034767.1, read on the forward strand.
GCTCTTCATGACGGCGTCTTTGGCGCCAGCGCGGCACCGGAGGAAACCCTGCCGCTGGCGCTGGCGCGGGTCGTCGCTTATGTGGAAACCCATCTCGCCGACCCGCTCAATGTCGGGCGCCTCGCGGCTATCGCCGAAATGAGCCGCAGCCATTTCGTGCGCCAGTTCAGCGCTGTCGTCGGCATCGCCCCGGCCGACTTCGTGCTGCAGCGGCGCCTCGAGCGCATCGAGCGGCTGCTGCTTGCCACCGATATGAGCGTGGTCAGCATTGCCCGGGCCCATGGCTTTGCCGATGCCAATTACCTGGCCAAAGTGTTCCGCAAGAAGCGCGGGGTCTCGCCCCTGCAGTATCGCGCCGACGGCCGGGCCGCGGCCGGCACCTAGCTCCGCAGCGCTCGCCCGGTTTCATCGAACAGATGCAGCGAGCCTGGCGGCACGGCCATGTGGATGGGCTGGTTGGGTGCAAGCTCGGGCGCCCCCTCGAGCTTTATGGTGATGAGGTCCCCACTGGGCAGCTCGACATAAGCCAGCGCATATTCACCGAACTGCTCGATCAGCGACAGAGTGCCACTGAGGTCCGCGTCTCCGGCACTCGCCAGCGCCAGATGCTCGGGCCGGATTCCGATGGTGCGGATATTGGCTTGGCCTTCGAGCCGCTGCCGCAGCCGCGGCGAGCTGGCCAGCAAAGCATTGGCGCCGTCCTTGAGGTCGATGAAGTTCATGCGCTGGTTGGCAATAAAGCCGGCCACGAAGGTGTTGACCGGATTGCGATAGAGCTCAAGCGGCGTGCCTACCTGCTCGATCCGCCCGGCATTGAGCACGACGATCCGATCAGCCAGCGTCATCGCCTCGACCTGGTCGTGGGTGACGTAGATCATCGTGGCATCGAGCGCCCCATGGAGCTTGGCGATCTCGATGCGGGTCTGGGCCCGCAACGAGGCGTCGAGATTGGAGAGCGGTTCGTCAAAGAGGAACACCTGCGGCGCCCGCACAATCGCCCGGCCGATCGCCACGCGCTGGCGCTGCCCGCCCGACAGGGCCTTGGGCATGCGGTCGAGATAGGTCTCGATCTGGAGAATGCGCGCGGCCTCACGTACGCGCCGATCCATTTCCTCCTTGGGCGTCTTGGCCAGCCGCAGTCCGAAGGCCATGTTGTCATAGACATTCATATGCGGATAAAGCGCGTAGCTCTGGAACACCATGGCGATGCCGCGCTGGGGCGAGGGAACGTTGTTGACCACCCTGCCCCCAATCGAAATTTCCCCGCCCGAGATCGGCTCGAGCCCGGCGATCATGCGCAGAAGCGTAGACTTGCCGCAGCCGGAGGGCCCGACAAACACCACGAACTCTCCCGAACCGATCTCGAGGTCAACGCCGTGGATGACCTCGACAGCGCCATAGGACTTGCGGATGCCACGCAGGGAAACCTCGGCCATTTTCCTCTCCAATGTCTGGTTGGCCGCCCCTCAGCGAGAGGAGGAGCGGCACGGCTTGGTTCAGGTCTCGATCAAAAGAGTTGCGACTTCGAAGGGGCGTAGCGAGAGGCTCACGCTGCTGCCGTTCACTTCAAGCGGGGTGACATCGCCTTCCTCCATCAGATTGACCATCCGCACCGATTTCACCGCCACCCCGAAGGTGATCTTGGCCTCGGCGCGCATATTGGCGTGCTCGAACACCCGCAGCACGATGGCATCAGATTTTTCCGCCTTCTTGACCGTTTCGAGCGTGACATTGGCCTGGTCTACAGTGGCAAAGCTGAAGCTGTTCAGCGACCCTGCAGCGGCTGCCGCCGGCGTGAGGTCGCCCACCACCGCCACCGGATTGTTGAAGCGCTCGGCCGCCCGATGCACATCCGCCAGATCGGCGACGCCATCATGGATGAACAGCGCATAGCGTAGCCGGTGCTCGCCCAGATCCGCCCCGGGATCGGGGAAGGTCGAACCGCGCACTAGCGTCAGCCGGACCGATTGCTCAAGGCAATCATAGGCATATTTGCAGTCATTGAGCAGCGCGACGCCCCAGTCGGCTTCGCTCAAGTCCACCCAACGATGCATGGAGGCCTCGAACCGCGCCTTGTCCCAAGAGGTGTTGCGGTGGGTCGGCCGCTTGACATGGCCAAACTGGATTTCCGAGCGGATCTCCGAGGTGTTGAGATCGAACGGGAATTGCGCCTTGAGAACGGTCTGGCGTTCCTGCCAGTCGATGAAGGTATCGAACTCGATCTGGCGCGCCCCGGCCGCAAGCGAGATCACCTGTATCACCCTGGACGCTTGATATTGCCGCTCCACCCGGATGGCGGCGCGGTGCGGCCCGGTTTCCACCACGCTGATCGTGCAGGGGTCATCGGCGAGCGGCCAGAACTGTTCCTCGAAATAGCGGTCTATGTCCCAGGCGTCCCATTCCATGGGCTTGTCTTCATAAGCAATGAGCCGATTGGCCGATTGCCCCGGTGCCAGCGCTTCCCGGTTGCGCGTCTTGTCGAAGACCGAGGTGATTTCGCCTCGTCTGTCGAAGCTTACGCGCAGCACTTCGTTTTCGAGATGGGTTTCAGAGACTGAGACGGCCGAACTGGTGTCCGCCGCCCCGCCCCCGACCAGTTGGGCATCCGCCCAGCCCAGTGACGGCAGCGCTGCCGCCGGAGCAATCGCTTCGCTGCTGCCATCGGCGCGGGTGATGGCCTGCACCGGGTGCGCGCCACCCGCCGTGGCCAGCGCCAGTCCGTCGAGCCCCGCGCCGGAGCCCAGATTGACGAGGCCCGAGCGCGTTTGTCCGGTGAAGTTGAATAACCGCAGCTGCCCGGCACCGCCGCCCCCCAGCGCATTGGCCGCGGCGTGCCACGGGCCGTTGCGCGAGCCAAGCGTGGAAAAGATCTGGCCGTATTCATTGTCGCTGTCGACATAGACCTCGGGAATCGACGTCCCCGGCAGGATGTCGTGGAACTGGTTGATCAGCACCAGTTCCCAGAACTCGGCGAGCGTTTCCGCCGGATAGGCAGCGCCGGTGTGCAGCATGGCCATGGCACCGAGGAATTCCAGCTCGCGCAGCATGCGCTCGGCGCGGCGGTTATTGGCCTTGTTCTTGGCGACCGAGGTCAGCGTGCCGCGGTGATATTGCAGGTAAAGCTCGCCATTCCAGGTCGGAAAGCGGGAGCCAACCGCGTCCATGCGCTGCCCCAGTCGCTCGAGAAACGGCACGATGCCTTCGAGCTTGACCCTAGGTGCGCCGGGAATACCGCGCTGCAGGCGAATACCGCGTTCGATCATCGCCCGGGTGGGGCCGCCCCCGCCATCGCCATAGCCATAGGACATCACGACTTCATTGTGGACCGCCTTGGGCTCATAGCGCTTCCAGGCGCCCATGGTCTCGCTGACCGACAAATCGCCATTATAGGTGGTGTAGATCGCCTCGGACTCAAAGCGCTGCGCCGTGATCAGCTGCGCCTTGGTCACCGTCCCGTCGATCCCGCGCCAGAAAAAGCTATCATAGGGGTGCCGGTCGGTGTCGTTCCAGCTGAGCTTGGAGGTGACGAAATATTTCAGCCCCGACTTGTCCATGATCTGGGGCAGGTTCGCCGAATAGCCGAAGGTGTCGGGCAGCCAGACGGTCTTCGGGTCGACGCCGAAATGGTCGAGGTGAAAACGGCGCCCGCGCATGATCTGGCGCACCAGGCTTTCGCCCGAAACGATGTTGACGTCGGGCTCCACCCACATGGCGCCTTCGATCTCGAACTGTCCCGATTTCACCTTGGCGAGCATCCGCTCCCACAGCTCGGGATAATCGCGCTTGAGGAAGTCGAAGAGCACCGACTGGTTATACATGAAGACGAATTCAGGATATTCCTCCATCAGGTTGAGCACCGTCGCGAAGGACCGCCCCGTCTTGTCGCGGGTGTGCATGACGCGCCACAGCCAGCCCACATCGAGATGGGTCGAGCCCACCGCCGTGATCTGCGGCTGCACTTCGGTATCGACGATATCGTAGATCTCGGCCGCGATCTTTTCCGCATCACCCAGGGATGCCGCAAAGGCTTCTGTGTGCGCGCCGCGACGGTCCAGCACCCTTAGGGCCCGGTCCACGGTCGCGAGGATCGCGTGACGGCGTGGATCGGACTGCGGCAGCCGGATGGCGACGTCGAGCGGCGTTTGCAGGTCGTAGTAGAGCTTTTCGGCGCGCTCGTTGCGCAGGAAGAACTCCACGCCAAGGCCCACCAGCGGCCGATCGAAAAAAGTGAAGGCATTGACGAGGAGCGTGTGTACGCTGCCTCGCCGCGCGTTACGCTCGATCACCAACTCGGTGTGGTTGCCATCGAGCGCCTGGGCAATCCTGCCATCGAGATAGGCGAGGCATTGCGGATCGGTGGAACCGGGCCGGCTCTGCCATTGCGAGGTGAAGGCAAGCACGAGCGTTTGCCCCGCCGCCGCCTCGGGTACGACCACTTCGGCAGCAAACCAGGTGTGGCCCTGCTTTTTTGCCCAGACCGAGCGCGGCCCGAACGGCTCCCAGGCCCGCCAGTCTGCAGTGAACGCCTGCTCAGCGGCCATGTCGGCATGCTGCACATGCCACTGAAACGGCGCGTCGGGGATCGGGGTCAGGATCTTTTGCTGCAGGTCGGCGCACAGCCGCAGCAGCTTACCCTCCATCTTGAGATCATCGTCGCCCAGGCCGAGCTTTGATGCGAGGGGATTGGAATAGGTCATCCTTTAACTCCGACACCGGCGAACCCTGTGTTCATGTTCCGCCGCAACAGGAAATACACGCCGACCGCCGGCGCCGCGTAGATGATGGAAAAGGCCGTGAGGAACCCGTAATTGATTGCCCCCTGCTGGCCGAACGCCGCATACAGCCCGACCGACATGGGGAAGGCGTCCTGCACGCGGGCAAAGATCAGGGGCAGCAAGAACTCGTTCCAGGCGCCCGTGAAGCTATAGAACCACACCACCGCGATCCCGGCCCTCGACATGGGCAGGACGACCTTGCTGACGATCTGCAACAGCGAGGCGCCTTCGACATAGGCGGCCTCCTCAAGCTCGATGGGTACGGTGTCAAAGAAGTTCTTGAGCAGCAGCAGCGTGAACGGCAGGTTGAGGATGGTCAGCGCGATGATCACCCCGAGCTGGTTGAGCAGCCCGCTCCGCTGCGCCGCAAAATAGAGCGGCACCAGCACGCCAGCCGAAGGCAGCATACGCAGCAGCACCAAGGTCCACAAAAAGGCATTCCGCCCCGGAATGCGCAGCCGCGACAGCGGGTAAGCCGCGGCGATGCCGACCAGCACGCTCAGCGTAGCCGTCCCGGCGGCGATCAGCATCGAATTCAGGAACTGCTTGCCCGCATTGCCGCTGACCGCCTGGGCAAAGTTCTCGAGCCCCACGGAGCGGGGTATTTCGAGCTGGCCCGTCGACAGTGGGTTGAAAGCATTGAGTACGAGCCAGGAAAATGGGCTGACCCAGATCACCGCCACAAAGGCCAGGGCGATCGCGGTCAGGCGGGACTGGGCGAGGTTGCCTTCCATCACTTCGGCTCCCGCAACAGCCGCAGATAGAACAGCGACAGCACACCCACGATCACCAGCATTGCCACGGAAATGGCGCTGCCAAAGCCCAGATTACCGCGCGAAAAACTCTGGTTGTAAAGGAAGATCGCCAGCGTCTGGGTTTGTGTGCCCGGCCCGCCCCCGGTCATGGCGAAGATCAGCGGGAAGTAAGTGAAGGTCCAGATGGTGATGAACAGCATATTGGTGGCGATATGGGGCCGGATGATCGGCAGCATGACGAGCCAGATACGCTGGAACGGCGTGGCCCCATCGACCTTGGCTGCCTCCACCACTTCGCGCGACACCGAATCCAGCGCGGCCGAAAACAGCAGGTAGGACCACGCCGTGCCCTTCCAGATATTGGCGATGATCACCACGGGCAGCGCATACTGATTGATGAAGTTGACCGGTGGGAAGCCCAGCGGCACGATGATGAGCTGGTTGATGAGCCCGGTCTGCGAAGTCGTGGCCGACCACAGGAATGCCGCGACGATATCGGGCAAAAGCCAGCCCAGCATGATGCAGGCTTCCACCACGCTGCGCAGCGTCGAGCGTGAGCCGCGTAAGCTGGCCGCCAGCAGAAAGCCGAGGACGGACTGGCCAACAATGGCGGAAAAAAACACGAAGATCACCGTGGTCCAGAGCGACTCCAGAAACCCCCGGCGCGTGAACAGGCGCTCATAATTTTCCCAACCGACCCAACTCCATTCCACGGCCTTGCGGCCCACCAGAGCGAGGTCGGTAAAACTGAAGGCAAACGCCCAGGCGGTGAAATACAGCAGCGCCCCGATCAGGACCGCAGCTGGCAGCAGTCCCAGGGCCAGGACAAAGAGATTGCTGGTGAGCCAGGGATTGGCCTGGTTTTTCATGGATGGGTTCTCACTCGCTGGTCGAGTGTTCCAATGGCCGCGGCAAGCCTTCCCGGCCGGCGACACCCGGAAAGATCCTGGGTGCCGCCGCTCCGGGAGGAAAGCCTACTCGTAGGTGATGACGTTTTCTTCGCCGAACTCGTCCACCAGCGCGTCGTGATATTCCGCGATCACATCTTCCACCGCAGCACCATCGAGAATATCGGCCGTCGCCTGCTGCACCAAAGCAGAGACGGTCTGGTAGCCCGGCACTGTGTCGCGACCGGTCGTGTCAGCGGCCAGCTGGGTCGCCGCCGCCAGGAACGCATCTTCCTTGTATTCGGGGGAATCCGAAATGTCGGTGCGCACCGCCATGCGGTGGTTGGCCAGCGTCCAGGCCTTGAAATTCTCTTCGTCGAAGATCGCCGTGACCAGCTGGAAGGCCATATCCTTGTCGGCGGCATTGGCGTTGATCCCGAGCGTCCAGCCGCCAGAAATATTAGTGGTCGCCTTCGTGCCGGGCTCGCCCGAGCCGGGCCAGGGCGTCCAGCCGACCTGCGCGTCCCGCTCCTCGCGGCTGGGGGGATTGTTGCAGTCCCAGAGGCACGCATCCTCCCACGAGCCCGACGCGTGAATCCCGAGCTTGTCGTCCGCCAGCGCCTGGCGAACCGCCGCCGAGATATCGGTTGCATAGTTGAGATCGGCCGGGTTCAGCTCGTCCTCGACATAGACCCGGTGGTAAAGATCGAAGGTGCGGCGCAGGCCGGGGCTGTCGCCGATCCACTGATTGGTTTCGCGGTTCAGCAGCCGGTTGCGATCCCCCTCGGGCACATCGGCGCCCAGCAGCGCCATGTAAACGCCCTGCATGGTGGCAGCTTCCGCCTGTTTCGTGCCTGCGGGCAGTTGGAACGGATACTGCACGCCCGCATCTTTGAGCTTTTGCGCGGCTTCAAGGACCTCTGCCCAGCTCTTTGGCTGCCACGGCACGGGTATGCCCGCCTTTTCGAAATTGGACTTGTCGTACCAAAGCATGCGCACATCGGTATCGGTGGGCAGCGCATAAAGCTCGCCCTGATAGGATGCGACTTCCAGCAGCCCCGGCAGGTAATACTGGAACTGGTCCCAGCCGGCCGCGAGCGGGCCAAGCGGCGCGAGATAGCCCGCCGAAGCCAGCTCGCTGACCATGAAGCTGTCGATCAGGTTGACGTCGGCCGCCGTGCCCGCGCTCAGGTCCAGTGCAATGCGCTGGTCATAGCCCTGCCCCGGCAGCTTGATGGCATTCACCGTTTCCCCGGTTTCCGCCTCGAAATCCTTGATCCCTTCCTCGATGAGGGACGCAAAGGATTCCATATACATGATGGAGATTTCGGCATGCGCCGGGATTGCAGCGCTCGTCAGCAGCGACAGCGTTATCGCCGTGGTCAGATAACCTCGTTTGAGCATCAACTCCTCCTCATCTGCTCGCGCCACCTCTTGCGGGCGGCTCGTGCCAGAACCTCCATTCCGGCAGGGTTACCAAGCCATAGTTTCTGCAACGTTGCAAACGGATTTACCGAATCGAGCGGGCCAGCTGCGAACAACCGCTGCAATCCCCCGTAAGCACAATGATTTAGGTTCAGACTGATCTTCCGCCCGCCGGAGCAACAATCCCTGCATCGTTGCAATGTGAAGAATTGGCTTCCCGAGAGCGCTGGTGTAGAACAGCGCCTCGGGAAGAGATCGATGAGCAGCAAAAAGAGCTTGGACAGTGCCCGGAGCACTGGCACGGGCCAGCGTGTAACCCTCCGCACCATCGCCGAAGTCACGGGGCTGAGCCTGTCAACCGTGTCGCTGTCGCTGCGCGGCGGCACAACGCTGCGGCCGGAAACGCGCGACAAGGTCAATGAAGTCGCCCGCTCGCTCGGCTACATCCCCGACCGCGCCGGCGTGCGCCTGCGCACCGGCAAGACCAATGTGATTGCCCTCGTGCTCGACGGGGCGGAAGACGCGATCGATTTCGCCCGCCAGATGATCCAGGGTATCGGCCAGTCTATCAAGGGCACGCGCTACCACCTGACGGTGATCCCCGAGTTCGACCGGCACTCGTCGGCCGACACCATCCGCTATGTGCTCGACAACCGCACTGCCGACGGCGTGATCCTGACCCATACCGGCCCGCGCGACCCGCGCGTGCAGATGCTGATGGATGCAGGTTTTCCCTTTGTCAGCCACGGGCGGACCGAGTTCCACACGCCCCACCCCTATCACGATTTCCATTCCGAAGTGTTCGCCGCCATGGCAGTGGAGCGTCTGGCGCAAAAGGGCTGTCGGCGCATCATGCTGGCGGCCGGCGACGATAGTACGATGAACCACCACAACATCGTCACGGCGTTCAACAAGGCCGCTGGCCGAGCTGGGCTCGAAACCAGCCTGCTGGAAAACACGCAAGGGTTGCCGCCATCCGCGTTGCGGCGCTTGGCGCTGGATCTGGCACAAGGCCCGGAGCGCCCCCATGGCATCATCTGCGACAGCGAGTTGCGCACGATTTCTCTGGTGGCCGGTTTGCAGGATGGTGGCCTTCTTCCTGGCCGGGACATCCACCTGGTTTACAAGCAAACCTCTGGGATCCTGCCCACCCTGTTCCCGGCCATCGACAGCATCCGCGAGGACGTGTTTTCGGCCGGCGAGGAGCTTACCCGACTGCTGCTGCAGCGTATTGCGGGCGCCGAGATCAACACCCTGCAAACGCTGGCCGAACCGGTCCCGCATTGGCGCAGCCAAGAACCTTCGTCGGCGCTTACTGCACCGCAGGACCTATAGATCGGCGAGCCGCATCACCTCCGCCGTGTGCGGGTCAGCCGGGAAAAAGGTCTCGATCGTCAGTTCTGACAGGGTGATATCGAGCGCCGACCCGAAGATCGTGGTGGTCGAAAGGAACGACAACACGCCCTGTGGGCTGGCAAGCCGAAGCGGAACCGCTATGGGGTGACCACCTGCGAGCTTCCCCGAGTGGGGCTCCGCCTTGGCGGGCACCGGAAAGGATTGGATCTCGTCCAGCAATGCCACCAGCTCTTGGTCGCCGGTGAGTTCGATCTGCTGGATCAGCCGTTGGACGATATGGGCTTTCCAATGCCGATAATTGATGATCCGCGCTGCTAGACCCAGCGGATGCAGGCTCAGCCGCAACACATTGACTGGTGCTTGCGCTAGACTAGCGTCGGCGCCGTCCATGAGCCGCAACGCCGGCTCGTTTGCCAGCAGCAGGTTCCAGTGTCGGTCAAGGGCAAGCGCCGGGTGCGGGCGGTGGCCATCGAGGATGGATTGCACCGCCTGGCGGGCCGCCGCCATCTCGATGTGGTCGATGCTTTGCTCCCGATAGCTCGGCGCATGGCCTGCCGCCACGAGGAGAGCATTGCGCTCGCGCAAAGGCACGCTCATCTGCTCGGAAAGCCGCAGCACCATGTCGCTGCTGGGGCGCGAACGACCCGATTCGAGAAAGCTGAGATGCCGTTGTGAGATCCCCGCTTCCAGGGCCAGTTCAAGCTGGCTCATCCTGCGGCGGCGGCGCCAGCCCGCAATAAGTTCACCAATGCTGAGGGTATCGGTCATACTCATGCGCCCTGAGTAGCGGTGCGGTCATCTTGTGCCGATTACCTGGCACGTAATCGACCTCAGCACACATCAATAGCAGATTTTCCTCACCGGCCGTGCTGGCCGGCTCAACCGAGGACCAATCCGATGCCAAATCTATCGCTTCGTCGTCTGCTGTTCATTGATGCGGCAACTTGCACCGCAATGGCTTTGCTGTTGCTCGCTGGCTCAGGGCCGTTATCGAGGCTGACCGCCATCCCGTCCGGCTTCCTGTTCTATGCCGGCATGCTGCTGCTTCCCATCGCCATCTTCATGGCCATCACCGCCCGCCGCCAGCACCCGGCGAACTGGGCAACCAACTTCATCATCTTGGGCAACATTGCTTGGGTAGTCGCCAGCATCGCCCTGCCCTTCGCTGGTCTCTTCACCCCCAGCGCATTGGGCTGGACTTTTCTCCTCGTCCAGGCCGCGATCGTTCTCATGCTGGCGCTGCTGGAACGTCGCGCCGCAGCGGAAATCCCCGTTTTTGCCGCGTGACGGGGGAATGGACGATCGAACCGAGGAAAATGCTGGCCGCCCGGACCAACCTGAAACCACGTCCGGGTGGCCACTGCTCGGGGTGCCAGGAAAGGCCGGACCCAAGCCCCGCATCGCCGCTAGCGACACGCGCGCGCCGAACGGCTAAGCTAACCCGTGTAACGCCAGAACCAGGAGCCTCCCGATGCCCCGCTTTCTCGCCCTTTACACCATGCAGCCCGATAACGTCGTCCGCTTCCGCGCCCTCCCGAGGGCCGAACAGGACGCCATTGATGCCAAAGGCGTCGCGCAATGGACGGAATGGGAGAGCCGCAACGCCGCTCATATCCCCGACCGCGGCGGCATGGTCGGCAAGACCCTGCGCGTTTCCAGCTCAGGAACCGCGCCCGCCACCAACGCGGTCTGCGGCTATCTCACGGTGGAAGCACCAACCATCGAGGACGCTGCGCGCCTCTTTGAAAACCATCCCCATTTTAGCGTGTTTCCCGGCGATAGCGTCGATATCATGCCCTTCGTGACTGAGCCGCCTGCATAGGATCGCCCGGCCTTAGCTACATTTAGCCAGCACCTTGGCGATGGCGCCCGAGGAACCCTTGGCGCCAAAGACATTGGTGTCGAATACGTCGAGCCCACTGCCGGCCGGCCGCACATAGGCGACCCGGATACGATCGCGCGCGCCTTGCGCGATCTTGGCCCACTGGCGCGCTACGGGGCCGCGGACGATCACTGAGGAGCCATCGGAATGCACCAGCGGCATGTCCTGGGCAAAGCTGGTGCCGGCCCCACCAGTAACTTTGCTGCCCTCGGCCGGGTCCGGAGTAATGGCGAGGCTTAGGGCCGTGCTGCCGGCAACCGCCGCGTCGGGCTTGCGCACCCAAAAGCCCATGGCTAGCTGGCCGCCACGGCAGGCGAACTGGAACTGGGCATCGCCATTATCGAACCAGGCAATGGGAACATTGCCCCCTTCATATTTCCATTCGGCAGCACCAGCGGAGGTCACCAGCAACAGGCCGAGGACGGCGAAAAGGGCTTTGCGCATGCGTTATTCCTGGTGGGACAATTGCCACCACTCCTCCCCGAAACTGGCTAATTTTCCCTTTCACCCGCGCCTCGCAGCGCTCGGGCACGCTCACAAGCCTGAAACGGGATGACAAACCGAGCGCGCGCAAGCGGCCGAGTAAACACGGAGCCGGAGCCCTCATGGTGAGGTGCGTAGCGAAGCGCAGCCTCGAACCACGAGGGCGGCCATCACCGCCCCCCATAAACTTATCCCCGCCCCCGAAAACCTCAGGCACAATCCCCCTTGTTCCCGGGCAAGCTGCGCGGTCGCGACGAACGGTCGGTGCGGGAATATCGGATGGGTTTGGGGTCGCCCAAGCTCCTTCGGGACGAGGATGATCCGGGACCGATTTCATCCCCCGGTCCATGAAGCCTCAGGGCTTCTGGCGTTTGGCACGGGTCTAGCCACGGACGGTCCTCACCGAAGAGTCTCCGATAGAGCATGGGGCGAAGCTTGCTTCACCTTCCATTTCCCGCCGGACGACCGGCACCGAGGCGAACTTCGCCCCATGTCGCAGCCCTCGCTGCGACGCCCGCCTGCCCCATACCCGCACGGCCCAAGGCCGGTGCGGCTTCAGCTGCAGCTTGCCGGCTTATGCGATGTCCACGATCTCGAGTTCTTGCGCGCCCAGGTTAGCCGCATCGCCTACGGCCTTGCCCATCAGCGCCGCGGCGATCGGCGAAGCGTAGGAGATGGAGCCGGCCTTCGGGTCGGCCTCGTCTTCCCCCACGATGCGATAAGTCTGCACCCGCCCGTCATCGCGCTGAAAGGTCACCGTGCTGCCAAACAGCACCCTATCGGTGCCTGCCGGCTCGGGCATCACCTGCGCAGTGCGCACCCGTTCGGTGAAATAACGCAGGTCTCGCAGGGGGCCGGCCCCTTCGCGCCGCTTTTCATCGGTGTCCTCGATCGCCATGGCAGCTTCATAGGCGGCGCGCGCTGCCTCCAGCTGCGCCTGCAGCGCCGTCAATCCCGCTTCGGTCACGAGATTGGGCCCAGCCGGGATCGGGCGATCCGGCAGCATGGTTTCCGCCGCCGTTTGCGCACTGTCTTCCTTGGTAAAGGCTACGCTCACTCGCATTCCTCCCTGCGGCGTTGGCTCTCTGCATCCCTAAGGCCATAACGCCGATCGCCGGCGCTTGGCAATCAACCCGCCGGGGTCCAGCCGCTGCCACCGCGGCTAACAGCATATTGGCAACAATTGTTGCGCGGAAGAAATCCACGTGGCACCCAAACCGTGACACACTGCGCCCTCGCGGCCGAACCTGCCTCCACCTGGCTCCGCGAGCCGCCCGGCCGCCCGGCCGCCGGGCAGGCGGTTTAGAGAGTCTCGGCGAGATGGACACATGCATACAATGCTCGATCTGAACGATCTCTACTTCTTCCACTCCGTTGCCACCCATGGCGGCTTCACCGCTGCCGGCCGAGCTACGGGCACGCCCAAGGCAACGTTGAGCAAGCGCGTAGCCCAGCTCGAAGCCCAGCTCGGCGTACGCCTGCTGGAGCGCACCACGCGTCACTTACGGCTCACCGAAGTCGGCCGCGCCGTCTTCGAGCAGGCGGAAACCATGTTGGCCGGTGCCGAAGGCGCCCAGGCCGTCGCCGCGCAAGCTCAGACCGAGCCCAACGGCATCGTCCGTCTCAGCTGTCCCCAGGCCCTGCTTGATGAACTGATCAACGAGCTCCTCCCCGAATTCCTCGCCCGTTATTCGCGGGTTCGCGTGCAGGTCAAGGTCATCGACCGGGCTGCCGATCTGGTCGAGGACGGCGTCGATGTCGCCATTCGGGCCCGTTCGAGCCTGGATTCCGACCCCAACTTGATCGTGCGCCGTCTTGGGCAGGCCCGGGGCGTCCTTGTCGCCAGCCCCGCCTTGGTAGAAGCGGTGCGTCACCCCATCACTATCGATACCCTGTCGCAGCTGCCCACCTTATCCTCTCTCAACGTCCACGAGGAGGTAGACTGGCTTTTAACCGGGCCCGATGGCGAAACCCGCCAGATCCGCAGTCGACCGCGCTTGATGTGCAGCAGCTTTGTTGTTCTGCGCACCAGCGCCATTGCCGGCCTGGGCGTCACTGTCTTGCCTGAATATGCCGCGGCCCCCGCCTTTGCCCGCGGCGAATTGGTGCATTTGCTTCCCGGCTGGTACACGCCGGATGGCATCGTTCATGCCGTTTTTTCGTCACGCAAAGGTCTTGTTCCGGCTGTAAGGGTCTTGCTGGATTACCTCGCCGGCGCAGTACCCGAGCGGCTCGCCACCTGCGAGCGATTGGCCGATCAGGCCAACGCGGCAGCCTGACAGGAGCCCCCGGCTCCCACCAGCTGATTGTCTCTGTAGAGAAACAAAGCTTCTACATTCCACGTCTTATTCGGGGACCATGGTCGACCTAGCTATCAGTCACACGGAAATTCAAACGAAAGGATTCTTCCATGTCACTGAAAATCAGCCTCGTCGCCCTCGCTCTCCTCGCTACAGCACCCGTCACCATGGCCGCTGAAAGCCTGGTTGAGACCCGCGAAATCAACGGCCGCACCATCAACGAGATCACCTCGGTTCTGGCGCACCGCGACATCGACGCCACCAGCGTCGAGCAGTGGGGCGACGCCATCCGCGTGCAGGCAGTCAACCCTGATGGCAGCCACTATGTCGTGCTCGTTGATCGCTATACGCTCAGCCCACTCGGCAGCACCAACGCTGTTGGCACCAATCTCGATGTAGGCGCTAGCGCACCAGCGGCCCGCACCTCTTCGACTTTCGCTCCCGCATCGCTGTCGCTCAACACCGACGACTAAGTGGCGACTGACTAACGCTTCGACCCGGGGCGACCAAGCCCTGGGCCCTAGCTGCGTTCAACCATCCCGACCTTGCGCTCCGACCGATTTTCGGCCAGAGCGCTGACCCTCTTCCCCCTCAGCCCATCGTCAGCCGCTGGAATCCAGCGCCATCCTTGCGGCACCTCCGCCGCGTGGCGGCGACCGCAGCTTCCTCGCCGAAATCGTGGAACGCGAACGCGCCGCCTTCTGACCGGCCCCGTCTCTAGTCGATCTCCACCCAGCGCTGCTCGCGATGCGACTGACCCATCGCATGCACCGCCTGCTCGATCTGCAGCCCACTCTCGAAATCGATCACCCGCGCCGGCTCGCCGGCAATCGCCCGCAGCAATTCGTGGCATTCGATGATCTTGAGATCGTTGAATCCCAATGTATGCCCTGCCGCCGGCACGAAGCGGTCATAAGGCGGATGCCGCGGTCCCGACAGGATGGTGCGGAACCCCTGCTCGCTTGGCTTGTCGCTCGTCACATAAAGCTGCAGCTCGTTGAGCCGCTCCTGGTCATAGGCGATGCTGCCCTTGCTGCCAAAGATCTGCAGCGCGATCCGCCCCTTGCGCCCCCACGCGGTGCGGCTCAGCGCCATGAGGCCGCTGATCTCGGGCCCGAGTTCAAACAGAATACTGCTGACATCCCAGTTCTCGACACTGCGCCGCCCGCCCTCGCGGTTGGGCCGGTCAGGATAGGGCTTGCTGAGATTGGCGAACACCCGGCTGGGCAGGCCGAACAGCACCTGCAGGAGGCTGAGCGGATGCACCCCGAAATCGTCGATCGCGCCATAGCCCGCCGCCAGCTCGTTCTTCCAGAAGAACGGCGCCTCGGGATCAGCCATGAAATCCTCGTCCATCTCCAGCCGGACATGATTGACCGTGCCAATCGTGCCCTCGGCGAGGATCGCCCCGATCTGCCGGATCATGGGATTTTGAATATAGTTGTAGCCCAGCACCGCTGTCTTGCCTGAGGCCCGGGCCGCCGCGGTCATCCGCTCGGCATCGGCCAGCGTCACCGCCATCGGCTTTTCGCACCACACATGCTTGCCCGCTTCGAGCGCCGCCACCGCCATCTCCGCGTGAAACGCATTGGGCGTGGTGATCGACACCACCTCGACATCGGGGTCGGTCACGAGTACGCGCCAATCCACGGTTGAGCGCTCGAACCCGAACTCCTCGGCCCGGCGCGCCGCCAATCCCGCATCCACCTCTGCCAGATGCACCAGGCGCGGCCGCGGCCGATCGCCGAACACCGCCTTGACGCCGGTCCATGCCAGCGCATGGCATTTGCCCATATAGCCGGTGCCGATCAGGCCCACACCAATCGAATTATCCATCACGTCCTCCCTCGTGTTAAAATGGATAATCGAGCTTGGGGTGATCGGGAATAGGGCTCGCGCCTTGTGCCGTCCGGGGCTTTGAGGATTATGGGAGGGGAACCGGGATTTCGCCGATGACTGACGCCGCTGCCAAGCCCCTCACCCCTGCCGACTACGATGCCCTGCGCGCCACCATTCTCGAGCGCAAGAACGAGCTGCCCAAGCGGCTGACCCAGGTAGCCGCCTATGCCCTCGACAATCCCGACGAGATCGCCTTCGGTACCGCCGCCAGCATCGCCCTCTCGGCCGATGTCCAACCCTCGACCCTGGTGCGCTTCGCCCAGCATTTCGGCTTTGACGGCTTTTCCGGCCTGCAACAGCTCTTTCGCGCCCGCCTGCGCGAACGCACCTCATCCTATGAGGAGCGCCTGCGCACCCTCGAGCAGGACGGGACGGCGCGGGCGGAGAGCACCAATATCTTCAACGGCTTTTTGGCGGCGGCACACCGCTCCATTGATGCCATCGGCGCCGCTGTCGATCCGGACAGCTTTGAGCGGGCGGTAACGCTGCTGGCCAGGGCCGACACCATCTACCTCATCGCCAAGCGCCGCTCCTACCCCATCAGCAGCTACATGGCCTATGCCTTCGGCAAGCTGCGCGTAAGCTGCCAACTCGTGGGCACCGCCAATGGGATGGATGACGACCTTCTCGCCATGGCCACCCCCCGCGACGCCGCTTTTGCGGTGAGTTTTTCGCCCTACGCGCCCGAAAGCGCCGCCCAGGCGCGCACCCTCGCGGCGCGAGATATCCCCGTTGTTTCCCTCACCGACTCCGCCTTTTCGCCCCTCGCGGAATGCTCGCGCGAATGGTTCGAAGTGGTGGAAGCCGACCATGCCGGGTTCCGCTCCCTTTCCGCGAGCATGGCCTTTGCCATGGCCCTGACCGTCAGCATCGCCGAACAGCGCCGCCGCGCCTAACCACCGCGATCTTGGGCATCCGCATGGAGGCCCCAGCCCCCTCGATTGGAACGGCAGTTCCATGTTGACGCAGCGCAGAACCCATGTTTCAAAAGGTCAAGCAGCACGCTGCATGACTGCAAATCGGCCAAGCCGAATGGGAGGATCGCTGTGAGGAGTTCAAACCCCAGCACCGGGGATAAGCCCCTCGACGTCATCACCATTGGGCGCGCCTCCGTTGACCTCTATGGCCAGCAGATCGGCACCCGCCTCGAAGACATTGGCAGCTTCGCTAAATCCGTCGGCGGCTGCCCCGCCAATATCGCCGTCGGCACCGCGCGGCTGGGGCTTAAATCGGCGCTGATCACCCGCGTCGGCAACGAACAGATGGGCCGCTTCATCCGCGAACAGCTCGAACGCGAAGGCGTGCAGACCGCCGGCGTTCATACCGATCCCGAGCGCCTCACCGCTCTGGTGCTGCTGTCGGTGGAAGCCGAGGGCGTCTCGCCCATGATCTTTTACCGCACCGATTGCGCGGACATGGCGCTGTCCGAGGACGATATCGACGAAAGCTTCATCGCTTCGGCTGGCGCCGTGATCGTCACCGGCACCCATTTCTCCCGCCCCCACAGCGAAGCGGCCCAGAAAAAGGCCATCCGCCTCGCCAAGGCCCATGGCGCCCGCGTCGGCTTCGATATCGATTACCGCCCCAATCTCTGGGGCCTGGCCGGGCATGAAGCGGGCTTCTCGCGCTATGTCGCCTCGGATGTTGTCAGCGAAAAATACAAGAGCGTCTTGCCCGATTGCGACCTGATCGTGGGCACCGAGGAAGAAGTGCTGATCGCCTCGGGCGAGGCCGATCTGCCGGCGGCCCTACGCACCATCCGCACCCTTTCGGATGCCACGATCGTCCTCAAGCGCGGCCCCATGGGCTGCATCGTTTATGACGGCCCCATCCCCGACAACCTCGAGGATGGCATTGTCGGCAAGGGCTTCCCCATCGAGGTCTACAATGTCCTGGGGGCCGGCGATGCCTTCATGAGCGGCTGGCTCCGCGGCTGGCTGCGCGGCGAGGATCATGCCACCAGCGCCACCTGGGCCAATGCCTGCGGCGCATTTGCGGTGTCGCGCCTCCTCTGCTCGCCCGAATATCCCAGCTGGGCCGAGCTCAACCACTTCCTCGCCAAGGGCAGCAGCGAACGCGCCCTGCGCAAGGATGCCGAGCTCAACCACATCCATTGGGCCACGACCGGCCGCCGCCAGATCCCCAGCCTCATGGCCCTGGCCATCGATCACCGCAGCCAGCTCGAGGATCTTGCCGGCGGCGATCCGCAAAAACTGGCCCGCATCCCCGCCTTCAAGGCCCTGGCCGTCAAGGCCGCTGCCGCAATCGCTGGGGGTCGCCCGGGCTTTGGCATGCTGCTCGACGACAAATATGGCCGCGATGCCCTGTTCGCCGCAGCCGCCCTGCCCGACTTCTGGATTGGCCGCCCCGTCGAGCTGCCCGGCTCCCGGCCCCTGCGCTTCGAGTTCAGCCAGGACCTTGGCTCGCGCCTCGTGGATTGGCCAGTCGACCACTGCCTCAAGGTGCTCTGCTTTTATCACCCCGACGACCCCGCCGATCTCAAGCGTGACCAGATCGACAAGCTGCGCACCGCCTACGAGGCCGCCCGCAAGGTCGGACGCGACATTCTGGTTGAGATCATTGCCGGCAAGCACGGCCCCATCGCCGACGACACGATCAGCCGCGCCATGAGCGAGATCTATGCCGCCGGCGTCAAGCCCGACTGGTGGAAGCTCGAAACCCAGAAGAGCACCGTGGCCTGGTCTGCCATCGACGCAGTGATCGAGGGCAATGACCCTTATTGTCGAGGCGTGGTGCTGCTGGGCCTTGAAGCGCCGCACGATGTGCTGGAAGCTGGCTTCTCGACGGCTCGCAATTCGCGCTGGGTCAAAGGCTTTGCGGTGGGCCGCACCATCTTCGCCGACGCCGCCAGACAATGGCTCGCCGGCACCATGAGCGACGAGGAGGCAGTCGCCGACATGGCTCAGCGGTTCGGCGCGCTGGTAGAGGTATGGGAGCGGCTGGGCGAAAGCCGGGCGGCTTGAGGTGGCCGGCTGAAGGCATCAGGCTGCCGAGTTGACCCCAAGGGGCACCACATTGCAGACGCAAGAACCGAGACAAAGATCATGAGCCAGCAAACTGTTCGACTAACCATGGCCCAGGCCGTGGCCCGGTTCC
Source organism: Devosia sp. 1566 (assembly GCF_004005995.1). NCBI lineage: Bacteria > Pseudomonadati > Pseudomonadota > Alphaproteobacteria > Hyphomicrobiales > Devosiaceae > Devosia > Devosia sp. 1566. Next base: position 2,001,814 of record NZ_CP034767.1, read on the forward strand.
TGACCAAGCAGATGACGGTGGTCGACGGGGAAACCGTGCCCATCTTCGGCGGTGTGTTCGCCATTTTCGGACACGGCAATGTCGCCGGGATCGGCGAGGCGCTCTATGGCGTCCGCGACACCTTGCCGACCTATCGCGGCCAGAACGAGCAGGGCATGGCTCATGCCGCCATTGGCTTTGCCAAGGCGAGTTTTCGCCGCCGCTTCATGGCTGTCACGAGCTCCATCGGCCCGGGCGCGCTCAACATGGTCACGGCTGCCGCCCTTGCCCATGTCAATCGTCTGCCGCTGCTGCTCCTGCCCGGCGATGTCTTTGCCAATCGCCTCCCCGATCCCGTGCTGCAGCAGGTCGAAAACTGGGGCGACGGCACGACTTCGGCCAATGACTGCTTCCGCCCGGTGAGCCGCTATTTCGATCGCATCACCCGCCCCGAGCAGATCATTCCCGCCCTGCGCCGCGCCATGCAGGTGCTGACCGATCCGGCCGAATGCGGCCCGGTGACTCTCAGCCTCTGCCAGGATGTGCAGGCCGAGGCCTACGATTACCCAGAGAGCTTTTTTGCCGAAAAGATCTGGACCATCCGCCGCATCATGCCCGATGGCGACGAGTTCGCCCAGGCCGCCACGGCGCTGCTGCACGCAAAAAAGCCGGTGATCATCTCGGGCGGCGGCACGCTCTATTCGCTAGCCACCGACACCCTGCGCAACTTCGCCGAACGCTATGGCGTGCCGGTGATGGAAACCCAGTCAGGCAAATCGAGCCTCCCCCACGATCATCCCCTCAACATGGGCTCGGTCGGCGTCACCGGCAGTTCCGCGTCCAACAAGCTCGCCGAAGAAGCCGATGTGGTGCTTGCCGTCGGCACGCGGCTGCAGGATTTCACCACCGGCTCCTGGGCCCTGTTCAAGAACCCCGATCTCAAGATCATCGGCCTCAATGTGCAGCCCTTCGATGCGCAAAAGCACGCCGCTCTGCCGCTCGTCGCCGATGCCCGAGCGGGCCTCGAGGCGCTCAATGCCGCCCTTACCGGCTGGCAGGCCGATCCCGAATGGACCGACAGGGCCCACGCCGAAAAGGACGAATGGCTCACGGCCGCCGACGCCGTTACCGCCGTGACCAATGCCGAGCTGCCCTCCGACGCCCAGGTGATCGGCGCCGTGCAGCGGGCTCGCCCCGGCGCCACCCTGGTCTGTGCCTCGGGCGGCCTGCCCGGCGAATTGCACAAGCTCTGGAAGGCCGAAGGCCCCGGCAGCTACCACATGGAATATGGCTTTTCGACCATGGGCTACGAGATCGCCGGCGGCCTCGGCGTGAAGCTCGCCCGCCCGAAGGACGACGTGGTCGTCATGCTGGGCGATGGCAGCTACATGATGCTCAATTCCGAGATCGTCAGCGCCATTATGCTGGGCGCCAAGCTTACGATCGTGCTGCTCGACAATGCCGGCTTTGGCTGCATCAATCGGCTGCAGATGGCCACCGGCGGCGCCAACTTCAACAATCTCCTCAAGGACACCCGGCACACCACCCTGCCCAATATCGACTTTGCCGCTCATGCCGCTGCGATGGGGGCCGTCTCGCGCAAGGTGGCCTCGATCAGCGAGTTGGAAGCGGCGCTGCAGGAAACCGAAACCTCCACCCAGACCACGGTGATCGTCATCGACACCGATCCCCTGATCGCCACCGAAGCGGGCGGGCACTGGTGGGACGTGGCCGTGCCCGAAGTTAGCGATCGCCCCCAGGTCAACGCCGCCCGCGAAGCCTATGTGGTAGCGCTCAAAGCCCAGCAGGTGGGCTAGGTGCCACGTCGTCGCGGTTCGAGGCTCGCGAAGAGTTCGCCCCGTACAACGAGGACCATCGGAAGCTCGTACCAACTCCGCGCCCCAGTAGCCCTCATGGTGAGGCGGGAGCGCAGCGACCCTCGAACCACGAGGGCGTGGCAGCAAAGAAGGCAAAAACCATGAAAGCCAAGCTTGGCATGTCCCCCATCGCCTGGTGGAACGACGACCTCGCCGAACTCAGCGATGACGTGTCGCTAGAGGAATGCCTGCGCCAGTCGCGTTCGGCGGGCTTTACCGGCATGGAAAAAGGCCGCCGCTTCCCCGAAGACCCCGCCACCATGCTGCCCATCCTGCGGGCCGCCGATGTCACGCTCTGCGGCGGCTGGTTTTCCGGCACCCTCGTCGACGAGGAACTGGCCGCCAACCAGGATCGCATCGCCCCCATGATCGAGCTCTTCAAGGCGGTGGGCGCACCCTGCATTGTTTATGGCGAAGTCGGACGCTCCATCCAGGGCGACCGCTCCAAGCCGCTCGCCGCCAAGCCCCGCCTGTCCGATGATGAAATGAGGGCCTATGCCGCCCGGGTCACCCGCTTTGGCGAATGGTGCGCCGACCAGGGCATGCCCCTGAGCTACCATCACCACATGGCCGCGGTGGTTGAAACGGAGGCCGAACTCGACGCCTTCATGCGCCATTCCGGCCCCGGCATTCCGCTGCTGCTCGATGCCGGCCATCTGGCCTTTGCCGGCGGCGATGTGCTGCGCGCCATCGAAAACCACCACGCCCGCATCAATCATGTCCACGTCAAGGATGTCCGCCTCGACGTCATCAATTCGCTTGATCGCTCGCGCCAGTCCTTCCTCGATGCCGTAGCCCTTGGCGCCTTCACCGTGCCGGGCGATGGCTCGCTCGACTTCGGCGCCATCGTGCAGCGCTTGGCCGATTACGGTTATGAAGGCTGGTTCGTGGTCGAAGCCGAGCAGGACCCGCGCCAGAACCCGCCACTGCGGATGGCGCAAATTGGTCATGCCGAACTTATGCGCGTCATGACCGCCGCGGGTTACACTGTAGAAACACAAGGCTTTCCCAACGGGCAGGCTTTTTCGTAAGAAAAAGGGGGGAGTTCCCCCGCAGGAGGCTCGCGCGTGGCGCTTAAATCCAACGACATTTCCTGGTTCCAGCCCCTCTGGCGCCGCGTGGCCGTCGCGGTCTTTCTGGTGATCTGGTGCGTCTGGGAATGGTTTTGGAACCAGGAGCCGTTCTGGGGTGTGCTGGTCGGTGCCGCCTTGGCCTACTTCCTCTACAATTACTTCTACGCCTTCCCCAAGCAGGAGCCCGGCAATGAGCCAGAGCAGTCTACGCGTCCGCCCGATGGCCAAGACGGGCCTGGTGCATGATGTAACCCCCGCTTCGGCGGGCTGGAGCCATGTCGGTTTCGCCCTCCACAAGCTCGAGGTCGGCCAGGTGGCGGGCGGCGAGGCGGGCATCAACGAACTCTGCCTCGTCTTCGTCAGCGGCAAGGCCCGCGTTTCGGTGGATGGGGTCGATCTGGGGGAACTCGGCGAGCGCATGTCGCCCTTCGAGGGCGCACCCTGGGCCGTTTACCTGCCGATGGGCAGCGAATGGGTGGTGGACGCGACCACCCCGCTCGAACTGGCGGTCTGCTCGGCCCCCGGCGGCGGCGCTTACACCGCCCAGGTGATCGAGCCGGGCCGGCATCCCCGCATCACCCGCGGCAAGGGCGCCAATGTCCGGCATGTCTACAACATCATGCCCGAGGATGACGGCGCGGCTAACGCGCTGCTGGTGGTCGAAGTGATCACCCCACAGGGCAACACCTCGTCCTACCCGCCCCACAAGCATGACACGGACAATCTCCCTCATGAAAGCCAGCTGGAGGAGACCTATTTCCACCGGCTCAACCCGCCCCAGGGCTTTGCCATGCAGCGGGTTTACACCGACGATCGCAGCCTTGATGAAGCGCTGGTGATCGAGGATGGCGACGTCACGCTCGTGCCGCGCGGCTACCATCCTGTGGCGACCACCGCTGGCTACGACCTTTATTATCTCAACGTCATGGCCGGGCCCAAGCGCATCTGGAAATTCCACAATGCGCCTGAGCATGAGTGGCTGCTGAAATAGCGCTTAGCTGTTGGGCATAATTTCAGTGAGCTTGACCGTGCGGCCCTCCCGCACGGATCGGAGCGCCGCATCGGCCAGCGCCAGCGCGATCAGCCCATCGAGTCCGCTTGGCGACGCCGGTGCCTTGGCTTGCACCGCATCGATAAAGGCCTCGATTTCGCGCGCATAGGCTTCGGTATAGCGCGTCATGAAGAAGTCGTGCAGCGGCGGGCGGGTATAGCCCGAGGCATTGGCGACCTCGATCGACACTGGACGCTGGTTCTCAGCCGCCACCGACCCCTTGGAGCCATGCACCTCAATGCGCTGGTCATAGCCATAGGTGGCGCGCCGGGAGTTGGAGATCGTGGCGTGCTTGCCCGTGGCGGTCTGCAGCATCACCGAAACGCTGTCGAAATCACCGGCCTCTCCGATAGCCGGATCGACCAGCACGGAGGCCTGCGCGGTAACGCTCTCGATCTCTTCGCCCAGCAGGAACCGCGCCATGTCGAAATCATGGATCGTCATGTCGCGGAAAATGCCGCCAGAGCGCTTGATGTAATCGACCGGCGGCGCCCCGGGATCGCGCGACACGATAGTGACCATCTCCACCTGCCCGATCTCGTGCCGGTCGATCACCTCCTTGACCGCGGTGAAGTGCGGGTCGAACCTGCGGTTGAAGCCCACCATCAGCGTCGCGCCTTCCGCATCCACCACGGATAGGCATGCCCGCACCCGAGCCACATCGAGATCGATCGGCTTCTCGCAAAAGATCGCCTTGCCCGCACGAGCAAACTGCTCGATCAGATCGGCATGAGTGTCGGTGGGCGTGCAGATCACCACCGCATCGATATCGGCGGCGTTGAGGATCTGCTCGGTGCTGCGGATCTCGGCGCCATAAACCCCCGCCAGATCGGTGGCAGCCTGCGGGAAGGCGTCGGCCACCGCCACCAGTTGCGCCTGGGAATTGGCAGTGATCGCCTTGGCATGCACCTTGCCAATGCGGCCAGCACCCAGCAGGCCGAAACGAACCGTCATGTGTAGTCTCCGAAATATGCGCCAGGCTCCTGGCGCGGCTGGTTCAACTCTGCTCGACGCGTCCCCCGGCCATGCGCCGCGGTCGATGCCGAGATTTCAGGATGCCACCGGATGAAACCAGCGGCATCGTGATGGAAGTGGAGCTGGCGCGCTGCGCCAATCCTAGACTTTCTTGCGCTTGCGCTGGCGATATTGGTCGGCCACCACGGCCGCAACGATGATCATGCCCTTGATGATCTCCTGGTAGTAGGCGTCGATGCGCAAAAAGGTGAATCCCGACGTCATCGTCCCGAGGATAATCGTACCGATCACCGTGCCGGTGATCCGCCCCTGCCCGCCCGCCAGCGACGTGCCGCCGATCACGGCGGCAGCGATGGCATCGAGTTCATACATCACCCCCATGCCCGACTGCGCTGTTTGCGCCCGGGCCGCGGTGACAAGGCCCGCGAGCCCCGCCAGCATGCCGGCAATGGCATAAACCTTGATGAGGTGGCGCTCGATATCGATGCCGGATACGCGCGCCGCCTGCGGGTTGGCGCCAATGGCATAGGTGAACTTGCCGTAGCGCGTATAGCGCAGCGCGATGTGGAAGATCAGCGCCACCCCCAAAAAGATCAGCACCGGCCAGATCCCGAAGCCGATCGAGGTGAACTCTGGCGTAAGCCCCGAAACCGGCTGCCCCTTGGTGTACCATTTGGCGACACCCCGCGCCGAAACCATCATACCAAGCGTGGCAATAAAGGGCGGGATCTTGGTGAAGGCGATCAGCGAGCCATTGATCACCCCGGCCAGCGTGCCGATCGCCAGCCCGATCAGGATCGGCACCACGACGGGAAGGCTGACCAGCCCCGGATAAACTGGCCGCGCCCAATCGGCGCTCTGGGCAAAGCTCGCGGCAATCATCGCTGTCATGCCCACCACCGAGCCAGAGCTCAAATCGATGCCGCCGGTGATGATCACCTGGGTGACGCCCACCGCGATGATCCCCACCACCGAAACCTGCAGGATCATGATGGTGAGGCGCTGCTGATTGAGCAGGAAGGATTGGCCGATAAATATCCAGCCCAAGGCTTCAAAGGTGAGGGCAATGCCCAGAAGAACCAGCAGGATCGAGAGTTCCGTTGGCAAGCGGCGCCGGCGGACCCGCGGCGGGGCCATGGTATCGGATGTGATGGTCATGGCTCAGGTCCTCCCTGCGGCCGTGTTGCAGTAATCACTCATCGCGCGGCCAGGTCCATGATCTTGACCTGATCGGCCTCGGCGCGATCGAGGATCCCGGTGACGCGCCCCTGATGCATCACCATGATGCGGTCGCTCATGCCCAGTACCTCCGGCAGCTCGGAGGAAATCATGATCACGGCCACGCCCTGCCGCGCTAGTTGCGTCACGAGCCGGTGGATCTCGGCCTTGGCCCCCACATCGATGCCGCGGGTCGGCTCATCGAGGATCAGGATCTTGGGTCCGGTCAACAGCCAACGCCCGATCAGCACTTTTTGCTGGTTGCCTCCCGACAGATTCTCCACCTGCTCCTCAAGGCTCGGCGCCTTGATCCGCAACTTGGCACTCATCTCCTCGCAGGCGCGGCTGAGCGGCCCTTGCTGCACAAAGCCTGCGCGGGTGAACCTGTCTTGGATCACCGCCAGCTGCATGTTCTCCTGAATGTCGAGCATTAGCAGGCAGCCCGTCTCCTTGCGATCCTCGGTGATCAGCGCCATGCCATGATGGATCGCGACCGTGGGCGAGGTGACATCCAGTTGCTCTCCCCGCACCTCGATCGTGCCCGCAGTGGCCGGCGTGATGCCAAAGATCGTTTCGGCGACATTGGAGCGCCCCGAACCCACAAGGCCCGCAATGCCCAGGATTTCCCCGGCATGCACGTCGAACGAAATGTCGGCGAACACCCCCTCGAGCGCGAGGTCCTTGACCGAAATCACCACCTCCCCGATCGGCACCTCCTCCTTGGGGAAGAGCTGGGTGATCTCGCGGCCCACCATCATGCGGATGATCTCGTCGCGCGTGACCTCTGCCGCAGGATGGGTGCCGATATAGCGTCCGTCCCGGAACACCGAAACCTCGTCGGCGATCTCGAAAAGCTCGCTCATCTTGTGGGTGATGTAGACAATGCCCTTTCCGTCGCGGCGGAGGTCGCGTATGATCGCAAACAGATGCGCCACTTCCGTTTCGGTCAGGGCCGAAGTGGGCTCGTCCATGATCAGAACATCGCTCTCATAGGAGACTGCCTTGGCGATCTCGACCATCTGGCGGCTGGCCACGGTGAGGCTCGAAACCTGCACTTCTGGGTCGATGTCGATATGGAGCCGATCAAACAGCTCCTGCGTCCGCCGGTTGAGTACGCGATGGTCAACCAGCCCGAAGCGGTTGAGCGGCTCGCGCCGGATCCAGATATTCTCGGCCACCGTCATATAGGGCATCAGGTTGAGTTCCTGATGGATCATGGCAATGCCGTTCTCTAGCGCATCGAGCGGGGACTTGAGCCGGATCTCTTGCCCCCGCAGCCGCACCGAGCCACTATCGGGCGTGTAGATCCCGGCAATGATTTTCATCAGCGTCGACTTGCCCGCCCCATTCTCCCCCATCAGCGCATGCACCGTGCCGCGCCGCAGGTGCAACGACACGTCGTCCAGCGCCACCACCCCCGGGAACTCCTTGCGGGCATGGGCAATCTCCAGAAGGAACGGCGAATTGGGCACCGCCCCGCTCTCGCGAACGGCGCGCATCGTCTGCGGACTAACCATCGCCCCGCCTCCCTTGCTCAGGGTCGCTTCCCCTCCGACGGGAAGCTAAGCCTAGTTTTTGTTCTGGTACTCGGCCATGTTTTCGGGCGTGACGAGTTCAAACGGCACCCAAATTTTCTGTTCAGTCGCCTCACCGCGTGCCAAGGCAATGGCCGCGTCCACGGAGGCGGCCCCTTGCGCCTGGGCGTTCTGGAACACGGTCACATCAAGATCGCCCGCCGCCATCGCGGCCAATCCATCTGGCGTCGCGTCCACGCCCGCAACTACAACTCCATCCATGTCACGACCTACTGACTTCAGCGCCTGGATCGCGCCGATCGCCATCTCGTCATTGTTGGCGATAACCGCATCGAACTCCATGGAGGAGGATAGCCAGTTGGTCATCAGATTGGCCGCTTCCAGGCGATCCCAATTGGCGGTTTGCTCCTCGAGCACGCTCATCCCCTTGCAGTCGTCCGTTGCGATGACGTCGTGCACGTCCTTAGTGCGCTGAAGGGCGGAGTGGTTATTAAGCGGCCCCATAAGGATCAGCACATTGCCGCTGCCCCCCAAGAGTTGGCACACTTCGCGGGTCTGCAGGGTGCCCGAGTCCACCTCATTTGAGCCTACGAAGGCGCCCTTCTCCGGCAGGGCATCAATGTCGGCTGGTGGGTGGTTGGCATAGACAATGGGGATGCCGGCGGCGTCCGCCAGGGCACTCATACCCGGCGTACTCTCAGCGTCCACCGCCGCGATGATGATGGCATCAACCCCCGATGCAATGAAATTGCTAACCTGGTTAAGCTGGGTGCTGGGATCATTGACGGCATCTTCCACCTGGAGCGTGACGTCACCCAGTTCGGCGGCACGCGCTTCCATGCCGTTGCGAAGCAGGGTCAAGAAGGTGCTATCAAACCTCGCCATGGACACGCCAATATTCTCGGCATGGGCGGGTAGCACCAAGGACAAGGGCAGCGCGCTCAGAGCCAGAAGTACAGAATTCAGTTTCATCATGATGTCCCGAACCAATGATGTTAATGGCGCACCGAAGCGGTGCGCCAAGGAGGATCAGTTCTTGTTCTGGTACTCGGCCAGATTGTCAGGCGTCACGAGTTCAAACGGAATCCAGACCTCCCGCTCAACCTCTTCGCCCCGGGCCAAAGCGAGGGCCGCATCGAGCGCCCCCTGGCCCTGTCCGGCGGCGTTCTGGAACACGGTGACATCGAGATCCCCGGCCTCCATAGCGGCCAGGCCATCCTGGGTCGCGTCCACCCCGCCCACGATCATGGCGTCCATGTCGGTACCGGCGGCTTTGAGGGCCTGGATTGCGCCAATGGCCATCTCGTCATTATTGGCGATGACCGCGTCGAACTGGATGCCCGCCGAAAGCCAGTTCGTCATGAGATCGGCCCCCTGCTGGCGTGACCAGTTGGCAGTCTGCTCTTCCACAACCGTCATGAACGAGCATTCGTCCGCGGCAATCACATCATGCACATCCTGCGTGCGCTGCCGGGCCGCCTGGTTGGACAGCTCGCCCATCATCACCACGACATTGGCCTCCGTTTTGCCGGCCTCCTTGAGCAACCGGCAAACTTCCTTGGTCTCGAGGGTCCCGGAATCCACCTCGTTGGACGCAACGAAAGCCTGGTTCTCGGGCAGCGCATCGAGGTTCACCGGCTGCCGGTTCACATAAACCAGCGGAATGCCCGCATCGACTGCGAGCTGGGACATGGGAGCCGTCGCATCCGTATCCACCGCATTGACGATGATGGCGTCGACGCCTGATGCGATGAAATTCTGGATCTGGCTCATCTGCTTGGAAACGTCGCTCTGGGCGTCCTCCACTTGCAGTTCAACCCCCTCCAGCGTCGTTGCATAATCAGCCATGCCATTGCGCAGCACGGTCAGGAAATTGTCGTCGAAAGCAGCCATGCTGACACCCACGGTTTCAGCATGGGCAGCACCGGCAAATCCGGTCGACAGCATGGTCGTGGCCAGTGCGGCCAGCGCGATCTTGTTCATGTCCTCGTCTCCTCCACAGAGCAGGCGTCCGGTCTCGCCCCTTTGTTCCGGATGTCCCTTTGCGGGAATTGAAATCCCCGACGTTCACGACCTCGAGCCGGCCCGCCCCTCCATCATGGAAACCTGCGAGGCGCCCGGGGAACAGCAGGCATCGAGCCGCGCCTCCACGGCACTAGCCCAAAGCCCTGCAAGCCGCGGCCGCGGCACAAATATGTGGTTGATTGCGAACTGGGACGCCACAACGGAACTCCCCCTCAACCGGGGCTCTTCGTGGCCCATTCATCCGGCTGAGTTGAGGAAATCCCGGTTCTGCTGCTTTGTCAACGCGGAACATACATTCCAAACTACCCAGCGGCCCCCGGGTGCCGCTGGCGGCAAGCCGCCGCGTCGTCTAGCGCCGGAAGTGCTGCCCGACTTCCCGGAACAGCCTGAGATCTTCGAGCGAATCCTCCAGTCCGGTGCGCGGAGGCTGGCCGGTGCGGACGCTATCAAGAAACGCATTGAGCTCGATCCGGAACGGATCCTCATAAACGGGGCCGATGATCTCCGTCGCCGTTTCCGTGTCCGAGGAAGTGGTGATCTCGAGCCGCGTGGGCAAGTTGCGGATATAGGGCGTGTCGTAGTTGAGCTTGAAGTGCTGAGTCTGTGTCAGCACCTCAATGCCGGCATCAAAGCGCGAGACATCATCGATCACGGCCTCATAAAGCGCGGTGAAGTGGCCATAGTCAAACAGGGCGATCACCGTTTCGCCCTTGTGCTGGGTGGCATAACGCACGCCCTTGGGCGGGCCCAACAGATCTCGCATGGCGGAAAAGCTGTGTGAAGAAAGGCCAGTCAGCACCTGATAGGCGCGCAGAGCTTCGGGCGGGCACTCTTCGCCCATAACCGATCGGAGCATGGCTTGCGTGCTAGCCCGACCTTGCGCGATCACCTCGGCCGGAACGTCACTGGGCCGGAACACATTGCGGGTCTGGCCCACAAAGAACGGTGCCTCGCGGATGATATCGCGCACCCGCACATGCCGGATGGCCGCCAGGGGCGGACGGCGCCGTTTGAGTTCGAGAAACGGACGCGAGAACCGGCGCATGTAACCGACAAAGACGATCTGCCCGTCGCGGCGCGGCACCGACAGGATCGGCTCCAACTGTTCCACCGTCAGGCAGGCCGGCTTTTCCACAAAGACATGCTTGCCCGACCGAATGGATTTTTCCAGCAGCTCGGCATGGAGATGATCGGGCGTGAGGATAAAGACGGCATCGACAGACGGATCGGCAATCAGCGCGTCAGCCGTGCTGTGTCGCGAGGGGACACCGTAGCGGGTGGCAATATAGTCGAGAAGGCTCAGCGAAACATCGCTGATTGCAGTGATGGCGAAGCGCTGGTCATCGGCGAGGAGCGGCAGGTGCATAAGCTGGGCGACTTCCCCCAACCCGATCAGCCCGACCTTGAGTGGAGTGGTCATTCCCCAATCCCTTTCACAAACGCAAGATTGCGCGCGGCTAGCTGCACTGGCGTTTCGGCGGCGTTAGCGGCAACATCCTGTTCCACCACAACGGGTCCGGCGAAATTGCCCGCTTGGAGGAAAGCCATCACGCCGGCGATATCGACAACGCCATCGGGCAGCGGACACATGATGCCGGCGCCGTAGGAATCCGCGATCGAAAGCTCTCCAGCAAGCATCCAGCCCCGCACGACGGGGTCGACGTTCTTGAGATGCATATAGGCGATGCGGGGGAAGACCTTTTCCATATAGGCGAGCGGGTCCTGCGCCCAAAAGGCGTGATGGCCGGTGTCGAAGCAAAGGTCAATCTCGGTGTCGTGCAGCAGCCGGTCGATTTGATCCTCCCGCTCCACTGCGGTGCCGACATGTGGATGAAAGCTGAGCTTGAGGCCGAACTCACCCTCGACCAGCTGTTGGGCATCCCGGACCATGCCAATCAGCCCGTGCCAAGCCGGCGCATCAAGCACACCCTCCTGCCCTTCAGGATACCAATTGCTTTCATCCATGATCACGAGGTGCCGTGCGCCAAGCTTGGCAAGCAGGTCCGACAATTCGCGCAGGGTTTGGGTGAACTGCGCAGCAGTCGTGGCATCGCCAAAAGTGTGCACATGGGTGGCGCCGATCAGCGTCAGCTGGCGTTTGGCCAACTCATCGTTGAGCAGGGCGGCGTCCTTTGGCAAAAAGCCAAACGGCCCCAGCTCGGTCCCGGCATAGCCAGCCTCTGCCACTTCATCGAGATATTGCTGCCAGGTGTAGCGGTTGCCGGTGGGATAGTTGATGCCCCAGGAACAAGGGGCGTTGCCGATAAGCATGGTGTTCAAGACCTGAGATAGATGGGATTGCTGAGGGCACGACGAATGGGTTGATCGAGCAGATCCGCCCCCTTGAGCTGCCAGGGCAGTTCGCGGCCCTCGAGCGCGGCGGTGAACTGGTCAACAAGGGCCGCACGGCTCGCCCCGGCGATGATTTCCGCCCGAACGAATTTTTGTGGCGCAGACAGTGCGACAGTGGTGCGCCAGTCGTCGCTGGTGATCTCGGTGCGGGCGACACGGCCGGCGGCGTCGATCAGCACCAGTTCATCGCCCGCGGCGCCACTGACGCGGACGTCGATGGCAGCAAGGCTGGCGGCGGTGCCACCCATCGCGACGGGGCCGGCGCTGATCTCAAGATGCGGGCCGCTCGGGCTTTCAGTGACATAGCCGTGGCCCGACCTCATCGCGGCCAGAACAGCGTCTTCGCTGAGTTGGGGCAGCCAAAGCACCGTGGTCGGACGCGCCAGCACTAGGGGACCCTCCGGCAGCAGGCGGTCCGGCTGGTGGAAGTCCGACCCGCCTATAGCCGAGAGCTTGAGGCCGGAGGCGAGCCGCTGCTGGTAGCGCTCCAGCGCGATCCAGTTCCAGGCCAGCCAGGTCGATTGCCACACTTCCTGGCAATCGGCGGCGGGAAATTCGTAGTCCCAGGGAATGGTGGGCTTGTCGTGGTTGATCGACAACAGCCCGCCACGTCGGTGCACCAGGTCAGCCAGCACATGCGCGTCGGCTGGCGCCGTCATGCGAAAGTCGATCCAGTCATCCACGCCAAAAACATTGGCGTGCCCCACGGCGGTGGTCACCTCCATGGCGCGCACAAAGATGAGGTCTGTCGAGGATTGCGGGTGAAAATAGCGGCGCTGGCTGATCGTGTTGTGGTCGGCAACCGCGAGGAAGTCGAGCCCGGCCTGCCGGGCGGCTGCATGGAGCAGTTCGGGCGCGCCGCGGGCGTCGGAATGGAAGGTGTGGCAATGCAGATCCCCCTTGTACCATCCGGCCCCTTCCCGCACGGGCGAGGTTCGGGCGGGCTGCGGCGCGAGCTTACGGGGCGTAGCATCGAGACTGATCGTGACGCTGACCTGCGCACCTTCGGGCGGAACCTTGTAGAGCCCAAGGACGATGTTCCAGGTGCCGGGCTGGATCTCGCCGTGGATATAACCGGGCGTGGCATCATCGGTGGCGATGAAGAAGCTCTCACGCGCCCCGCCGCTCCAGCCGCGAAAGCCCTCTTGGGTGGGATAGCCAGTGTCACGCGGATCAAAGGCGCCGAGATCAATGACGCAGTCCTCGGCCTTGGGGTAAACCAGGGTCACGTCGATGCGCGTTATTCCCTCGGGTACTTCAAAGGGAAGATAGAAATAGGGGTTCCGAGCCTGCTCGGCCGGGGTGACCCGGGCAATGATGGTCTGGCTCACGCCGGATTCTCCCCCGCAGCGGGAATACGGTTCTGGGCGCCGTCGAACAAATGCACATGCTCCAGCGAGAAGCCGAGGGTGACCATTTCATCAAGGTTCAGGTGCTCGTCGGTGAAGATGCGAGCCGTAGCACGCACCCCTTGCCCGCGATCAACGGTGACGAGGCTTTCCGGACCCATATTCTCGTTGGCGAACAAGGGCGCCGTGATGGTGTTGGCGCTGCCAGGAGTTGCAATGCCGAGATGCTCAGGGCGAACGCCCAAGGTGAGCTTGGGACCCTGTGCCAGCGCCTTGCCAATGGCGTCGCTCATCGGCAAGGCGGCGATCGTCAGACCATCGGCCGAGAGGCGCAGCATGCCGTCGCCGTGCATGCTCTCGACCTCGATCAGGTTCATCGGCGGATTGCCGACGAAGTTGGCCACGAAAGTGGTGGCAGGCCGCCGGTAGATCTCGATCGGTGGGGCGTATTGCACGATACGGCCGGCGTCCATGACGGCGATACGGGTGGCCAGCGCCATCGCCTCGGCCTGGTCGTGGGTCACGTAAACGGCGGTGATGCCCATGTCGCGCTGCAGGTGATTGAGAAAGCCACGGGCTTCGAGGCGCAGCTTGGCGTCGAGGTTGGAAAGCGGCTCGTCGAACAGATAAACCTTGGCCGGATACACCAGCGCCCGCGCGAGCGAAGTGCGCTGCTGCTGTCCGCCGGAAATCTGGCTCGGCAGCCGGTCGAGCAGCTGGCCGATCTTGAGCACATCGGCCACTTCCTTGGCGCGCCCGTGCCGGTTGGCAACGGACTCGCCGCGCACCTTGAGTGGATAGGCGATGTTGTCGGCCAAGTTCATATGCGGATAAAGCGCGTAGTCCTGGAACACCATGGCGATGTTGCGGTCCTTGGGGTGGAGGCCCGTTACCTCCTCGCCACCGATCAGGATCTGGCCGGAGCTCGGGGTTTCAAGTCCCGCAATCATGCGCAGCGAAGTTGTTTTACCGCAGCCGGACGGCCCGAGCAGGCAGACGAACTCGCCATCCCCGATATCGAAGCTGACATCGCTCACGGCATTGAACTCGCCGAAGCGCTTGGTGATGTTCTTGAACTGGACTGATGCCATGTAACCTAAGCCTTGATGCCGCCAAAGAACCGGAAGCCGAACCTCCAGCTGACAAAGAGATAAAGCGCGATCACCGGCAGCGAGTAGATCAGCGAATAGGCCGCCAACAGCGTCACGATGGGCGTGCCGGCCTCCGAATAGAACGAATAGATCGCGACCGATGCGGGCATGTTGCTGTCACTGCGCAAGAGGATGAAGGGGATCAGAAACGAGCCCCAGATATTGACGAAGCTCCACACCACAATGACCACAATCCCCGGCCGGATCACCGGCAGCGCCACATCGAAAAAGGCCTGCACGGGGGATGCGCCCGCCACCATCGCGCTTTCCTCATAGGACTTGGGGATGGAGTCGATGAAGTCGCGCAGGATGAACATCGCGGTCGGCAGCAAGCCACCGGCAAAAGTCAGGATGACAGCCAGATGCGTGTCCATGAGCCCGGCGGCCGAGATGATGAGGAAGATGGGCACCATCGCTGCCGATCCCGACACCACCGAGGAGAACAGCAGCAAAATATAGGTGACAGCGCCCTTGCCCGGGATGGATGAGCGGCTCAGGGCATAAGCGGCAAGCGTTGCCGCGGCACCCACCAGGATCACGCCACCGACTGCCTGGATGAAACTGTTCCAGAGCGCCTGCACCGCATAGGAATTGCCGAACACCGTGAAGAAGTTCGACAGTGTCCAGGGGGCCGGCACGGCCAGCCCCAGCTCGGCCCGGGCATTGAAGGGCGCAAACAGGAACCAGAGCAGCGGCAGCGCGAAGATGACGCCGATCAGCGCGGCCAACGCCGAAAACGCGATGCGACCGACAAAGGCGGGAATGGTGAGGCCCATGCTCAGCGCACCTTTTTCTTGCGGCCGATGCTGAGATAGATCAGCGCAAAAGCCAGGTTGATCAGCATCATGATCACGCCGACGGCCGCACCCTTGCCGAACTGGAAGTCCTGGAAGGCGACCCGGTAATTGTAGATGGACACCAGCTCCGTCCGATAACTCGGCCCGCCATTGGTGAGCAGAAATGGCGTGAAGGTATTGAACGTCCACATGGTGATGAGGATGAGATCGGTGACAATATGACCGTGGATCAGCGGCAGCCCGATATCGCGGAACTTTTGCCAGCTCGAAGCACCCGCCACATCGGCCGCCTGGAAGTAGCTGGGCGGGATCGATGAAAAGGCCGAGCTGAACAGCATCATCGAGAAGGCCGCGCCGCGCCAGGTATTGAAGGCAACGATCACCCAGAACGGCTGCTGAAGGAGGAAGTCGCCCGGCGGCAGGCCAACGCCTTCAAGGATCATGTTCAGCGTGCCCTGGTCGCGATCGAGAAACGCGAACCAGGCAAAGCCGATGACAACCTCGGGCAATATCCAGGCGGCAATGACGAAGGTTTCGGTGATGCGCTTGACCCAGGGCGGCACGGTCTGGATCAGCCAGGCCAGCAGCAGGCCAAGCAAAGCCTGGCCGAGCAGCGCCGAGGCGAGCACGAACTGCGTCGTCAGGATCAGCGAGAAACCGAACTGCCCGCGCTGAAAGAAGGTCGCCGGATCAAACAGGGTGAGATAGTTGCCGAGACCAACAAACTCCGGGTTGAGCGCCGTGCGCCCCAGGAGCGTTCGGTTGGTGAATGAAACAAAGATCACCCAGAAGAAGGGCACGATCACGAACACCGACACCAGGATCCCTGCCGGCGTAAGGAACGCCGCTCCCGCCCAGTTCGACAAAAGGGCGAAATTGCGGGGCTTGCGCTTGCGGGGAGCTGCGGTGGTCTCGGTGGTCATGCTGGCCCCGCGTAGTCAGAAGTCAAACTAGAGCTCGGCCGCTCTGGCCTGAGGATGAGAGGCTGGCACAAACCCTGTTGCGCTGACCGGCTGGTTCGAGGCTTTGCCCGGGCAAAGCACCTCACGGTGTGAGAGCAGGCGCGCCGGATTGCTCCCGCGCGCCCAGCGCCTGGGAGGGCTAGAGCAGACTGACGGTGTTTTCCTCGCCGACGATCGCAATGACCGCCGACCCGTATTGAGCCATTGCATCCTCGGGCGAGAGTTCGCCCGAAACCACCGCTTCGGTCATGCGCTGGATCTCAGCCGACACCGCATTGTAGTTGGGATCGTTTGGGCGTGCGGTGGTCAGCGGCAGGAGCGCCTGGCTGGTTTCCGTCAGGAATGGATTATTGGGAATCTCAACATCGGTACGCGCGGTGATCCGCGGCTGTATCGCCTGGAAGGCGGCTAGCTGCTCGGGCTCGTTCATGAACGACAGGAACGCCCATGCCTCGGCGGGTGCATCAGTTGCCGGGTTGATGACAAACCCGGTACCGCCTGAGATGGTGACAAAATCCTGCCCGCGAATGCCAGCGCCGGGCGCCTTGGCCGGGATCTTGGCCCACCCGAGGACGGCATCACGATCAGGCACTGCGAACTCGGAGCCCTCGGGGGTCACGGAGCGATAGAAATAGTCGCCCTCAAACAACAGCGCCGTTACGCCGTCGCGGAAATTGGCAAAGGAGCGGTTCCGCCCATCGGCCAGGAGTTGGGCGCGCTGCTCACCCAATTGCTCATCGACATAGATGGTCTTGTAAAGGTTGAGCGTATCGAGAATGCCCTGGCTGGCAACAATGAACTTGCCGCTCTCGTCGGTAACACCCTCGCCGGTGCCGAGCAGCGCCAGCCAATAGCCCTGCATCGTGGTGGCCTCGCCCATGGCAACGCCGGCGTTGAGTTGAATGGGGAAGCTATCCGGCTTGACCTGCTTGATAGCTCGTGCTGCCGCCAGAATGTCGTCCCAGGAGGCGGGCTGCCAGTTCTCTGCATCGATCCCCGCTTCGCTCAGGATATCCTTTCGCGTATAAAGCATACGCACATCGGTCCCCAGCGGGATGCCGTAATAATCGCCCTGATATGCCATCAGCGCACGCGATCCCTCCGAAAGCGCCGCCCAGCCCGTCCAACTATCGACCGCTTCACCGGCGACCGCGTTCAATGGCTTGAGCAAGCCGCCTTCCACAAAGGAGGGGATCAGGAAGCCATCGAAGGCAGAGACATCGGGACCTGCGCCGGTCGAGAAATCCAGCGCCAGCTGCTGGGTGAGCTGCGCGTCCTCGCCGCCGAACTGATTGAGCCGGACATCGACGTCGGGATGCGCCGCTTCAAAAGCCGGGATGACGCTGTTTTCGATCCACTCGGCCGTGCCGCTGTTAACGCCACCAATCACGCAACGGCAGGTGACATCGAGATCAACGGCAAAAGCCGGAATAGCCGTGGCTGCTGCCCCGGCCACACCAAGCGCAACTGCACGCCAACGATTGCTCATTGCAAAACCTCCCATGTGGTGGCTCCGAATTCTCCGGTAGCCCTATATTGGCCGGGGCGTCGGACAGTACCTGTGCTCTACCAGCCCAGCGAGAATGAACACGTTATCACAGAACGTCAATGCGGAGATTCGCAGCCCCGTTTGCGGCCCCATTGAGCCCCGGCAGCCCAGATGGCATGTATTGGTGACGTTCCAGTGACGATTACCGACGAAAAGCCAGCTCGTGCTCAATGGGCTATTCTTGACAGATCGACGCGCTGCGCCCAGAGGTTTGTACACGCTTTCATCTTTTTGGCAGATGACGGGAGGCGCGTTTGAACGAATTAGGTGGGGCCCTTCGCGGCAGGGCGACTGCGGAAATGGTCGCAGCGCGCGCCAATGTTTCGCGGGTTGCCGTGTCCCGCGCCTTTAATCCCCATGCGTCGCTTAAGCCCGCCAAGCGCGAACTGATCCTGCGCATCGCCAAGGAGTTGGACTACACTCCCGACCGAGCTGCCCGTGCGCTGGTCAGCGGGCGCTCCCACCTAGTTGGCATCATCGTGCCCGACGTCTACGCCTATTGGGAAAGCCAGGAGATTGACGCGCTGACCACTGCACTGCAGCACGAGGGTTTTGCCACCCTCCTGTTCAAGACGCGCACCGACTACTCCATGGACGAGCAGCTGCTGGCCACGATGCGGGGCCACAACCCAGATTCCGTGATTGCCTTCGTCGAGAATGTCAAGCCGAGCACCTTGGCCCGGTTCATGGGCCGCGCGGTGCCCATTTATGTGCACTATCCCGCGCCCGGTGCCGCCGACCAGCCCAGCAGCGGCCCTATGCATGACCGGCTCAACGTGTTGCACTGGGATGGGATCGATCAGGCGGTTGCCCTGCTGCAGGGTTATGGTGCGCGGCGCATCGCCTATCTTTCGGGAGCGCGCGGATCTCGCGCCAACGCGTCGCGGCAGCACACCCTCGAACAGGTGATGGCGCGACGCGGCCTGCCTCCACCAGTCGTGATCAAGGGCGACTATAGCTATGACACCGCCTACCAGGCCACGGTGAACTTCTTTCGCGTTCGCGACAGCGCGGATGCGATTTTCGCCGCCAACGATGTCGGCGCCTTCGGGGTTATCGATGCGCTGCGTCATGAACTCGGTTTGCGCGTGCCTCAGGACGTCAAGGTCGTAGGCTTTGACGACATCGCCCAGTCCCATTGGAAAAGCTACAACCTGACCACGGTCAAGTTCGACCTAGACGAGCGGGTCAGTGCCCTGGTGCGTCTGATTCTGCGCCGCCTTAACGAGCCCGACGCTGCGGGGTTTCACGAAACCCTAAACACCAGGCTCATCGTGCGCGGCACGGTTGGCTGAACTCCATGGCCAAACATATCCACCTGATCTTCAAGACCCATCTCGATATCGGCTTTACCGACCACGCCGCGCGGGTTCGCGAGCAATATCATGAGCAGTTCATTCCGCAGGCGATCCGGACGAGCGAGCACTTTTTTGCCGAAAATCCCGTCCATCCCACATTTATTTGGACCACGGGCGCCTGGCTTATCTGGGATCACCTCCATTCTCAGGACGCCGAGCGTGTCAGGCGCTTGGAGCGAGCCATCGGGCGCGGGTTGATCACCTGGCACGCCCTGCCCTTCACTACCCATACCGAGCTCATGTCGCCAGCCTTGTTCCAAGCCGGGCTATCCTATTCCGAGGAACTGGACCGCCGCTTCGGCCGCACCACCACGGCGGCCAAGATGACCGATGTGCCGGGACATACGCTGGGCATGGTCCCGCTGCTCGCGGCCGCCGGGGTGCGCTTCCTGCATCTCGGGGTTAATACCGCGAGCCCCGTTCCCGACGTGCCGCCGATTTTCCGCTGGCGCGCCTCAAGCGGCGCGGAAATCGTCGTGATGTATCAAGGCTCCTATGGCGCCACCGACTTTCCCGCCGGAGAAGAGGTCGGGCTCAGCTTTGCCCACACCGCCGACAATATCGGGCCCCAAAGCGTGCCGCAGACGGTAGAAGCGCTCCGCCACATCCAGCACGCCAATCCAGGTGCAGCCATTGCCGCCTCGACCCTGGATGCCTTTGGCGAGTTGATGTGGGACCGGCGAGACAGCTTTCCCGTAGTGACCGAGGAGATCGGCGATAGCTGGATCCATGGCACGGCGAGCGACCCGCATAAGCTGGCGCGTTTTCGCGCTCTGCAGCGGCTTCATGACGGCTGGATTGGCGAACCGACGACCGAGCGCCGCGCCTTTGGCCGCGGCCTCGCCATGGTGGCGGAACATACCTGGGGCGTCGACATCAAGACCTATCTGCGCAACGAAACGGCCTGGGACCGGGTCGACTTCGAGCGCGCACGCGCAACTGACTATCGCTTCAGCTATACCGAGCAATCCTGGGCCGAGCAGCGCGCTTATCTCGATGCCGCACTGGCAGAGCTCCAGCCCATCGATCGGGAGATCGCCGAAGCGGCACTTGCAGAAACATTGCCGGTCACTGCGCCGGTGCCAGATGCAACAGGCGACCGCATCAGCGATGCCGGCTGGGTCGCGGATCTAGATCCAGTCACCGGCGGGATTCGAGCGCTGCTATCGCCCGCTGGCTCGCGCATTGAGGGGCAAAACGGGCTCCTGCTCGGCTATAGCCACGAAAGCTATGACTGGGCGGCGTTGCAGGAGCACCTCGACAGCTATCTTCAGCATCGCGAAATCTGGGCCATTCTCGACCACGACAAGCCCGGCCTGCAAACCGCCAGGACTGCGCGCACCGCCAGCTTCGTCCCAAGCCTGGTTGGGGTAGCGGGCGTCAGCACGGCCATGGCCACCCTGCCCCCCCAAGCTCATGCCGAACTCGGCGCGCCGGGTCAGTGCGAAATTGCGCTACATGGTCTCGGCGAGCGGCAGGTTGAGATCCGCCTCATCTTGCGCAACAAGCCGGCCAACCGCATGCCCGAAGCTGGCTTCCTCCAGTTCAGCCCTGCAGGCCTCAGCAACTGGTACCTGTGCAAGCTGGGACTCTGGCACGACTCGAAGGCCATCGTCCGCAGGGGCGGCGGTCAGCTTCAAGCGGCGGAGGCGGTTCGGGCCAAGGGTGCAATTGGCGAGATTACGTTTGACCTGCTCGACGCCGCCCTCGTCGCCCCGGTCGGCTCGCCCTTCTTGCCGTTCCAGCCAGCTGTGCCAGATTTTTCTGCCGGACTGCGGGTCAATCTCTATAACAACAAATGGGGCACCAATTTCCCAATGTGGTGGGAAGGCGATGCGCTCTTCCGCTTCGTGCTGACCCTCTGAGCGGCTTGCCCGCCGCGATCGCAGCACTGCGGAACACCCTCCCATCTTGACGTCCATTGTGTTCTCCCGGCTAATCGCGCCGCCCGAGCAGGATGGCGCACACCATGAGCGACAGACCCAGAACCTTCGTCACAGCCCAGATGGTGGCGGAGCGCGCCGGCGTCTCCCGTTCGGCGGTGTCGCGCACCTTCACGGACGGCGCCAGCGTATCGGAAGCCACCCGCCGCAAGGTGCTCGATGCAGCGAGCGCCCTTGGCTACCACGTCAACCACCTTGCCCGCGGCCTGCGCGAAAACAGCAATATCGTCTGCTTGGTCGTCGCCAATCTCACCACCCCTATCCGCGCCCGCCTCGTCGATGTGCTGACCCGCAGGCTGCAGGCGGTGGGCAAGATCATCATGATCATCAACACCGAAACCGATCAGGAAAGCGCGGCGCAAGCCTTGCGCCAAACGCTCAACTACCGCGCCGATGCTACGGTGGTGCTATCCGGCACGCCCCCCGCGAGCCTGATCGAGACTTGCCTTGCCAACGGCCAGCAGGTGATTCTGATCAACCGCGACGAGCGGCTGGTTGGTAGCTCCAATCTGGGCGTCGACAACGCCATGGCGGGCGCCGAGGCGCAGTACCTGCTGCAGCGCGCGGGCTGCCTGCGCCTTGCGGTTGTCACCTCCAACACCCGCACGGCGAGTCTGGTGGAACGGCAGCGTGCATTTGTTGCGGCCGCGACAGCTGCCGGCATGGCCGTAGCCGCCACCGAGGTCGGCCCTTCCAGCTATGCCGAAGGACAGCTGGCAGCCCGGCGGCTGTTTGGCCGCTCCCAGGCTCCGGACGGTGTTTTTTGCGTAACCGACCTCTTTGCGCTGGGGTTCATGGACGCCGCACGCCAGGAATTTGCCTTGCGCATTCCGCAAGACCTGTGTGTCATCGGTTTCGACGATATCGAGCAGGCCGGTTGGGCATCCTACAACCTGACCACCTTCTCCCAGCCGCTAGAGCTGATCGCCGATGAAGTCGTGGCACTGCTGCAGCAGCCCGACAATGCGGACTCGACGCGAAGGGTGATCGAGCCGATGCCGATCTGGCGCCGCTCGGTTCGTCCGGGCGCGCCCTAGCGGCATCCTTGCACACGTGCGCAACGCGCATGTTTGTCATTAAAGCGTTATGCAACCGCGCTAGACACACCGACGAAAAATGTTCGCTGCTGCACTTGTGTGCAGTCGTATTTCGGTGTTGTCTTGGCCCCAGCATATGTCTCGCCGGCCGGCAAAACCCAGCACCAGATTGGGTCGGCCTCGTCGATGCGCATGCGCGGGAGGAGCCCATGGGGCGAACGAGCCGGCGCCGATCCGGTTCGTTGTTTGGCCAAGAGCCGCCATCCGCCTCCGCGATCGGCACGGAAAGCGCGGCGATCCGCCCCGGATCGCCTCATGGGAGAAGCACAATGAAACGCCGCACCTTCATGATCTCAGCTGCCGGCGCCGCAGCCGGAATGGCCGTCCTGCCCCGCATGTCCTTCGCCGCCGAAGGCACGATCGACTGGTACACGAGCTCGGATCAGAACATTCTCGACTTCTGGACCAATGTAGTGAAGCCCGCTTTCGAAGCGGCCAATCCGGGCACCACGCTCAACCTGGTGGACGGCGGGGACAATGCGGGCCTCCAGTCCATCGCCGAGCGCGGCCTCGCTGCCATGAGCTCGAACGCCGACCCCCAGGCAGATTTCTTCGAAGGTTTTGACTCGCGGCAACCGGTCGGCGCCTTGGAACAAGGTCTGTGGGTCGACTTCGAGCAGGCGGGGCTGTCCAACTACTCCAAGCTTAATCCGCTCGGCATCGACATCCCCACCAATTTGCCCTACCGCGGCTCGCAGGTGCTGCTGGCCTACGACACCACCAAGCTTGATCCCGCCAACGCGCCCAAGACCTGGCCGGACCTGATGGCTTGGATCAAAGCCAATCCGGGCCAGTTCATCTATAATCGCCCCAACAAGGGCGGTTCGGGTCTTAATTTCGTGCGGCGGGCTGTGCTCGAGGCCAATGGCCAGGATCTCAGCAAGTTTACGGTCGATAATGCCACGCCCGAAAACACCGCGGCCATGCTGCCCGCGGCATGGGAAATCCTCAAGGATATTGCCCCGTCGCTGTTCGACCAGGGTGCGTATACATCCGGCAATACCCAATCGCTGCAGCTGCTCGGGCAGGCTGCCGTAACCATGATCCCGGCGTGGTCCGATCAGGTGCTCAAGGCCATCGAACAAGGGGTGCTCCCAGAAACCACGGGCCTGGTGCAGTTGCAGGATCTTGGACTGCCCGGCGGCTTCTCGCGCATCACCATTCTCTCCAATGGCGTCAACAAGGATGCGGCGATCAAGCTGGCTGATTTCGTTCTGAGCGAAGAAATCCAGTCGGCAGTTCTGACCGAACTCGGCGGCTTTCCCGGCGTATCTTGGGACTATGTAGCGTCTGATCTGCGCGAGCGCTTCGCCGACATCATCCCCAGCTCCATCCCGGTTTTCCCCAGCGGCCCCTGGGAAGTTGCTATCAATGATGGCTGGTATCGCACGGTGGCGCCAAACGTGGACCCCGCCTCGTGACCGCAATCGACGCGGGCCGACCGGTTATGCCCGCTTCGCCAGAACGCAGGAGGCCGGTCGGCCTCCTGCTCGTCGCCGTGCCGGTGCTGCTGGTTCTCTGGCTCGTGATCTGGCCCATCATCTCGGCCGTGATCACCACCATCTGGTTGAGGACACCCGAGGGGACCCAGTTCTCGCTCGAGACCTACCGCTTCTTTTTTTCAGACGGCTACAGCCTATCAAACCTGTCGGTCACGCTGTGGACCACTGGCGTCTGCGCCATTTTGCTGCTCGTCATCTGCCTGCCGATCGCGCTCTACCTGCGCTTCTCCGACAGCAAGGTAGCGGCCTATGTGCAGGGCCTCGCCATCTTTCCCATGTTCGTGCCCTCGATCATCCTGAGCTTCGCGCTGATCCGCGTTCTTGGCCCCAATGGCACCGTAGACTTGCTGCTTAATGCGATTAGCCTGCCCAAAATCCGCTCCCCCTATCTAACGCCATGGGGACCCGTGATCGGCCTCGTCTGGGACAATATCCCGCTGACCGTTCTGATCCTGCTATCGGGTCTCGGCAATGTGTCCAATCAATCGATCGAGGCCGCAAGAGACGTCGGCGCCGGCCGCTTCGCGCTGCTTTGGCATATCATTCTGCCGCGTATCACCAATTCCATCCTGGTCGCCATCTCCTTTGCCGTGCTGGGCATCTTCTCGGCCTTCACCCTGCCCTACATCCTGGGCCCAGCGGCGCCCGAAATGATGGGCCCCTTCATGCAGCGCACCTTCCGCGACCTTTATGATCCAACCAGTGCCATTACCCAGGCCGTCGTGACCTTCGGGTTCTGCATCGTGTTCGGTCTTTTCTATGTGCGCTCGGTCGCCAAGAACAGGACGCCCTAGCATGGCCACTCTTGTGCATCGCCGCGTCGACTGGACCGGCATCATCCTGGCCGTTGTTTTAACGCTAGCTATCGTGTTCCCGCTGCTCGTGGTGGGCACCTGGGCCTTCACCAATGTGTGGCGCTATCCTTCGGTGATCCCGCAGGAGTTCGGTCTCCGCTTCTGGGGGCAGACCTTGGGCCGCGCCGATGTCTGGACCTCCATCACGATGAGCCTGACCCTGGCGACCACGGTCACGCTGATCTCGGCTGCCATCTGCCTGCCGGCCGCCTTTGCCTTCGCCCGGTTGGAGTTTCCCGGCCGGGACCTCCTGTTCTTCTCGTTTCTCGCCGGCCACGCCTTCCCCAAATTTGGCCTCCTCGTCGCCATTGCCGGCATTTTCCTGCAGCTCAATCTTATCGGCACCTTTTGGGGCGTGGTGCTGATCCAGCTCGTGGGCACCTTGTTGTTCATGATCTGGATTCCGGTGGCGGCATTCCAATCCGTGGACCGGCGCATGGAAGAAGCGGCGCGCGACGTCGGTGCCGGGCCGTTCCGGGTGTTCTGGTCTATCACCCTGCCCCAGGCCGGCCCGACCATCGCAGCGGCAATCCTCCTCAGCTTTGTAGGCACCTTCTATGAAACCGAAGGCGCCTGGCTGATCGGCGCGCCGCAGGTGCGCACCCTGCCGGTGCTGATGATCTCCTTCATCAACAACCAGCCGGTGATCCAATTTGGCGCGGTGCTGTCCGTGCTGCTTTGGGTGCCAAGTTTCATTGCCCTGCTGTTTGCCCGCCGGGTTGTCAATTCCGGTTCGTTCGCCCGCGGCTTCGGCGGCTAGGAAAAACTGATGTCCGTTCTCGAGATCAAAGACGTATCCAAAATTTTTGGCGGCGCCGTCAGCGCCGTGGACAGCTTCTCGCTTGATGTGGCCGATGGCGAACTTGTGTGCCTGCTCGGCCCCTCCGGCTCCGGCAAATCCACCCTGCTGCGCATGGTGGGCGGGTTCGAGCGCCCCACCAGCGGCCACATGACCATTGATGGCGAAGACATCACCCATGTGCCCGCCGAAAAGCGCCCCACCGGCATGGTATTCCAGAGCCACGCGCTTTGGACCCATATGAACGTGTTCAAGAACCTCGCCTTCGGACTAAAGCTGCGCAAAGTGGCTCCGGATGAGATCAAGCGGCGTGTCGAGGCCGTGCTCGATCTCGTGGGCCTCTCCGGCTACGGCACCCGCCATGTCGCCAAGCTTTCGGGCGGACAGCAGCAACGCGTAGCGCTGGCCCGCTCGCTGGTACTTGAACCCAAGATCCTGCTGCTGGACGAGCCTTTTGCCAGCCTCGACCAGCACTTGCGCGAACGCCTTCGCGAGGAGGTGCGCGACATCCAGCAGCGCCTCAAGATTACGACGCTGTTCGTCACCCACGGCCAGGACGAGGCGCTCTCCATGGCCGACCGCATCGTAGTAATGCGCGATGGTCGCACCGAACAGATCGACCGGCCGGATGTGGTTTATCGTGATCCGCAGACGCCCTTCGTCGCTGGTTTCATCGGCACCATGAATTTGGTGGAAGGCGAGGTGCGCAACGGCAGTTTCAGCCATGCCGGTCTGACAGTGCCGCTGCCTATCTCTGACGGTGCGGCAATCCTCGCCGTACGGCCTGAAGCACTCGACTTGGAAGCTTCAGAGGATGCTCCAGCCAAGGTGCACCGCGTCACTGATTTTGGCACCCACGGCCTGGTGGACCTGGCGCTGCCTGACGGCACTCGCCTCAAAGCGATGGTGTCCCACCCCGACCTGTTCAAGACCGGACAAGGCGCTCATCTCCGGCCGCGGGCCATAATGGCCTATCGCGACGATCGGCAGGTCTTTCGGAGCTGAAATGACTGATCCACTCTATATCGAGCGGAACGGCCACCGCACTTGGCTGAAGTGGCATAGGGCACGCCGCCGGGTTTCCGACCCGGTGTTTACCGGCCCCCGCATTCTCGAAGCCATGCGGCTGGGCGCCAGCGTGGAGGTTGACCTGGTCGTTCACGCCGACCACGGCTTTGCCATCCTCCACAACGCAACTCTCGAAGCGGAAACAACTGGCGCCGGACGGGTGCGCGAAACCGGTGCCGCGATGTTGCGCGGTCTGCACTTGCGGGACAATCAGGGCACACCATTACCTGACCGGGTGATGCTGCTGGAGGACCTCTGCCAGCTGTTGCAGCGCAATCCTCCCCACCCCGACGGTCTGCTGCAGCTGGACTTCAAGGAAGATTTTTCGGCACTGCATCCGCAGACGGTGGCAAACTTTGCTGCAGGCGTTGCGCCGGTAGCCGGTTCATTGATCCTTTCGGGGGGCGACGCGGCGGCGATCGAGGTCCTCGCCCAAGCGGCGCCGGGTCTCCGCACCGGCTACGACCCCTGCTACGGGGAGTCGCTGGCACGACTGCGCGCTACCGGCGACTACCGGAGCTTCATTGCCGACGCGTTCGCGGCCGCTCCGAAAGCCGAGATGATCTACTTGGCCTATGAGATCGTCTTGTCCGCGCGAGCCGCGGGCTTTGACATCATCGCGCCCATCCACGCCGCGGGGCGCCGGATCGATGCCTGGACCATTCGCCAGATCACCCCCGAAACCCTCACCCAGGTTGACAAGCTCCTTGAGCTCAAGGTTGACCAGATCACAACCGACGACCCGGAGGGGCTGCTCGCGGCTCTCGCACGATGATCACGGATTACAGCAAGATACTCGACGAAATGGTTGCCACAGCCCGCGAAGCGGGAGCCTTGACCCTGGAGCACTTCAAGAATTTTCGCGACCTTGAGGTCGGCATCAAGGGTCCGGGTGACTTCGTTTCCGATGCGGATCGAGAGTCCGAGCAACTGATCCGCAAGCGCCTTTTTGCCATCAATCCCGATTGGAGCCTGACGGGAGAAGAGTTTGCCCCGGTCGAAGGCGCGGACCCCGAGCACCGCTGGCTGGTTGACCCCATCGATGGCACCACCAACTTCATTTTCGGCCAGCACTACACCATCACCATCGCCTTGCGGCGGGGCAACGAGACCGTCTGTGGCCTCGTCTATAATCCGGTCTCGGACGAGATGTTCACGGCCACCAAGGGTGGCGGCGCCTGGCTCAATGGCGAACGCCTCTATGTCAGCCGCTCCACTGACATAGGCCTTATGTGCGTCGGCACCGGCCTGCCCACCCCAGGGCTGCAGCTTTACCCTGGGGCCTACGAGCGGCTCGATGCCATCCGCGCCGAGATCGGCGCCGTACGCGTTGTCGGCAGCGCGGCCAATTCCTGCGCCTATGTGGCGTGCGGGCGCCTCACCGGTTATTTCGAGGAAACCGGCTTTGTCGATACGGCGGCCGGTATTCTCCTTGTGGAGGAAGCGGGTGGTGTCGTCACCGACTGGTGGGGTCGCGGCCCCGACCTATTCGAGCGCACCGGCGCGCTTATCGTTGCGAACGCTGCAACCCACGCCCACCTGCTCCAGCACCTCAGCGCCGTGCCAACAAAGAATCCAGTTGTGTGAGGATCCGGTCGCCTCCGCAGCAAGCTCTTACGCGGTACTGCTGATCCGTTAGACAAGCCGAACCACCCGGACCTGCCTCGTCTCTTGTCGACATCTAAGCGCCGATCAACAGGTAGGAATCGGCAAGCCATAGCGCTAATTGCATGATGGTGAAGGTTGGATTGGCGCTGCCCGCGGTTGGAAACACCGAGGCGCTGGCAACCGCAACATTGGGCACGTGGTGGCAGCGAAGATCGGGGCCAACCACCGAGGTCGCTGGGTTGGTTCCCATGCGCGTAGAGCCAGACGGGTGGGCGCAGGCTTCGACAGTTTCGATGATCTGGCCATCCGGGCTGTTGACGCCGGGAGCCCAGATCAATGGGCAGAGATTATCCAGACCCGCTCGGGACCAATAGGTCCTGAGCCTGCGCGCGGCCGAGCGGAAGGTCCGTTCGTCTGTAGGTAGCACCTTCCAGTGCAGCAAAGCTTTGCGCACCCCCAACTGGTCGGTTTTCTCCGATAGGGAGATGCGGTTCCCGGGGTCGGGCAGTTGCTCGACCAGCGCCATGAGGCGCAAATCCACCGCGGGCGGCACATAAAGCTGCTTGTGCCAGAAGCGCCAGAACCCGCTTTTGGCGATCAGGCCGACATCCCGAACTGCCGTGCCGATCTGGCGTGGTTCCACTTGCTGTCGTTGCACGCCCTTGGCGATACTCTTGATCGCCGCCATGCCACTATTGCCCATATCCATGGCAACATAGATGAAACCGCTTGAAACCTGGTCTTCGCGCTGGGCGCTGCCGGATAGCTCAAGATGCAAGTCGCGGCGGATACCCCGAACGAAGCGGCAACTCAGCAGATGATTGGTAAGGTCGGCACGCGTACGATCCACCAACGCAACTTCCGCTTTCAAATGATCCTGGAAGTAGCGCCCCAAGGCGTCAGTTCGCTCGAAGGCGCGATTGCCGCTGGCCGCGTCAAGCAGCAGCAGCAGTCGTGTGGACTCGATGGTGCCGGCTGCGAGGGCGAATTCCTCGGCGCGCACGGTAAGCTCGTGCCCGTAAAGGCTCTTGGCGGTGATAGCGCGCAGCTTCCCAGCCTCGGTATCCAGATCGAAACCACACACCGTCGCGTTAAGCCAGACCGTAATGTTGGGATTGGATCGGATCTCCCGTCCCAGGATCGAGATGATGTTGCAGCGCTTGAACGTGGGGCATTTCGCCCAACGGGTCATGAAATCCTCACCAGTATCGATAAGCAGGCCCGCCGAACCCGGCGCTCTCGTATCGAGCTCATCAAAAGAATCGTGGCCGACACCAAACAACGCTTCCAGCTCTTGCTGGTAGCGTCTCAGGATGTGCGGGGCCACCGGCCACTCGGGCTGGTCGACATGTTCGCGAGCGCCCTGATCGAACCCCGCAATGGGGATCATCCGCCCGCCCCAGCGTGACGACGAGCCTCCAAGGCCGCGGTAGCGGCCCGTCATGGCACGGCCATACCCCCCACCCGCGTCATCAATGTCGTTGAGCTCGTGGATAGCGGGATCAAACGCGACGGTGCCGCTTTCAACGACAATGACTTTCCTGTTGTGCTGGGCAAGTCGTGTGGCCAGCAGCAATCCCGCAATGCCGGCTCCGACCACGCAAAACGGTGCGCTATGGCTTTGGCCACTGAGCTCCCTTGCGAGGTCCCGGATTGGCATGACGTTGATCCTCCCGCCCAGTATTACATTTGACCCAAATCCTATCGGTGGCTCGCGCTTCTGTGATCTGAACACATCGGGGCGTCAGGCCAGCCTTCTTAGTTAGCCAGGCCCGCGATGGGATTATTGCTGCACAAATCTGGTCGGACCACAGTGAGTGCCTAGGGGCAATCGAGGCGAAGCAACAACGCTTCCCCCGCTTGGTGAGGGGGCATCAAGATGGCTAATCCACCGCTCGTCAGCATCATCATTCCACATCTCAACGAACCCGATCTGCCGGCATGCCTGCATTCCTTGGCCCGGCAGGCAGGCAGGGGCATTACGTTCGAGATCATCGTGGTCGATAATGGCTCGCGCGACCTGCCGCGTGCTGCGGTCTCTGCCGTTCCGCAAGCCCGTCTAGTGGTCCAACCTATCCCGGGACCAGGCCCGGCCCGCAATCTGGGTGTGGCGGAAGCCGCCGGTGAGATCCTGGCCTTCATCGATGCGGACTGCGTCGCCGCGCCAAACTGGCTGGCGGCAATCGTAGCCTGGTTTCAGCACCACCCCGAAACTGACATTGTGGGGGGTGACATCCGGATCAGGCCGACCGATCCCGACCAACTCACGGCGATCGAAGCCTACGAGAATATCTTCAGCTACCGCGCTCGCGAATATGTCGAACGGCATGGCTTCGCGGCCACCGGCAATATGGCCGTGCGCGCCAAGATATTCCCCAAGGTCGGGCTCTTTGGGGGCATCGGCACCATGGAAGACACCGAGTGGGGTCAGCGCGCCACCGCCATGGGCCACGGCATCGCCTTTGTCGGGGATGCTCGCGTCTATACCCCCTCCTGCAAGTGCTTCAGCGAGCTGGCTCGCCGCTGGGACCGCCATGTGGCCCATGAATTCAAAGCGGCCAGCGGAACCCAGGGTCGGATCAAATGGCTGGCCAGGAGTGCCATGATTGCCGCCTCGCCTGCCTTGGAGGTGGTACGAATCTGGCGCTCCGATCGTGCCGGCAGTTTGCGCGAACGTGTCCTGGCGCTCAGATGCGTGACCCAGGTCCGGCTTTATCGCGCCGGCCGGATGCTGCGCCTGATCTGGAACGACAACGCCGCAAGCATGGTGAACATGTGGAATCGCTAGGGCGAAGCTCCCTCAGCACCGCGGGGCGCTAGTCCGCCCGGGTGATCCTGCCCTCTTCAAACTGCACCATAAGAGCGAAGTGCGCACCACCACCCCCCATGCAAGATTCAGATTCTGGCGGACCCCATGCAAAGCGCGCGCAGGGAAATCAAGGGTATGAACATGTTGCAGGATTTCGGCTCCAACCCTAGTTCCAAGCGAGTGCGAGGACCTGAGTTCGATCGCATTCTACAGCTCGAAGAAGAATATCCCCGGGCGCGCGAACGCCTGCCCAGGCTGTGCAGCCTGGCGGTTGACGGCCTGCGGCACATGGCGCTGCCAAACATGCGGTTTCCCCACACGATGCGCAGCACCGACGCGAGGAAGGCTGCCGCACCCCGCCCCGAGGGCGACAATCTGCGCTACACGATCAATGTTGCCCAAGGTCTGGCCTGGATGCCCGAAACGGTGCAGCGGGGCGTGCTGCATGGGCATAGCGCGAGGGAACTCGCGCAGTCCTGCATTGACCGTGCCGCCCAATCGCGCGAGCCCGGAGCCGTCGCACTGGCTGCGTGGGCTGCAGCGGAAACTGCGGGGATCTTTGCCCGGAACCTCTACGATATCCTTGTCGAGATCCTTGCTGAAAGCGAGAGCGTCGAGTTGGTGCCATGTGCCTGGGCGCTCACCGCCGCAATTGCTGGCCAGCACTTGGGAGATACGAGGCGCGTCAAGGACTTGGCCTGGATCATGTTGCGTGACGCCCAGTCGCCCAGCGGAGTGTTTCCCCATGTTACCCCGGTCTCGGCCGGTGGCTGGGTGCGTGGCCATGTGGGCTCTTTCGCCGATCAGGTGTATCCCATCCAGGCCATGGCCCGCCTCGGCTATGCCGACGACAACATAGCCGCTCTACGGGCCGCTGATGCCTGCGCTGCTAGGATTGTCGAGTTGCAAGGCAGCGCCGGCCAATGGTGGTGGCACTACGATACGCGTGATGGCAGCGTAGTTGAGGGCTATCCGGTGTATAGTGTGCACCAGCATGCCATGGCCCCAATGGCCCTGCTCGATCTGCTGGATGCCGGCGGACAGGATCACCGCGCCGCCATCGTCAAGGGCCTGGGTTGGCTGGATGATCATCCCGAAACGGACCAGCCGATGATCTCGGAACAGCACAGCGTGATCTGGCGCAAGGTTGCCAGGACCGAGCCCCCTAAGCTGGCCCGTCGGATCGCCGCCGGCACCACGGCGCTCAAAAAGGGTTGGCACCTACCTGGCCTCGACGCAGTGCTGCGGCCCGGCAAGATCGATTACGAATGCCGGCCATATGAATTTGGCTGGTTGCTTTACGCTTGGCGCTCGCGGGCTGTGGTGCAGGACTTGCACCCCTGAACTGACGCGCCCGCCGCTTAGGGTTCATGCAGGCTTTCATCGATGCCGCGCATCAGGGGATAAAGGAAATAGGAGATCACGCTCCGCTCCCCCGCGTGGATCTCGGCTGAAACCGTCATGCCCGGGAGCAAGCGGAAATCGGCCGGCGTCTGCCGCAGCTTTTCTTGGCTCAGACCGATGCGCACCCGATAAAACGCCGTGCCGCCCGCCGGATCCTCGCCGGGCTGCTTGGCAAAAGAGTTTTCGCTGATCGAGGTCACTGTGCCCGCAACTGTCCCATGTTCCTGGAAGGGGAAGGCATCGAACTTGATCCGTGCCGCATCGCCAAGGGCCAGATGCCCGATGTCATTGCTGGGCACAGCCACTTCAACCTCAAGCGCAACATTGAGCGGCACCAGGGTAACCAGCGGCTCGGCGGCTTGCACCACTGAAGCCTGGGAGCGTTGCGCCACCTCCAGCACCGCGGCATCCGCTGGCGCCAGCAGATGGGACATGGCAGCGCGTAAGGTCACTTTGCGCACTTCCTCGTTGATTCCCGCCTGCTTCTCCTCTAGCTCAACCAGCGCTTCCAAGGTCTGGCGCCGGTAATCCTCGACGAAGTTCTGCCGCTCGGCCTGCACCTGCTGAAGCCCGTGCAGAGCTTCGGCATATTGCCCTTGCACCTGAGTGAGCGTTACTTCGAGCTCCAGCCCGAGATCACGGCTCTGCAGAAATGCCAGCCGCGAACCATTCCCGCTATCCGCCAGCGTAGAATGCATATCTTGGATTTCGCGCAAACCGCCCAGGCGCCTGCGCAGCGTTACTTCCTGCGCCTTTGCCGCCTGCATCAGCGCCTCGCCATGGGCAATCTGCGCGTCAAAATCGGCCAACCTGGCTTCGAAGGCGGCCCGCCGCTGCCGGGCCAATTCCGCCTGCATCTGCGCCTCGGGAGAAGCGTGGAGCGGTGGCGCATAAACCGCTCCTGACAGCTCAGCCTCCATGCGGGCGATTTGGGCCACAAAGCCCGCGAGCTTGGCTTGCAATTGACTGGCATCGGCATCGGCAAAGGTCGGATCAAGGGTAGCGAGCAGTTGACCTTTGCGCACCACATCGCCAGGCTTGACCGCGATCGACTGGACAATGGAGGTTTCAAAGGGTTGCACTACCAGGGTCGGTTGGCTGGTGGTCAGCTTGCCCGGCGCGACAACAATCTGGTCGATCCGCGACACGCTGGCCCAGAAAACACCAGCACCAATCGCGGTGGCGACGAGGTAAAGCGTCAGCCGGGCCGTGATCGGCGGACGGCGTTCTTCGAGCGCAATCGCGTCGGTTTGGAAATCCCGGATCGCCGGCGCGGTTCCTGGCTCCACGAGTTTGAGTTCGGGCCTGCCGGTGGGCCTGAGCCGCGCGGGGTCCTTTTCAACGGCACTCATCCGACGAGCTTCATCTGCTGGTTCCACAAATGGCGATAGGTGGTGCAGCGCGAAACCAATTGGCTATGGGGTCCCACATCCACCAGCCGCCCGCGGTCGATAACAAGGATTGCATCGGCATCGGTGAGCATGGAGAGCCGGTGCGAAACGATGATCACGGTGCGCCCCGCGGCGATGCCCTTGATGCTCTGCTTGACGATCGCCTCGCTTTCAGGATCCAACGCGCTGGTCGCCTCGTCGAGGATCAGGATACGCGGATTGGTGACGAGGGCTCGTGCGATCGAGAGCCGCTGGCGCTGGCCGCCCGAAAGATTCTCTGCCCCCTCCTCGATCAAGGTGTCGTAACCGCGCGAGAGCTGCTCGATGAACTCGACGGCGCCTGCGAGTCTGGCTGCATCCACCACCTCCTCAAAGGTCGCATCCGGCTTGGCTGCCGCGATGTTGTCGCGCACCGTGCCACGGAACAGGAAATTGTCCTGCAGCACCACACCGACGCTGCGGCGGAGATGGTTGAGGTCCAGTTCGCGCAAGTCATGGCCGCCGATGCGGATCACCCCTTGCTGAGCCGGATAGAGGCCCTGGATCAGTCGGGTGACGGTGCTCTTGCCACTGCCGCTGCGCCCCACCACCCCCATGATCGTATTGCCCGGCACGGCAAAGCTGATTTCGTTGAGCGCAAAGGGCCCGTCGTCACGATAACGGAACGAGACATCCTGGAATTCCACCGCGCCCTCTAATTCGGGGCGCAGTCCTTCCGTGCTGCCGCTGCGCTCCACCTTCTCGTTCATCACCTCGCCCAGCATGCGCACCGACAGCGCCACCTCCTGGTACTCGTGCACCATGGTGACGATCTGCACTAAGGGTCCTGAAACGCGGCCAGCCAGCATGTTAAAAGCGATCAGCGCGCCCACGCTCATCGCGCCATCAAACACCAGAAGCGCGCCAACACTGATGATCGCGACCGCCATCAGCTTTTCCAGCAGCCCGGTGACGGCCTGCGCCGAGATCGAGATAGTCTCGACTTTAAAACGGGTGTTGATGGTCTGGGCTGACCGGTCATCCCAAACCCGCCGCTGTAGCGGCTCCATGGCGAGGGACTTGAGAGTTCGCATGCCGTGCATGGTCTCCACCAAGAGGCCCTGGCGTTCACCCTCCGCGGCGTAAAGCGCTGCCAGCCGCTTGCGAAAGGGCGCCACCAGCAGCGCCACCACCAGCGCGATCAGGGCACTGAATCCGAGCACGATCAGGGAAAGTTGCACGCTATACATCAGCAGAACGGGGATGAAGACCAACAGCGACAGCGTGTCGAGCATGGTCAGAAACAGCCTGCCGGTGAGAAATTCCCGAATGCGGCTGGATTGCTGCATGTGCTTGACCAGAACGCCTGCCGAGGAGCGTTCGAAGAAGTTGATTGGCAGATCGAGCATGTGCCGGAAGGTGCGGGTTGCCACCCGAATATCGATCCGGTTGGTGGCGTAGATCAGCAGGTAGCGGCGCAGGAACACGAACACCGCCTCAAACACCAGCGCCACACCAATCCCGATGGCGAGCACGATCAGCGTTGAATAGCTCTGGTGCACCAGCACCTTGTCGATCACGAGCTGGAAAAAGACCGGCGTGGCCAGTCCCAGCGCATAAAGAAACAAGGCGGCGATCGCGACATCGATGAACAACCGTTTCTGATGCAAAATTTCAGGGACGAACCACGCAAAGCCAAAGGGTTGCTCAGGATCGGCAATGGCATAGCTGCGCTTGACCAGCAGCAACTCGCCATTCCACCGCCTAGCGAACTGCTCGAGCTTGACCACGATCATCCCGCCCGGAGTATTCGCTAGGGGGTCGAATATGCGCAGCACCACGGCGCCGGTTTCATCCTGCTGGGCCCCCAGGATCGACACCCAATTGCCGTTCCCGAGCCGAGCCAGCGCCGGGTAAGCCTGCCCCAAGCGCAAGATGGTGGCGGGCTTGGCCTTGATGCGGCGCGCCCGCAGCCCTGACTCCCGCGCCATGCGCAGCATCAGGTCAAAGCCTATGCCTTCGGCGCCGATCGCATGCTCGGCCACCAGCCGCCCACCGTTGCCATCGAGGCCATGGTGGCGCAAAGCCGCGGCAAGGCATTCCGGGCCAGTTTGAACAAACGCCTGCATGGCAACGGGAACCGGCTAGGAGTCGAAATTGGGTGAGGCGCTTTGCTGGCTGTTGCCGTTTGCCCTGGGCGGATTCACCGGAATGACATTGCTCGGTTCATTGCGTCGAATGGCGCCGGCCTCGATCAGTCCGTTCATGGCGTTTTGCAGCACCTCGAAACTGTTGGCAAACCCCTCTAACGACATGACGATGCGCTGCCGGTGTTCTGGTATCGGCTGGCCGCCCGTATCGCGCATGGTTGCGGAAAGGCTGACCAAATCGATCCGCACCACCGTCCCCGTGACGGTGATCTCCCCGATGGCATCTGCATAGAGTTCGCCTTGCATGACTGCTTCCCTGACTTTAGTTCTGGCTCATGAGGCCAGTGCGTTGAAGATCACATCGACATGGTAGTTTGTGGCGTTGTAGCTGCCGTTGGGGAAGGCGCTGGTCCCGCCATAGGCGAACAGACCATTGCCGCCGCTGGAGGCGCTTGACGGTGCAGTCAGCGGCCCGGAGGTTACCGGGGAGGCGAGGCCAAATGGCGTGGCCGAGTAGTTGCCATTGGTGTGGTAGGAAACGACATAGGTGGTGTTCGCCTCAATGGCGATCGGGGTGGCAAAGGAGGCTGTCTGCCAGCCGCTGGCGGTCTCGTTCTGGAAGATCACGCTGCCCTTTGACTGGCCGTCGGCAGTCCAAAGCGCGCCCGTGTGCAGCCCGGTATTTTGGGGCCCCTTGTAGAACTTGATCCCGCTCACCACGCCGGCCACCGAACTGGTGAACTTCATTCCAAGTTGAACCGGACTAGGATCATTGACGGTCACCGTTACGGGCGTCGCCGTTTCGGGGAACAGCGAGATCCCCGTCGCCGCCGGAGCTACCGTTACCGCCACGTGGGCCGAAGCCGTCCCGCCACGCCCGTCAGCCACAGTATACGAGAACCCTGCCGGACCTGCGTAATCCGCTGCTGGTGTAAAGGTGACCAGCTTGGTCTGTGGATCGAATACCACCGTGCCATTGCTGGCGCCGCTCACGCCGGTGATCGTGAGCGTATCGCCATCGCTATCGCTGTCATTGGCCAACAAGGACGCGGCCGTGACCTGCATCGCAGCATTGAGCTGCGTGGTGAGGCCAGCATCGTTGACTGCAACCGGCGCGGTGTTGGCGCCCTGCTGATAAAACACGTCCACCCAGTAATTGGTCGCGTTCAGGCTACGGTCGGGTGGGGTATTTGTGTTCTCATAGGAGAACAGCCCGTTGAGACTCCCCGGACTGCTCTGCGGCGCAGTGAGCAGCCCATTTGTTGTAGCAGTGTTGAAGTAACCGGGGCTGGCCGAGTAATGGCCGTTCGGTGCGCGATAGGAAACGATGTAGCTGGCGCCGGCGGAGATCGCGATGGGCGTGCTGAAATTGGCCGATTGCCACCCAGATGCCGTCTCGTTTTCAAAGACGACAGTGCCCATCACGGCACCAGTGCTGGACCATAAAGTGCCGGTATGGGTCCCCGTATTCTGTGGGCCCTTGTAGAAGCGCATCCCCGAAATAAAGCCGCTGGATGCAGCGGTGAACCGCATGCCCAATTCCACTGATCGCGCCTCATTTACGCTGACCGTTGCCGGCGTGACGTTATCGGCAAAGACGTTGCTGCCTACCACTGGCTCGGTGACGGCCACGCCCACGGAAGCTGACGCGGTTCCCCCACGGCCGTCCGAGACTGCATAATTGAAACTCGCCTGCCCGGCATACCCGGCATTGGGTGTGAAGGTCACGACATTGGTCTGTGCATTAAAGCCCACGGCACCGTTCACCGCACCACTGACGCCCGTGATGGTCAGCGGGTCTCCGTCCGGGTCATTGTCATTGGCAAGGAGGGTCGGGGCGGCGATCTGGAGCACCTGCCCCCGCCCCGTGACCATCCCCGTGTCATTGGCGGCCACGGGAGCACGATTGACGGGTGGCGTTACGGTCACGGCCACACTTGCGCTGGCTGTCCCGCCCTCCCCATCCGCTACCGTGTAGCTAAAGGACGCCGCGCCGGAAAAGCCGCTGGTGGGGGTAAAGACGATCGTGTTGGTCTGGACGTTGAACACGGCCGTGCCATTGTTGGACCCGCTAATGCCCGTAACGGTCAGCGGGTCACCGTCGGGATCGGTGTCATTGGCGAGGAGGGTCGCGGCATTGATCGTTAGCGCCGTATTGACGACCGTGTTGAAGCCGCTATCGTCGCCCGGGACAGGGTCCCGGTTGAGCTGAACGGCTGACTCGAACAGCACGTCCACCCAGTAGTTCGTTCCCTTGAAGCTACTGGTCGGTATGAGGTTGTCGGCGCCGTAAGTGAAAACGCCGTTGCCTGCTGCTGGCGCCGTAAGCGGGCCGTTGCTCTGGGGCGCGGTGAAATAATTCGACGTCGTGGCGTAGCCTCCATTGCTTTGGAAGCTGGCGACATAGGTCGTGCCGGCGGTGATCTGAACCGGATTGCTGAAGAGAACCGTCTGCCAGCCACTGGCCGTTTCGTTCACAAAGGTTGCCGTGGCCAGTTGCTTGCCGGTGCTGCTCCAAAGCGTGCCGGTATGCGTGCCGGTATCGGTAGCGCTCTTGTAGTACTTGATCCCGGTGATTGCCCCGGCCGCGGAAGCCACGAACTTGATGCCCAGATTGACCTCTGACTGGTCCGTTCCGCTCACAACGGCCGGGGCCGCCCCTGGCGCAAACAGCGAGGTAGTGGAAAGTGTCGGCACCACCACCATGTTGACCTGCGCCGAACCGGTGCCACCGCGCCCATCCGACACCGAATACCCAAACGAGGCTTCACCGACAAAGCCTGGCGTGGGGGTGAAAGTCAGGGTCTGCGCGTTAGCGTCGAAGACCACCGAACCGCCTGAGGCCGCCCCAGCCCCGATAATGGTGAGTGGATCATTGTTGGGGTCGGCATCGTTCGCCAGCAGTGTCGAGGCGAGAAACGTAATCGGCCGATCACGGAGCACCGGGAAGCCGTCGTCGTTCTGTGGCGCGGGCGGATCATTGGGCGTGGGAACACCGCTATAAACGACATCTACCCAGTAATTGGTGTTGGACTGCGTAACTGGAGCTACGTCTGAGTTGCCGTAGCTGAAGACCCCGCTGGTCGATGTCAGCCCTCCACGCGTTTTGGGCGTGGCAAAATGGTTGGTGGTTGCCGCATAGCCCCCGCGGGTGGACAAGCTCGCCACATAGGTGGTCCCCGCCGTGATGGAAACGGGCGAGTCGAAGATCACCGTTTGCCAGCCGCTCGCTGTCTCCGCCGTGAAAGTAGCCTTAGCCAACCGAACGTCGCCGGGACCCCACAAAGTGCCGATATGCTCGCCGGCATTGCCCATGCCCTTGTAATAGCGGATTCCCACTATGCTGCCCGAAGTGGCAGCGCTGAAGCGCACGCCGACATTGACCGGGTTAGGATCGCGGTTGAGCGGGTTGGCCGGAAGATCATTGGGCCCGAACAGGTGACCGGTGCCACCCTGGTCGACATTGACGGTCACCCCGGCAGTTGGCGTTTCCAGATTGATGCTGTCATCCACCGCGCGCGTACGGATGGTATAGTTGCCTCCCGAAATGGGCGTCCAGCTATAGGTCCAGTTTGTGGTGCCGCTGGCCCGGTGCCACGAGGTGCCGCCATTGGTCGAAACCTCGACCACGGCCACACTCCCCCCGCCGGCATCACTTGCCGTGCCGGTGATCGTCACTGTTTGGGCAGCAGTCAGCTGGCCCGTTGCCGTTGGCGACGTGATCGTTGTCGTGGGCGCCAGATCATCTTCGCTCTCGGAAGCGGCAACCAGGCTTTCCATCAGGGTGGCCGGTTGCACCCCCATCTCGGCGAACAGGTTGACCATGGCCTGTTGCACATTGGGGTCGGTCGGGGTCGCTTCGTTGTCGTGGTGGCTGTCGAGGCCCCAGGACCAGTAAACCGTGCCGGCACTAAACACCAAGGCCCCGCTGGGCGCCCGATACATGGTCAGGCTGTGGGACGCCGTTCCCGAGCCAACCGCACTGCCATAGTCCAGCAGCAGGCTTTCGACGTCCACAGTAGTGGATGACAGCGGCACCAAGCCCGCTGGCCGGAAACCGTTGTCGAGATCGGAATTCCACTCATAACCGAGCAGGTTCTTGGTGAGCGTATAAACCTCGCCCGGCTCCAGATCGGCAACCTCCGTATTGCTCCAAAAGCGCAGGTTGGACATGTCATAGGGTATGTCGATGGCGTCCAGCCGATAGGAATCGACGGTGAAGATCGTGCCCGTTAGCGCGTTCTCGGGCTTGCCGGAGCCAAGCACCGGGTCCCGCCAGGTGGACGTGGTTCCCTCTGCGTCCGTATTAGCGTTGTCCCAGCGCTCTTTATAGGAGACCAGCGTCTTGTATGGCGTATTGGTGCCATCGATGCTGTTTTCCCAGCGGGTCTCCCAATAAACGTCATTGCCGCTCCAGAACGACAGATTGACGCCCGCATCGCGTGCCGCCTCGACATTGGCCCGCTGCTCGCTCGACCAATATTCGTCGTGGCCGACGGTGAGGAAGATCTCGCCATTAAGCAGCTGGGCTGCGTCCGAGGCGGTGTCGATCCCAGAAATGTAATCGACGTCATAGCCGTTCTGCTCGAGAAAGCGGATCGCGGCATATTCCGCGCCAAACACATAGTTCTGCGGGCCGGACGAGAAACCACCATCGCGTGAAATAATCGGCCGGTTATAGCTGACCGCACTCGCACGACCCGCCCGGCCGCCGGCTTCAATGCCGCCATAAAGGTTGTAGCCGCCCCACCAGTTGTAGGCCTGCCAGGTCGTGTCAGAAGTCTGGAAGGTTATGTCGCTCGGAGCATCATCATCGCGCACGATGAAGGGGATCATGTTTTCCCCGCCTGAGCCGTCAAACCGCGTCAGCTTGGCGAAATACACGCCTGAAACGGCGTCGTCCGGGATTTCCCACGAGGCTGATACTGACCAGTTGCCCGCATCAACCAGCTTGGTTTCCTCATCCTTGTAGGGGATCGGCTGCATCACCGGGGCGGCCAAGTCCCGGTCGATGCTGTCCATCAGCCGGGCACCCGCCCCGCCATAATAGCCAAGCCGGTAGATATCGATCCGGTAGTCAGTCGAATCGGTGTTGATCTTGAAGTCGACGGTTTCGCCATGATTGCTGGTGAACTGCGCCGCAAAACCCTCGATCGAGGCATCGGCCTTGCCAATCATCCACTCGCTCTCGGGCGTACCCTCTTCCAGGTTTTCCAGCACAATGGCGTTGGGCGGGGGCGCGCCAGGGAGATCGGAAGGAGCCGCCGACGGATCCAGCCCAATTCCGGGCGATCCCCGCGGCGGCGTAGGGGCGGCAATCTCATCGGATGGCTCAAGCAGGATCAGCGTATTGGGCGAATAACCGGTCGGCAGCCCACTGCTGGCCGTCGGCCCACCGGTGCGCACCGAACACATGGTGCAGGCCCGTCCGGTACAGGATCCGCAGGGGGTCGTCGCAGCAGCGTTCAGCCAGCTGCCGCGCCAGTCGGGGCTGGCCGCTCCCGCCGGCGTCAATGTGGGGGTCGCTGCAACAGTCGCCGTTTCGGCGCTGACCTTGAGGGCTGCAGGTGTCGCTGCGCTCGACTTGTCTTCCCGGCCCAAGTTGGCACTGGCTGC
Source organism: Devosia sp. 1566 (assembly GCF_004005995.1). Lineage (NCBI taxonomy): Bacteria > Pseudomonadati > Pseudomonadota > Alphaproteobacteria > Hyphomicrobiales > Devosiaceae > Devosia > Devosia sp. 1566. The sequence goes on from NZ_CP034767.1 coordinate 2,043,285, forward strand.
AGTTGCCTGGGCAAGATCGGGCGCGCTGCCCGTCGGCAGTTCCACCGAGCCGGCTGCAGCCATGGCCACTGCTGCCGGCGGCAACATAGGTGTTGGCTTACTCGCGGAACTGTCCCGGGCGGACGGAGCTAAGTTGGACGGGGACACCTCGGCACTTGGCAGCAGAATGGGCTTTCCCGCTTGGGAAAAATACGTTTCCTTATCGGTATTTGCACCGAGGTTTTGAAGTCTGTTCGGTCGATGCTGCATCGCGCCGGACGCGGCAGTTCCGACGGAGCTCGCGGCATTGCCCGCCCGGTAGCTGGTGCTTGCGCGTTCGCCTGCCTTGAATCGGGAAACCGGGCTGCCGAACATTGCGCTGCCGCCCGACGCACCCTGGTAACGGGCCGTCGACTGGCTGCCGCCGTTGCTGCGATAGGATTTCATGTCAGCCCGCCAAATGCTTGAAGACCATGAAAATTGCATGCGTGGCCGTAAGCCGAAATCAACCGAAGGATTGCTCGCGCCTAGCTCACATTGCAGCCTGATCCGGAAAGATACGCAGGTTGCACCACGCAGGTCCGCTCGGAGCGGCGCCACTACTCCTAGCCCGTTCCGGTGATTGCATCGCCGCCCGCACTATTCCTAGCATCGGCTGTTCGACCGAGCTCCGCTTGAGGGGCCGTTAGCAGGAGCACCGCCTTGAAGATTCTGGTCTTTGCGCACAAGCTCGAGGTCGGCGGCACCCAGGTTAACGCCATCGAGTTAGCCGCCCAGATGCGCGATGCGCATGGCCACGATGTCGTGCTTTTCGCCGTGCCCGGTCCCATGGTCGCGCTCGTCGAGGACAAGGGGCTTCGCTATATCCCCGCCCCGACCGGCGCCGGTTATTCCCCTAGGCGGATGCGAGCGTTATATCGGCTAGCCCAAGCCGAGCACCTCGACCTCATCCATGTCTGGGATGCACCGCAATACCTGGAAGCGATGTTTGCCGTCCACCTTTGGACGCGGGTGCCCATGGTGGTCACCTCCATGGCCATGGTGGTGAACAACGAGTTCCCCCGGCACATCCGGACTACTTTCGGGACGCCCGACCTCGTGGCCCAGGCTGTGCGCTCCGGCCGCCGGGCAAGCCCGCTCTTGCCGCCGGTGGATACCGACTTCAACCAGCCCGACCCCGCGCAAGGCCAGGACTTTCGCGAACGCCACTCCTTCTCGGAGAGCGACATTGTTCTCGTCACCGTCAGCCGTCTTGTGCACTGGATGAAAGCCGAAAGTCTGCGGGATACGATCGAGGCCGTCCGCAGCCTAGGTCACGATCTGCCCCTGCACTTCGTGATCGTTGGTGACGGCACCGCCCGCCCCGAGATCGAAGCGCTATCCGAAGAGGTCAACCGCGAACTCGGCCGCACCGCCGTGCATGTGATCGGCCCGATGCTCGATCCCCGTCCCGCCTATGCTGCGGCTGACATCGTCATCGGCATGGGCGGATCCGCTTTGCGTGGCATGGCTTTCGCCAAGCCGGTTATCGTAGTGGGCGAACAGGGGTTCTCCGGCGCTTTCACGCCCGAAACGGCACCGAGTTTCCTCCAGATGGGCATCTATGGCCTTGGCGACGGCCAGTCCGGCCGCGCGCAACTAACCCGGCATATCGCCGAGCTTGCGGCCGCCCCCGAACGTCTTGCCGAACTGGGCGCGTTCGGCCGAGCCTTTGTCACCCGCAATTTCAGCCTGGCCCAGGTCGCGAGCGATCTGCACCAACTCATGGCCGATTGCGTCGTCGCACAGCCGAGCTTTGGGCAATTTGCGGCCGACATGACGCGCACAACCGCGCTGTTCGTCGCGCATCGGCTTCTTCCCTATCAATGGCGCGCCCGGCTCAGCTGGGCCAAGTCCAGGCACCGCCAGCAACTGCTAACCTCCGTCCAGTTCCGGGGGCAGGCTTCGGCGACCCTCGACTTGCCGACTAACCCGACTGCACCAAGCCAAGGCGCTGGCCCGCCAGCGTAACCCCGCCGCGGAGTTTCCGGCTCAAGCTTTCAAGAACCGTCATCGTGCTGGGCGGATAATGAGCAATGCTGGCCAGCAACAGGCGCCGCGCCATTCTGGGTTTGCCGGTCTTGAACAGGACGCGGGCCGCGTTACGCATGATGGCAGCCTTTTGCCGCGGATAACGCTGCAGCAGTTGCTTGTTGTTCTTGGCGATCAGCAACTCGCCCAGCATCTGGCGGCGCGAGTTCATCGAGATGCTGTCACCCGACACAAACCCTAGCACTGCGGCGTCTGTATGCTCGAAAATCTTGGTGTGCTGCGCCAGCCGAACCGCAAATTCCCAATCCTCATTGGCCCGGGCCCGCTCATCGAACCAAGGGCCTGGCGGCATGCAGTCGGCCCGGAACAGCGCGCACTGAACGCTTAGCCGGTTCTCATCGAGCAGGCGGCCCACCTGGTCACCAACTGCGGGCAATCGCCCCTTGGGCGAGGGCGTCACCGAAACATAGCCCGGCCCGTAACGGAGCCGGTCATCCCGTCCATAATAGATCTTGGGGCCCGTAACCGCACCGAACTCGGCTTCAAGCCCTGCCAACAGCACAAGCTGCCCCTCGAGTTTGCCCGGCAGCCACAGATCATCGCTATCCTGAAAGGCGATGAACGCGCCGCGCGCTTCGGCAATCCCGCTATTGCGCGCCGCTCCGGCGCCGCCATTGACCGGCCGGCGAACCAGCCGCACCCGTGGGTCATCGATCTGCTGCACCAGCGCCGCGATATCCTGGGTAGAGGCGTCGTCTACGACGATGACTTCGAGATCCTGGAACGACTGGGTCAACACCGAACCCATCGCGCTGGGCAAACTATGGGCTCGATTGAAGGTCGGCAGGATAACCGAGATGAGTGGCATGAATGCGCTCTGCTTGATCTTCGGCGCGACCCAACTCGGCCGCGCGTCTCCGTGCTGGCGACAGTAAGGAGTTCACCCCCGCTAGGGAGGCTACCCAAAGGACAGCTGACCCAAACCATTGGGCGTAACCCACGGTGCCGCCTACATCGAACCACGGATCGATGTTGACGCTTCACCCTGATTGCTGAGGTGAAAAACCGTTGGAGACCAACAAGGATAACAACCAGTTCCGACCCTTGCTGTCATGGCGCGGACACTGGACTTGCGTTTAACGGAGACACTGAATTGAACGCGATCGCTGAACCGGCCGAGCGGCTGGCCATCATCATAGTGGCCTACAACAGTGCCGATGCCCTGCCCGGCTTGCTCGACTCGATCCAGCAGCACCGCACCGAAGTCGCACGACTGGACGTTGTTGTGATCGACAACGATTCCCACGATGACTCCGTCGCCATTTCCCAGGCCCATCCTGTGGGTGCTATTGTCGTGCCAACCCGCCGCAATGGCGGCTATGCGGCCGGCATCAATATCGGTGCGGCCCTGGCCGGACCTGAGGCGCACCTGCTGATCCTCAACCCGGACACCAGGCTCCAGCCTGGCACCATGCGCCTCTTGCTCGAGCGTATCGCCGATCCGCGGATTGGGGTTGCCGTGCCCAAGCTGCTCCACGACGACGGCACCCTCGCCGCTTCGCTGCGGCGCGAGCCCTCGGTGATCACCGCCTGGTCCGACGCTTTGGTCGGCACCGCCGTTGCTGCCCGCATGGGCTTGGGTGAAATCGTCGCCAGCAAGGACCTTTATGAAAAGGGCGGGGAAATCGAATGGGCCAGCGGCGCCGCCTTGCTGGTCTCGGCCGAGGCGCGCCGCGCCGTCGGTGAATGGGACGAGTCCTTCTTTCTTTACAGCGAAGAGGTCGATTATCTCCGCCGCGTCCGGGTCGCAGGCTTTACCCCGGCCTATGTCGCGCAAGCCCATGTCACCCATAAGGGCGGCGCCTATCATGAGAGCACCTATCTCTCGGCGCTGATGACCACGAACCGCATCCGCTACTTCCGCCGCCATCATGGTCCGCTGGCCACTTGGGCCTTCCGGATGGCGCTGATTGTGGGCTCCACCATGCGCACGCCCCTTGGCCGCGGCCACCGTGCCGCCCTGCGTGCCGCCCTAGCCGGCTAGCTGGAACCGGCCAGCCGCACGCTTAACTGCCCGGCCTCGAGCTCGTCATAGATCGCCTCGATCCGCGCGATACGGGCGGACCACAGGCCAGTTGCCTTGACGTGGTGGTAGGCCGCCTGCCCCATCCGCGCGCGCTGCTCGGGATCGCCGGCCAGCTGCCGAATCGCAGCGGCAACTTCCCGGGCCAGGTTCTCGGGCGTGCTCGCCTGCAGCCGGATCGCACATTGGGGCGAGACCGCGTTCCCCGGCCCTCCTCGGTCCACCACGATCAAGGGCAGCGAATAGGACATGGCTTCCAACGCCACATTGCCACCAGGTTCGCGATAGCTTGGAAATACGAACAGATCAGCATTGCGATAGAAGGCGTCGAGCTCGGCCCTGGCCTGCCAGCCATGAAAGGTAATGCGGCTGGACACACCCATCTCCCCCGCCAGTGCCTCGCAAATCGGCTGCTCGGGGCCCGTGCCCACCACGTCTAGCGTCACCGCAACGTCACTCAGCAACTGCATGGCCCGGACAATGTCGCGCACGCCTTTGGTGCGCACCAGCCGCCCCACAAACAGCAGCTTGACGGTGGACCCCCGGTCCGTCCGGACAATTGGTTCGGGCACCTGCTCAAGGGCCGTTTCGCTCATGAACTCGAGCCGCTTCAACGACAACTCCGCCAGCGTCTCGCCCACATAGGGTGCAATGCCCAGCACGCAATCGGCACTTTCATAAGAGGCGCGCAGCAACGGATCGAACTGCAGGCGATACCGGTCCATCCCCCGCAGTCGCATGAACCAGGGATTGCTGCCTTCTTCCTCCGCAAAGCCAGGCGGCGACGCCAGCGCACCCCCAACGGGGCCGATCACCAGCGGAATGCCCAGCCCCGCCGCTGGCGACGGATAGCGCATGGCCACCGGCGTTGGCTGATGGGCGACATCGAACTGCTCCCCCCGTGCCAGTGCCGTTTTGATCCAGCGGCGCGCGCGAAAATAGAACGGTACATAACTCGGCTTGAGCATGCTGTTGAGCCGCTCGGCACGGGTGAACAGCGCCATTTCCGGCCACTCGATCACCCGCAGCCCCGGCAACTGCTCGGCCGCAGGGCGAGCATTGCGCTTGTGATAGGTCAGCAGCGTCACCTCTGCCCGCTCCGCTAGCCGTGACGCCCACTGGAACGCAACCCAGGCTTCACCGACATCCGCGCCATCGCAAGTTGGCGCAACCAGCAACAATTTGCGACGACCCATCACGCTCTCCCGACCCCTCGCTGGGGAGGCGGCTCCGGACGGCCGTCTCTTGTTATCGACGGGCGAGCCGGCCGGGGATCACGCGGTGCCCGGCCCTCGCGAGCCGGCGCCACCGCCTCGACGCGGCTTCCCTCAGGCACATCCATCAGCCACAGCCCGCTGCCCATCAAAAACATGAACAAGACATAGGTCGCGTTCCAGTAGTGAACGGTCCACCCGACCACAAAGAACCCGGCCATGCAGATGAGGTATCCCATCCGATAGGAATACTCCCTGGGCGGCAAATTGCGCTTGCGGCCAACACCGATCGTGCTGCCCAGGAAAGCCATGAACATCATCAAGCTGGCGGGGATTCCGAACACGATGGCGGGATAGAGCCAGAACATGTCGATGCTCTGCGTCATCCAGGACGGGTGGTCCCACATCCCATAGCCGACGCCGAACCAGGGATGGTTCAGGGCCGATTCCGAGCCGAAATTCCAGATCAGGACGCGGTAATAGGCGGACTCCCCATCGAGCGCGATGGTGGACAGCAGCACATTGGGCAGCGGCCGCTTGGCGAAAAGCTCGATGGCGAGGAGCGCAAGGCCGATCATTACAAGCAAAATCGTCCAGCGTGCCTTGAAGGGCCGCAACACCCACCCCCACAACAGCAACAAGATTTGCGCAACGAGCCCACTCATCGGCCCGGCTGACAGCGAGGTGAAGGAGGTGAGCGCCACAAGGAAGGCGGTGCCCCAGCGGCGCCAAACCGGCCGCTCGTAACCCAAGACTGTAAAGCTGAGGGCCAGCGCGCTTCCGGTGCAGACACCAAAAAGGATCGGGTGATCAAGAACCGACTGCACCCGCTCCAGCCCCAGCCGCCCCGGCATCCTGAACTCGTTGATCGACGACATCACGGAAGAAAAGGTCCGCAACAGGATGTTCTGGCCTGTCACCGTTTCAATCAAAGCAAAGGGCAGCAGGAGGAGAATGGCGGTAACCAGTACCGCGCACATGCGGCGAAATTCCTCGGCAGTCCGGATCAGGGTTCGGGCAAGGAAATAGCTGCCCACCGTTTCCATGCCCTGCACGCCGCCGGACTGGAATCCCACATCGCCACCATGATTGACCCCAAGGCTGATCGCGCCCCAAAGCGCATATCCAAGCACGGCAAAATCGGGGAGACGTACCGGCCCCGCCCTGCCGCTCGCCCACAGCCACAAACAAGGAATGGCCGTCAGCAGCAGCAGGAGCCGGTAAGGGCTGATAACCAGCGCCCCCACATGGAACAGCCAGGGCACGAACAAGGAGAATAGCAGCACCGGAACCAGTGGGTTCAGACCCTTGACGCGATCTGCCAACGGGGGTGCTTCCCTCGCGCTCATGCGCGCGCCCTGATTTCGGGTTGCAGTGGACCGAAGCCCACTTGCGGTTCGCCCGGCCCCGGCAATTGCGACTTGTTCCATCAACCCTACCAGCAAGTCCCGGTCAGCCCCCGTCTTGCTGCAGACTAGAGAACCGCGTGACGCTCTCAACTACATCCTTCGGATCAGGCCCTCCTCCCGTGACAGCCTTGATTGGCTAATGCGGGCCGCCTTGTCCTCCTGAATGCTCGCACCTGGGACGCCTAGCATCTGCCGGCGCCGAACAAACTCGAGCAAGCGGAGGAACAAAGTGAACGTAAACAACCGTCTTGCATCGATGCTGGCTAGCTCCCGGTCGCACGCCCACAAGCTTGGCTGGGGCATGCGTTCGGTAGGGATCACGGCCACGCTCCGGGGGGCTGTGCGCTCCACCCTTCTCCATCTGCAGCGCCCGCAACACGCCCAGATCAAGCTCGCCTCCGGCCCCGTCATTGAGTTCGATTATCCCAGCCAGGTTCCCACGGCGCTCGTCATGTTCGGTGACCTGATCGATCCCGAATTCGCATTCCTGCGCCGCATTGCCCGGACAGACTGGATCGTCGCCGATATCGGCGCCGCTATCGGGCAGTTCGCGTTGTTTGCCGGCTGTCTGCCAGTTGCTTGCGTCCATGCCTTTGAGCCGAGCGGGGCCAATATCCGCACCCTGCAGCGCAACATCGAGCGCAATCGGCTCGCTGACCGCGTCCATATCCATCAGCTGGCGCTCGGTGAAGCCGAATATGAGGCGGTATTCGAAACCACTGACCACACCTGGGTCAGCCGTCTGGCCCAAAGCTCCGGCCATTCGGGGGCCGTAGAGCAAACCGAGACGGTGCAGGTGCGCACCCTCGCGGGAGAGCTCGAGCACCTCGGCGTTGACCATCTCTCCCTACTTAAGATCAACGTGGCTGGCTTTGAAACCGCTGTTCTAGCCGGCGCCGAACCGCTGCTCAGGCGCGGCGGCGCCGACATTCTGGTGCTGCTCCTCGGTCTCGCATCGCTGCCAGAATATGCCAAACTTGCGGGCTGGGGTTACCGCTTTTTCTACTTCCATCCGCGCGAAGCGGCCCTCTATGAGGTCACCCAGTTCGATGCTGCTGCCGTTCTCGATCATCGTCCCTGGCCAGCTCGCCACATCATCGCCATCCATAATGCGGCTCTGGCACGTGGCCTGATCGGCGACTTGGCCGTCAGAAAGCCCCATGCTGCCCCGGCAGCTCCCGAACCACGTGAGTTGGAGCTTTCATAATCCTTGCCTGTACTTAGATAGTACTCGGCAAGAAACAGAACGAATCAGGATCAACAAGCCCCTTCCACCATCAAATCTCACGGAAGATGTTGCATACCTGCATCATCTCAGTTGAATCCATATACTTTCCCGCCAACAACCTGGCCGAGTATTCCTCCAAATGGGGCAGCTCTTCGACCACCGCCAGTTCGAGAAAACGGAATGTCGATCAACGGATTGCCTGGAAAAACGTGACGCCGGCGCGTTTGGCATGTGGCAGCACTATGGCGGATCATCCCGATGGGAACACCAACTGGTCCCATTCCGCCGTCACCTAATACCGCGCATCCAAACGGGGGTGCGGTAATTCAGGAGACGTACATGCCCTTGGATCTCACAAGGACGCTGCAAGGCTTCCCTGACGCGGACAGCACCGGCGTTCGGTCAGGCGTGAATCTTAAACAGGTCGGCGGGTTCACCGTCACCGAGGACAACGCGGTGATCAGTGGGCTCGATATTCGCGGCACTCTGACCATCGAAGCAAAGAACGTCACCATCGTAGACTGCCGCATTGTCGGCAACAGCTACAACGGCATCATCTCGCAGCGAAACGACGTAACCGTCGAGCACTGTGACATTGTGGGCGGCACCAACGGGATCTCCGGGTCGGGGACCTTCCGCTACAACGACATTTCCCAAGTTGACAACGGCATCAACGTTTATTCGCCCAGCGTGATCGAGCACAACTACATCCACGATCTGGAGGGCGGTCCCGACGCTCACTACGATGGGATCGAGATCAATGGTGGCGGCGGTTCAGCCGAGCAGACCATCATCCGCCACAACACGATCATCAATGATCACGGCCAAACCTCCGCGATCATGATCGACAACTACTTTGGCGGTGTCGGCAATATCCTTATCGACAACAACTACCTGACTGGTGGTGGCTACACCATCTACTCCGATGGCCGGTTCACCGACGAGCAGATCAGCGGCGTGCAGATCACCAACAACGTTCTCGGCGAAGGTCAATGGGGCTACTACGCCTTCTTCGAGAACCGCCCCCAAGTGTCCGGCAATACCGAGATCGGCGACCTTTGGCCACTGCCCGACTCTGGCGGAGCTCCCAACGAGCCGGCTCCTCAGCCACAGCCACAGCCGCAGCCTGATCCACAGCCCGATCCTGATCCTCAGCCCCAGCAGCCCGGTGGAACCGGCACTGATGCCGCCGACACCATCACGGGGGATGGCGCTGCCAATGTGCTGGATGGCAGGGCCGGCAATGACGTCATCAATGGCGCCGGTGGCAACGACACCATCATCGGTGGTCTGGGCCGTGACACTCTGACCGGCGGCGCTGGCAATGATCTCTTCGTCTTCAAGAACGTCGCCGAAATGGGCCGTAGTGCCTTTAGCCGGGACGTCATTACCGACTTCACTCTGGGGCAGGACAAGATCGATCTGTCAGCCCTAGACGGCAATAATCAGTTGGCAGGCAAGCAGGGCTTCACCTGGCTTGCCCAGGACAATGCCAGCTTCACCGGTCGTGCCGGTGAATTGGCCTGGCACACAGAGGCGGGCGCGAACCGAACGGTGATCCAGGGCGACACCAATGGCGACCGTATTCATGACTTCGAAATCCAGCTCAGCGGCATCGTCAAGCTTAGCGCCAGCGATATTGCCGGGCTGGCCAGCGGGACCACCCCTTCCCCCGCTCCTGAAGTGCCACCCGCCACTGTTATTTCCGGCACCTCCCGCAGCGACAATCTGGTTGGCGACGACGGCGCCAATTCTATCGACGGGCGCGGCGGCAATGACACGATAGATGCTCGGGGTGGTGCCGACACCATCATCGGTGGCTGGGGCTGGGATACCATGACTGGGCGCGGAGGAGATGACACCTTCGTCTTCCGCACCGCGGCGGAGACGGGCTCCTATGTCGGCTCGCGTGACGTCATCACCGACTTCGAGGCCGGTCGGGACACGATCGACCTGTCCAGCCTGGACGCTGACCCCAATGTCGATGGCATCCAGAGCTTCTCCTTTCTGGCCCGGAATGGCGCCAGCTTCACCGGCACACGCGGGGAAATCGCCTGGCACACCGAGCCGGGGCAGAACCGCACCGTTGTCCAGGGCGATGTAAACGGAGATGGACGGCATGATTTCGAAATCGAACTCAGCGGCACCGTCCAGCTGACCGCAAACGACTTCCTGTTCTAGTCCCTGCATCACCCCGTGAGGGCCGGCGTCAACCTCGTCGGCCCTCAGGCTTAGCAACTATGGTTATCGCTGCACTGCGCGGTCTGCCCGAGCCCTCAAAAGCTAGCGAGAACGAACTATCGACAAGCCCCGGCTACCTCCGCCCTCCGTCCGACCGCTCCCCGCCTAGGCCCACTAGCTTAAACTCCCGCAAAATGGGTTTATTGCGACCCCGTCAGCGACGCACCTAGGCTCCCTGCAGCAGAAGAAATCTGCCAGAGGAGCCTCCATGCACCAGGGAGTTCATTCACCCCATGGGCGGCCAGATGGCCCCTCACAGGGGCGAGCCGTCCCGGATCGCCGCCTGCTGTTTGGCGTGCAGCTTGATGCCGTGTGCATGGAGCAGGCGGTGGATCGTTGCCGCGAAGCAATGCTCACCGGCAAGCCCCTGCTGATCGGCGTCGTCAATGCCGCCAAGATCGTCAACATGCAGCGCGACCCGCAGCTCCAGGAAGCCGTGCTCGATTGCGACATGGTGCTGGCCGATGGCCAGTCCGTCGTCTGGGCCAGCAAGCTGCTGCGCCGGCCCCTGCCCGAGCGCGTCGCCGGCATCGATCTCTTCGAACAATTGCTCGATATGGCCCACCGTGAAAGCCGCAGCGTTTACCTGCTAGGCGCCAAGCCGCAGGTACTCGCCGCCCTCGTTCGCCAGATCGTCACGCGTTGGCCAGGATTGCGGATCGCTGGAAGCCAGCATGGCTATTACGCCGAGGCGCAGGTCGAGGATGTAGCAGCCCAGATCAGCGCCTCGGGAGCCGATATGCTGTTTTTGGGCATGGCCTCGCCGCGCAAGGAAATCTTCCTCAAGCGCTTCCGGCACGAGCTGGGCGTGCCGATCCTGCACGGGGTCGGCGGTTCTTTCGACGTAATGGCCGGCCTCACCAAGCGCGCTCCGCGCAGCTGGCAGCGGCTCGGCCTCGAATGGGCCTACCGCCTGCTCCAGGAGCCCGGCCGCATGTGGAAGCGCTATCTCGTCACCAACACTGCCTTTGTCGCCCTGACCCTGCGCGAAGCTTTGCGCCCGGCCGGCGCCCTTTCCCCCACACCGCCAGCTGCGCCGCCGCCGCGCACCCCGGCTTGATGTCTGCGGCTCACAGGATCGAACTCATGTTGAACGAAGTCTTCAGCGGCACGCTGGCCGTAATCGGGATGGGCTATATCGGCCTGCCCACCGCTACCGTTCTCGCCACCCGGGGCATCCAGGTCATCGGCGTGGACGTCAATCCGCGCATCGCGGAAGCGATTTCGCGCGGTGAAACCCCCTTTATCGAGCCCGACCTGGCCGTCGCGGTAAGCGGCGCGGTCGCGATGGGTCGCCTGTCCATGTCGCGCGAGATCCCTGAGGCGGATGCCTTCATCATCGCCGTGCCCACCCCCTTCAACCCCGATCACACCGCCGATCTTTCCTATGTCCAGGCGGCGGCCGAGCAGGTCGCGCTCAAGCTGCGCCCCGGCAATATTGTGGTGCTCGAATCCACCAGCCCGCCCGGCACCACCGAAAAGGTCAGCCGTTGGATCGGTGCGGTCCGGCCCGATCTCAAGATGCCCCATATTGTTGGGGGCAGCGCCGATGTTTACGTCGCCCACTGCCCCGAGCGGGTGCTGCCGGGCCGCATCATGATCGAGATGATCACCAATAATCGCGTTGTTGGCGGACTAACCACCACTTGTGCCATCAAGGCGGCCAGCATCTACCGGATCTTTTCCCAAGGTGAGATCCTCCTCACCGACGCCGCCAGTGCTGAAATGGCCAAGCTGGTGGAAAACGCCTACCGCGACGTCAACATCGCCTTTGCCAATGAGCTCTCCCTGATCACCGAGCACCTGCGGCTCGATGTGTGGGAGGTCATTCGCCTTGCCAACCAGCATCCCCGGGTCAACGTCCTGTCACCCGGACCCGGTGTTGGCGGCCACTGCATCCCGGTTGATCCCTGGTTCATCGTCGCGGCTGCACCGGATACCGCCAGACTTATCCGCACGGCGCGCGAAGTGAACGACCACAAGCCCCACCATGTCGCCAATCAGGTCATCGCCAAGGCCCAGCGCTTCCGCACGCCCTCCATTGCCTGCCTTGGGCTCACCTTCAAAGCCAACGTGGATGACGTCAGGGAAAGCCCGGCCATCGATGTGGTGGGCTTGATCGCCAACGCCCTGCCGGAGGTCGAGATCATGGTGGCCGATCCCTATGTCAGCGATCTCCCACCCAAACTGCACAGCAATGCCAATCTGCGGCTGGTGCCCGCCGGGCAGGCGGTGGACGAGGCCGATATCATCGTGCTTCTCGTCGAGCACGATGCCTTCAAGGCGCTACGTCACAACCGGCACAACGGCAAGGTGGTTTACGACACCCGCGGTGCCTGGGCCTGAGCGGCATCGAGGCTGGGAGCGAAATCGACCGGCCGCTCAGCCACGAGGCCGAAATAATGCGCAATGGCCTTCACGCAACGATCTGAGGCATGGCCGTCGCCGTAAGGGTTGACGGCCTTTGCCATCGCATCATAGGCGGCCCGGTCGGTGAGCAACCGGCTCACCTCGTCAAAGATGCGGTTCTCATTGGTGCCAACCAGCTTGACCGTTCCCGCCAGCACAGCTTCAGGTCGCTCGGTGGTTGCCCGCATCACCAGCACCGGCTTGCCAAGGCTGGGCGCCTCCTCCTGCACGCCCCCGCTATCGGTCAACACAATATCCGAGGCCTGCATCGCGCCCACGAAGTCGCTATAGCCTAGCGGCTCGGTGATGAGCACGTTCTCCAGATGCTGCAGGTGCGGCAGCAGGATCTCGCGCACAGCCGGGTTCAAATGCACCGGCAGCAACAGCTGGATGTCGGGGAACGCCTGCGCGAGGCGCGCCATGGCGCGTGCTGCCTGCGCCATTGGTTCCCCCCAGGACTCGCGCCGATGGGCGGTGATCAGCACGGTGCGGCGCCCTTGTAGCTTGAGCAGGTCCGGATTTGCCGGAGGCAGCTGGAGCGCCGCCACTTCCAGCAGCGCATCAATCACCGTATTGCCCGTCACGGCAACCGCGCTCGGCGAAATCGCCTCTGCTACGAGGTTCTGCCGCGATGTCGCCGTGGGTGCCAGATGCAGCTCGGCGATCCGGGACACCATGGTCCGGTTCACCTCCTCGGGGAACGGATTGTAGTTGTTGTGCGTCCGCAGGCCCGCCTCCAGATGGATCACCGGCACCCGCTGGTAGAATGCCGCAAGCGCAGCGGCAAAGCAGGTGGTGGTATCTCCCTGCACCAGCACTGCGTCTGGTTGCTCCTCGGCAATAATGGCAGAAACCCCTTCCAGGGCTCGGCAGGTGATTCCCGTCAGCAACTGGCGCTCCGTGATGATGTTGAGATCATGCTTGGGGACGATGCCGAACAAGGCATTGACCTGGTCGAGCATCTGCCGATGCTGCCCCGTTACCGCAACCACCGGCTCGACCAGCCCCGACTCCGCCAGCGCCGCCACCAGCGGGGCCATCTTTATCGCCTCGGGTCGGGTTCCATAGGCCACCAGTATCTTGGGCATGATCTTGTCCTCGTCCACGCCCCGGTCGGGCGCGGAAAGACGCTAGGGCGCGGCTGCCACGATCGGCATAATCACATCAACCTAGTGGGCGGCTCGGCAAGCACGCTTGCTCCCTCCACGGTATGTCGCGGCAATCAATTAGATAGGTCGGCCGCCAGCGGCAGGCGGAAATGGCCTAGGCCGAGCCGCACCCGTAACTCCTTGAGGGTACTTAAACCTACGGAAACCCTCGCAATTATTGATACGCGGCCGACTTCACCTAAGGCGCTCGGAGCTTGGTGGGGTTCCTCTCTGCGACAGCTTAATCCCCTCGGCGAGTTTTGCCCCCGTGTGGGAGGTCCTAACGTCGCAACACGCAGGAACTGCATCCGCATGAGCTTTGGCGGCAACAACTGCCCCGGCTGCCGCCACTCGCCAACATCGGCATCTGGCGCCTGCCATGCAACAAGCGAGGCCTATGATGTTTGACAGTTTCGTCGGCAAGCCGGCCAAGCCCGGTGCCGGTGTCGCCCCCAGCAAGCGCCGGCTCGCCCTCGCCCGCCGCTTCTATCAACCGACCAAGCGCCTAAGCGATCTGGTGTTGGTGCTGGTGTTTGGACCACTGTTCTTGCCGCTTATCGCGATGCTCGCCCTGCTGGTGCGCCTTGATGGAGGGCCGTCAATTTATCGCCAGCCGCGCCTGGGGCGCCACGGTCGCGTGTTTCGGCTCGTCAAGCTTCGCACCATGGTGGTGGATGCCGATGCCGCGCTGGCCCGGCATCTCGAGAGCGATCCAGCAGCACGCGCCGAATGGGCGGCAACGCAAAAACTGCGCCGCGATCCGCGGCTGACACCCATTGGCGGCTTCCTCCGCCGCTATTCGCTCGATGAGCTGCCCCAGCTCTGGAATGTGCTGATCGGGGAAATGAGTCTTGTCGGCCCGCGTCCCATGCTGCCCTCCCAACGCCCACTTTATCACGGCACCGCTTATTTCGACATGCTGCCGGGCCTGACCGGCCTTTGGCAGATCAGCGAGCGCAATGACTGCTCCTTTGCCGCCCGGGCCGATTACGACACGCGCTACGGGCAAATAGCCTCAATCGGCACTGATTTCCGCATCCTTTGGCGCACGGTTGAAGTCGTGTTCCGCGGCACCGGTTGCTAGGCTGCCGCCTTTCCTAGGGAATGATGGCGAGGTCCACCGGGGCCGCCGTGCCGCCGGGCGTCTGCGCTGGTGATCGTCCCGGTAGTTGCACCTCCAGCGCTACCCGCACCAGGTCTCCCGGCACCAACACGCTGGCTTCACTGGCGTCCAGCGACACTGTTTGCTCCCCTTCCTGGCGCAATATGGAATAGCTGATCCCCGTTTTCGCCGTCTGGGCCAGCGTGGCGTTGGCGTCGAAATCCATCGATTGGCGCAGCATGCGCATCGTTGCTGTTTGGTTGAGCATCAGCTTTTCCAGCGTCGCCTGCTGTTCTTGCAATTGCGCCGCAGCATAGGATTGCTGCTCGTCCTGCAGCTTGGCCAAGTCCCGCTCGGATCGGTTGAGATTTTCCCGCGCCGACATCGTGGCAATGACATTGTCGAGCTTGTCCGAGCGCAGATCATCAAGGATACGCTCCGCATCGGTCAGCCGCGCCACCGTGGAAGCACCTGCGGCCAGCAGCGTCTTGAGCGAATCCACCTGCTGTTGCGCCCGCTCGATCTGCTGATCGATTGCGCCCGACTTTTGCTCCAGCGCATCGATTTCGGCTTTGTAAAGTACGGCCAGCTGCTCCAGCCCGATCTGCTGTCGCAACAACTCGTTGGTGTGCGCATCAAAGATGCGCCGCTCCTGCTCCATGATCTCGGCCACCACCGGGTCGGCAGAGTTGAGCATGGGGTCGAACGTGATCTCAGGCTCGCGGGCAAATTCGGCCTTGAGCCGCGCCAACCGCGTCGTGGTGCGCAGGATATCCCGGTTGTAACCCTCAAGGTCCCATTGCAGCTTGATGGTTTCGGACAAACCCGAGGCCCCTTCGATCCGCTGCTCGCCCCCTGCCAGCGCCATGGCCTGGATCACCGTCATGCCGGGGCGATAGCTGTATGCGCCCGGCGCTTCGACATTGCCCACCACATAAACCGGCGGATATTCCAGCACCTGCACCGACGCATTGGGGGCATCGAGGAGCCCCAGCTCGGTTTGCAGCAACTCGCCGATGCGCGTGCCAAGATCCTCCGCGCTCAGGCCCGAGACATCCATGGAGCCCAGCGTAGGGACCGCTAGCGAGCCATCGGGCCCGAT
The DNA here is from genome assembly GCF_004005995.1 of Devosia sp. 1566. Taxonomy (NCBI): domain Bacteria; kingdom Pseudomonadati; phylum Pseudomonadota; class Alphaproteobacteria; order Hyphomicrobiales; family Devosiaceae; genus Devosia; species Devosia sp. 1566. The sequence continues at coordinate 2,059,231 of NZ_CP034767.1, forward strand.
CACGAACTCTCCGCTCACTGCGTCCCAGCGCTTGTAGTCGCCCGTTGCCGCAACAAACTGCACCACACTGATCCTGAGCTTGGTCAGCGGGGCAAGTGGCGCCGGCGCCGCCATCGCGGCGGAGGCGAGCGAAACGCCCGCCAGCAACACCGCCAGGCGCATCCTGCGCCGTATCACCAGCGAGAAATCGTGCAAGTTCAACATGGTGGGCCCCGCTCCAGCAGCATTGCCTGATCGTATCGCGAGGCGGGGGCAAAAGAACCAGCTAGAGCGGCTTAGCTCCAGCGGCCTATCTTATTCCCGGTCTCACCCGTGTTGGCGATGGAGCCGCTGATGAGTCGCGCTCTAGGTTCGTCGCCAGACAATTTTGGCTGAGGCGCCGCTGCAGACCGGTCGGGTGAGTGACGTGAATGCACTGAGCAATATCGACTTCAGATTTTATCTATCCCTCTTTATGCGGCGCTTGCCGCTTTTCCTGATCGTCCTGGTGATCGCGACAAGCGCCGGCGTGATCGCCACCGTGTTGCGCCCCATCGTCTTTCAGGCGACCGCTCGCATTCTTGTTGAATCCCCGCAGATCCCGGCAGAACTCGCCAAGTCCACCGTGCCTACCGGCGCGGCCGAGCAGTTCCAGATCATTCAGCAGCACGTGCTTTCGCGCGACAATCTGCTCGCGCTCGCCGACCGACTGGCGCTCTATCAGGGCCGCCCACCAATGTCGCGCGCCGAAACCTATGACGATCTGATCCGGCGCCTCGAAATCGCGCCCACCCATATTGAAAGCGGTACCGGAGCTGTTGCCACCGTATTCCGGATAGCCTTCAAGGCGGGTGACCCTGATAGCGCCGCGAACTTCGTCAATACACTCGTGACCCAGATCCTCGACAAGGACATCCAGCTGCGCACCGGTCGCGCCACCGACACCGTCACCTTTTTCGATGGCGAAGCGGCCCGGCTTGATCAGGCCCTGCGCGAAGCGGACAGCAGGATACTTGCCTTTAAGAACGAGCACATCGACGCGCTGCCCGACAGCCTCGACTTCCGCCGCGAGCAGCAAACCGTTGAGCAGCGACGCCTTTTGGTTTTGGCGCAGGAGGAATCAATGCTGCGCAAGCAGCGAACAGACCTCGAATCCCGCCCGCTGGAACTTGGCGTGATGCCGACTTCCCCGGTAGAGCAGAACCTCCAGGCGCTACGCCAATCGCTGGTGCAGCAGCAGGCGCTGTTTGCCGAAGACAGCCCGACCATCAAGGGACTGCGTGGCCGTATCGCCGCCATCGAGGGCGATCTTGCCGGAGCCAGCTCTCAACCCGGCTCCGACCGCCCCACCAACGCGCGCCAGTTCCAGATCGCTGACATTACCGACCGGCTCGCCGCCATCGCTCAGGAGCGCGAGCAGGTCCAGCGCAAGATCGCCGATCTCAGCGCCTCCATCGCCCGCACCCCGAGCAATGAAACCCGGCTCAATTCGCTCCTGCGCGATCATCATAACCTGCAGGCGCAATACGACCTGGCTGTAGCGCGCCTCGCCGAAGCATCCACGGGCAAGCAGATCGAACTGCTGCTAAAGGGCGAACGGCTTTCCTTGATCGAAAGCGCGGTCCCGCCGCGTAACTTCCAAGGATTTGGCACCCGCATGCTGCTGTTCGCCAGCCTCATTGTCGGCGTGCTGGCCGGTCTTGTCGCCGTGGTCGTGCCGGAGTTCTTCAACCGTCGCATCCGCCGCCCAGCCGAGCTAACATCCCGCTTGCAGATCGTGCCCTATATCACTGTTCCGTATATCGAACGGCGTATTTTTGATCATCGGCGCCTTGCAATCAGCGTCGCGGCGACTCTCACCATTCCCGTGGTGCTCCTGGTTGCCGGCATCTATCTTTCTCCGCACAAGAACATCATTGGCCAGACCCAGGCCGCGACTGCCTCACCCTTGCCGGGAGTTCAGCCATGACCATCGAAGCCGAACCCCACGCCGCCGCCGCGACGACTTTCCCGCTAAAGCCCACGGGCGCCAGTTCCCTTGCCTGGTCGCAACTGACCGATCTGCCAGTGGACCCGCGCTGGCTCACCAAGCAGAAGATCGTTTCCTTCCAGCGCCGGCACAAGGCTGCTCTCGCCTTTGACATCTTGCGCACCAAACTGCTCAAGGCCGCCCGCGAGCAGGGCTGGAAAACCCTGGGCATCACCTCGCCCGATGCTGGCTGCGGCAAGGCGACCATTGCGGCCAACTTGGCGATCAGCCTGACTAAGCACGAGCAGGTCCGCGTCGCACTTGTGGATCTCGACCTGCGCCGGCCAGGCATCGCCCAGATCTTTGCCCATAAGAGCCGCTACAGCACTGAGGAGTTCCTCCGCGGCGAATGCCTGCCCGAAGACTTCCTGGTCCGCGTCGGCGACAATCTGGCCATTGGCGCCAGCTCGGACCAAACGGGCTACCCCGCCGAACTGCTGCACGGCCCCGGTGCAGCCCAAATGCTCGAACGCTTGCGCCTGGGACTGGGCGCCGACATGCTCATCTTCAACCTGCCTTCGATGCTGGAAAGCGATGACTGCCTGGGGCTCTTGCCCCAAGTGGAAGCCGCACTGCTGGTGGTTGGCGCCGACCACAGTACCGTCGATGATATTGATGTATGCGAGCGGGAGCTGCGCGCCCAAACCCGCATGCTCGGCGTCGTGCTCAACAAGTGCCGCTACGCCTTCGACCAGAACGTCAACTTCCAGCTTTAGCGCAGTCCCGGCCCTGCCGGACCGCGGCCCCGCGCCCCGCCGCGGCTCGTTTGACGCGCCCCCCCCATCGTTTCCCATCCACATCTCGAACAAGGTGCGGCTTGCTACGTCCACGGCAGGGTTCCACGGCGACCCATAACTATCCCGACGGGAGTGCCCCGCTCAAAGGACGGGTGCGGACCTCGGCAATAAATCCTTAAGCTTACGGGGCACGCGCCTACGAATAGCCCCGGCGGCGATTTTAGCTCGCTGCCCGGAAAGGCAGCTAACTCGCTAGCTCGATTAGCAAATTGCCCATCGTTCGGGGATCGCTAGCTTGGCAGAAAGTCGAGCACTGCGGCCAGCAAACACTGCCTTCACCCGCTCGCCATCTCAGGGGTAACCACATGCTGACGCGCGTCCAGCTCGAAGACGGGGTAATCATCCGACAACCCGATCTGGTCAATCTTTACGACTGCTCCATTGGTGCCGGCACCCGCATCGGCGCTTTTGTCGAGATTCAGAAAAACGCGGTCGTGGGCCGCAACTGCAAGATCTCGAGCCACAGCTTCCTCTGCGAAGGCGTCACCATCGATGACGGCGTGTTCATCGGCCACGGCGTGATGTTCACCAATGATCTCTTCCCCCGGGCCACCACCGCCACCGGCGAGCCGCAGGAAGGCGATGACTGGACGGTCGTACCCACCTTCGTGCGGCGCAACGCCTCCATCGGCAGCAATGCCACCATTCTCGCCGGCATCACCATTGGGGAAGGCGCCATGGTCGGCGCCGGCGCCGTGGTGACCCGCGATGTTCCCGGCGGAGCGGTGGTGGCGGGCGTGCCTGCGCGCCCCCTCGCCGCCTCCGCCCAACCGGCCCAACAGGATAACGGAAGGCTGCAACAATGATCGGCGTCGGCGTTATTGGCTATGGCTATTGGGGTCCCAACCTCGTTCGCAACTTCTCGGATATCCCCAGTGTCGATCTGCGCTGGGTATGCGACCTGCAGACCGAGAGGCTGGCCCGCCTGCGCCTGCGCTATCCGGCGGTCAGCATCACGGAAGATCTCAACGATGTGCTCTCCGATCCCAAGGTGGATGCCGTAGCTATCGCCACCCCCGTTTCCACCCATTTCGATCTGGCCATGCGTGCCCTGCGCGCCGGCAAGAGCGTCTTTGTCGAAAAGCCGATCACCGCCACCGCCGAACAGGCGGAGCGCCTCATCGAGGAAGCCGACCGGCGCGGCCTCGTCGTCGCGGTCGATCACACCTTCATCCACACCGGCGCCGTCAAGAAGCTTCGCGAGGTCATCCAGAAGGACCTGGGCCAAGTCTACTACTACGACTCCGTCCGCGTGAATCTTGGGCTCTTCCAGCACGATGTCAGCGTGGTCTGGGACCTCGCGGTCCACGATCTCTCGATCATGGATTACGTGCTGGGCGTACAGCCCCGTGCCGTTTCAGCCACTGGCATCGCCCATATCGCCGGCTCACCCGAAAACATGGCCTATCTCAACCTGCATTTCGACACGACGCTGATGGCCCATATCCACGTTAACTGGTTGGCCCCGGTCAAGGTGCGCCGAACCCTGGTGGGCGGCAGCAACAAGATGGTGGTCTACGACGATCTCGAGCCCAGCGAGAAGATCAAGGTCTATGACAGCGGCATCACGCTCGACCCCATGGCCCCTCGCGCCGGCGAGCAAAAGCAGCAGATGCGCATTGGCTACCGCGCGGGCGACATGTTCGCCCCCAAGCTCGACATCACCGAGGCGCTTGGCTCCGAACTCGCCGAATTCATCGCCTGCGTACAGCGCGGCACCAGCCCTACTGCGGATGGTGTCGCGGGCCTGCGCGTCGTCCGCATTCTTGAAGCTGCAACCCGCTCCATGGCGCAAGGCGGGACTGTGATCGAACTTGCCCCCCAACGAGTGCTGGCATGATCCCTTTTCTCAACCTGCGCGCGCAATACGCCGCCATTCAGCCCCAGATCGAAGCCGCCGCTCTTGGCGTCCTGCGCTCCACCCATTATGTGCTGGGCGCCGAGGTGGAGGCGTTCGAGGAAGAGTTCGCCGCCTATTGCGGCACCCGCCACGCCATCGCGGTCAATACCGGCACCAGCGCTCTGCAGTTGGCGCTGCTCGCCGCCGGCATCAAGGCCGGCGACGAAGTGATCACCACCCCGTTCACCTTCGTGGCCACCGCCGCCGCCATCCGCTATATCGGCGCCCGCCCGGTCTTTGTGGATATCGATCCACGCACCTTCTGCATCGATCCCAATCTCATCGAGCGGGCGATTACGCCCCGCACCCGCGCGATCATGCCGGTCCATCTCTACGGCCAGATGGCCGATATGGACGCCATCGGCATGGTCGCCGCCAAGCATGGCCTCGCGGTCATCGAGGACGCTTGTCAGGCCCACGGCGCCACCACCGAGGGACAACGCGCCGGCAGCTTTGGCCTTTCCGGCTGCTTCAGCTTTTATCCTGGCAAGAACCTTGGCGCCTGCGGCGAAGGCGGCATCGTTGTCACCAGCAATGACCAGCAGGCCCGTCTCATCCGGATGCTGCGCGACTGGGGCCAGGACCGGCGCTATCACCACGTGCTCGAAGGCTACAACTTCCGCATGGATTCCATTCAGGGCGCGGTGCTGCGCGTAAAACTGCGCGAGCTCGAGAACTGGACCGAAGCGCGCCGGGCCTGCGCCGGCGAATACAAGCAGCTGCTGGCCGGCGGGCCGGTAGAGCTCCCCTACGAAGCGCCGGGCCGCCGCCATGTCTGGCACATCTTCGCCATCCGCACGCGCGACCGCGATGGCCTGCGCGAGATGCTGGCCCGCGATGGCGTGGAAACCGGGCTGCATTACCCCGTCCCGGTGCATCTGCAGCCCAGCTATGTCGATCTGGGCCACGCGCCCGGCGACTTCCCCCAGGCCGAGGCGGCCGCCGCCACCGTCCTGTCCTTGCCCATCTACCCCGAACTCAGCACCCAGGAAGTCGAGATCATCTCCGATCTGGTGCGTCAGGATGCCTATGTCCATTGAAATGGTGGATACCCCGCGCATCGCCCGCTCGGTGCATGGCCGCCGCGAGATTGAGCCCGGTCCCACCTTTGAAGACGGCATGGTCGGCTGGCTGCGCCAGCACTACCCGGCCTCAGCCGTACGCGACCTTTATGGCCGCTTCGCCGTTGGCGATGGCGACCTCGACGCCTTGATGCGCCAATTTGTCTGGCGCAGCGCTGCCAGGCGCTGCGGGCCGGGGCTGCAGGTCGGCAGTCAGGCCGGCTTCAAGCATATCGAGACCTTCGAGATTGGCGCCAATGTCTTCATCGGCGCTGGCGCCTACATCCAGGGCCGGTTCGATGGCACCTGCATCATTGGCGACAAGGTCTGGATCGGCCCCCAGGCCTATTTCGACGCTCGCAATCTCGTCATCGGCGATTATGTCGGCTGGGGCCCCGGCGCCAAGCTGCTGGGTTCCCAACATACCGGCCTGCCCGTTTCCGAGCCCATCATCGCCACCGATCTCGACATCCGCCCCGTGCGCGTCGGCGCCGGCGCCGATATCGGCACCAATGCCACCATATTGCCCGGTGTCACCATCGGCGAAGGCGCCATCATCGGCGCCGGTGCCGTGGTCACCCACGATATTCCCGCCTATGCGGTCGCCGCCGGTGTCCCCGCGCGCGTGCTGCGCTGGCGCAAGGACGACGACATCGTCCAAAACCCCAATCAAGGAGCGTCCTGATGCAAGGCAAACGGGTTCTGATCACGGGCGGAGCCGGCCTTATCGGCTCCCATATTGCCGATCTGGTCGCCGACCAATCTCCCGCCGAGATCGTCATCCTCGACAATTTCGTGCGCGGCCGTATGGAAAACCTTGCTGCAGCGCAAGCCAAGGCGCCCATCCGGATCATCGAGGGCGACATCCGCGACATCGCCCTGGTCCATGCCAGCATGGCGGGGATCGACACGCTCTTTCACCAGTCCGCCATCCGCATCACCCAATGCGCCGAAGACCCGCGGCTCGCCCATGATGTGCTGGCGACCGGTACCTTCAACGTCCTCGAAGCCGCCGTCGCCGCCAAGGTGAGCAAGGTCGTCGCCGCCTCCTCCGCCTCGGTGCTCGGCGCAGCCGATCAGTTCCCCACCACCGAGCTGCACCACCCCTACAACAACCGCACCATCTATGGCGCCGCCAAAACCTACAACGAAGCGCTGCTGCGCAGCTTCAACGAGATGTATGGCCTGCCCTATGTCGCGCTGCGCTATTTCAACGTCTACGGCCCGCGCATGGATGTCTATGGCGCCTATACCGAGGTGCTGATCCGCTGGATGGAGCGCATCGCCAATGGCCTGCCGCCCATCATCATGGGCGATGGCACCCAGACCATGGATTTCGTACATGTGCGCGATATCGCCCGCGCCAATGTTCTGGCCGCCGCAGCGCCCGCCAGCGATACCGTCTACAACGTAGCGAGCGGCACTGAAACGAGCCTCGCCGAGCTGGCCCGCACCCTCCTCGATGTCATGGGCTCGTCCTTGGCGCCAATCCATGAACCCGCCCGCAAGGTCAATCCCGTGGCCCGCCGCCTCGCTTCAACCGAGAAAGCGGCCCGCGAGCTGGGCTTCACCGCCGAAATCTCGATGAAGGAAGGCCTGCGCGATCTCGTCGCCTGGTGGCAGGCGAGCCGCGGCCTTGTCAGGAGCGATGTAGCATGACCGCCATTCGCCCCCAGCTTCCCGTCGCCAAGCCCGTGCTCGATGAACGCGAGGTCGAAGCCGCCCGCCGCGTGATCCTGTCCGGCTGGGTGACCCAGGGCCCCGAAGTCGCCCAGTTCGAACAGGAGTTCGCCGCCTATGTTGGCGCCCCCCATGCCTGTGCCCTCTCCAACTGCACCACGGCGCTGCACCTGGCGCTCATGGCCGTTGGCGTCGCCGCCGGCGACGAGGTGATCACCGTCAGCCATTCATTCATCGCCACCGCCAACGCCGTCCGCTATTGCGGCGCGACCCCGGTCTTTGTCGACATCGCGCCCGGCACCTTCAACATCGATCCCGATCGCATCGCCGCCGCCATCACGCCGCGCACCCGCGCCATCCTCGTCGTGCACCAGCTCGGCATGCCTTGCGATCTCGCTGCGATCCTCGCCATTGCCCGTGAGCATAATCTCAAGGTGGTCGAAGACGCCGCCTGCGCCACCGGTAGCGAAATCCTCTGGAACGGATCTTGGGAGCGGATCGGCCGCCCGCATGGCGACGTCGCCTGCTTTTCCTTCCATCCCCGCAAGGTGGTGACCACCGGCGACGGCGGCATGCTGACATCAGCCAACCCCGACTATGACCGGGCCTTCCGCCATTTGCGCCAACATGCCATGTCGGTGCCCGACACCGTCCGCCACGGCGCCCGCCAGGTGATCTTCGAGAGCTATACCGAGGTCGGATACAACTACCGCATGACGGACCTGCAGGCCGCAATTGGCCGCGTCCAGCTCGAGCGTCTCCCAGGCATCATCGCTGATCGCCGGCGTCTTGCGGCTCTCTACACAAGCTTGCTCTCGCCCATCCCCGGTCTGCAACCACCGGTTGAACCAGCCTGGACGCGCAGTAACTGGCAGAGCTATTGCGTCACCCTGCCCACCCATGCCGATCAGTTGGCTGTTATGCAGGCCCTGCTCGATCGCGGCATCTCTGCCCGGCGCGCCGTGATGAACTCCCATCTCGAGCCCGCCTATGCCGGCAAGAACCTCCATCGGCAGGCCGGCTCGCTCGAGCACTCCGAGCAGGCCCAGCGCACCGGGATCATGCTGCCGCTCTTTGCGCAGATGAGTGAAGACGATGTTCGCTTCGTTGTTGCGGAACTCGCCCAGGTTCTCGAGCAGGTTCCCGAACTCGCGTCCTAAACTCCATCAACAGCCGACGCGACCCGCGTCGGCTTCATCCCCAGAGCCAGCCGCACCACTTGGGGCAGCCAGTCGGGAACCCAGCGTTGCGGCACCAGCGCGATTAACTGGCTGAGCGCATACCAACTGGCCCCAGCCGTTGCGACCACCGCCACGGCAAAGCCGGCCCAGAACGGCAGCAGCTCTACGGCCGCCAGCACCAGCCCTGTGAGCCCGACAAAAACCGCCCCCAGCACCAGGTTCTCGCGCGACCAGCGAAAGCCGTAGAGTCCCTGCACCAACCCATAGATCAGCAGGCCGTGCCAGAGATAAAGCCCAACAAAGGCGATGCCGGCACCCGCCAAGCCAACCAGATCCAGCAACAGCCAGGTCAACCCGACCTGCACCGTTGCCGCCGCGAGCTCCGTCCAGAAGAAGATCTGCTGCTTGCCCTTGGCGAGGATAATGAACCCCATCGGCCAGGCTACCACGCGCAACAGCATCCCGAGACAAAACCAGCGTAGCAACGGCACCGCGCCTGCAAACTCTGCTGAGTAAAACACCGCCATCACCAGCGGAGCCAGCGCCAGCGTTGCTAGCAGTCCAGGTCCCGCGAGGAGGAGACTAACCCGCGCCTGCTCGTTGACCATGCGTGTGCTGGCGACCTGGTCATCGGCAACCGCCGACAGGCGCGGGTAAAAGTCGGTGCCCATCGCCTGAAGGATGAAGCCCACATAAATGCCCCCCAGCGCCCAGGCCGCCTGGTAGTTGCCGGCGGCATCCACGCCCAGTTCCTGCACCACAAGGATCCGGATAAGAAAGGCCGATCCGGCCATCAGCAACCCGCTAGCCATGAAGGCAAAGCCCAGCATCAACAGCCCCCGGGCCTCGGCACTAAACTCAGGCAGCGAAAGGCTGACCTTAGGCAGAGTGATTTTGCGGCAATACCACAGCGCCGCAATCCAGGTGGTCGCCGCCACCGCAATCAGCGACGGCACAATGCCGGCCTCCCCGAGCCAATATACCAGCGGAACCGCCACGACCGTGTTGAGCACCGCACCCACCACCGTCATCCTCGCTAGATCCCCGATGCGGCGACTGCCTTGGATGATCGCCATCGGTGCGCCCGCGAGGATCCGCAGCAGCACCGCTACACTCACCAGCATCACCGCGCCCGCATGCGCCGCCGTTCCAAAGGACAAGGTGGCGATCGGAACCGCAAAACCGATCAGCAAAACCATCCCGAGTACACCCAGCAGCAACGAAGCGCGGGCCAGCACTTTGGCCACGCGTGCAACCTTGAGTGCGTCCCCGGTCCCGCTGGCGAGTGCCACCTGCCGCACCCCGCTGGCCTGGATGCCCAACCCGGCAATGCTCGAGCCGAGGTCAATGATCACGTTGAACAGCCCGAACAGCCCCACGCCTGCAGGGCCCAGAAGCACAGCAAGCACTTTGAGACGCACTACGGACATGAGGATATTGATGACCGATGACCCTCCAATGAGGGAGGTTGATTTCAGAATCGCTCCATATCGGGTTTGCGCCCGATCATCCTCACTTGTATCGCTCACCACGGTTCCTGAAATATGCTGCCTTGTCCCATCAGGATTGCCGCCGCCAAGGCCAATGGGCAATCGCCCGAACTTGTGGTGTCGCGGCAATCGCTAGCCCAGAGGATCGGCCGTGCGCCGGTCTGCTAAAACATGTGGACTAGTGGGCCTGCTTCCATACCACCCGCGAGCGAACACTGCGTCGCATCAACTGTCAGTAGCCGCGCAGCCGGCCGCCACATGCCGTCCCAAACTGAGACACTCCCCGCCACATGCGAAGCAGCGGTCCGTCAGTCATCCTGACCTTTCTAGAGAGTTCAATCCATAATTTACTTGCTCATTGATCGCCCAAATCCAGCGGAAGCAAGCAATTTACAAGAAAAGCAGAGATATGATGATTCTTGTCGCCAATATTTTTCCTGTGGCAATTCAGCCGCATCTTGCGCGCAATCTCGCCGACCGCGACGGGGAGACGGGCCGAAAAGCGCCCGCCCAGTAGGAGGTTGTAACAAGCCTTTAACCCTATGGCTCCTCGCCTACCAAGATAACGGCCCACTGGGGAGTTGCCGGAACTCGGCTGCCCGAGCAAACTACTCCGCTTCACGGAACCAGCCTAATTATCTGAAAATGCAAGGGATTGTTCAAGAACGCCAGTTCGGCCCCGCCCCGTGCACAAGAAAATCTCACCCAGTTTGACTCGCTTCGAAGAACTCCCGCCGGAACCCAATGCAACTCCCCGGAGCGTTTTTCGGCTACTATTTGGGCCTACTGGCCTTACCGCACCCAAAATAATCAACTGCCGAGATACTTGCGCTCGTCTGGCTGAAGATCCGAGCTTTGTCACGGCTGTGTCACGACGGGTATGTTCCTTGGGAGCGTCCTAAGTTAAATAGGACTAAAAAATCATCAGTTGGGGCAATCATGTTGGAAGTCATCAACCACAAGGAAGAAGGCATCTATGCCTTCTGGCACACGACCCCGTCGCGCGATGCAGAGGGCCGGGACGGAATTCTCATCCTGGCGAACACTGGCGTGACATTCCAGAGTCTGCTCAAGGCCGCTCAGCAGTGCTTCTTGCGCGTCGGGGTAACCCTATCGAGTCAGCTGCCTGAGGACGCCACGGTTCCATACAAGCCGCGGCTGATCCTGCTGGACGCTCTCGCCTTTCGCAATATACCGGGCATGATCTCGCAATGCCGCGAGCGCTACCCGGACTCGCCCATAGCGCTTTTGGTCGAGAATGGCTGGAGCGAGGATCCGGCGCTGCGTGCTGTTGTGGCCGAACGCGCGATCCAGGGCCTCGTGCCCTTCAACCTCCAGATCAATGTCTGGCTAGCTGCAATCTGGCTCCTGCTTAATGGTGGCGAGTATTTTCCGAGCGTCGCCTCCCCTCGCTCAGCCGCGCGCGGCTTTCTGACCCGCCGCAGTCCCTCGAGTGGCCCGGAAGGAGCCACGGGCAGCGACACCGTTGGGGTACTGTCCAACCGGGAAGCCGAAGTGCTTGAGCTGATGTCCGACGGCTATCAGAACAAGATCATCGCGGCCAAGATGGAGCTGTCCGAGCACACGGTGAAAGTGCACGTGCACAACATCATCCGTAAGCTAAAGGTGCATAACCGCACCCAGGCAGCGGCTGTGTTTCGCTCGTTTGATCGACGACCGGGCTATGACACCCCACCAGCCGGCACCATGCCCGCTATCGTACGGACGCTATGAAGGGGCGTTAAAAACCCCTAGCGTGAGTAAATTGAAGTCCAGGCGGCCACGGACAGCAACACCAGTCAATCCGCGCAAACCACTACAATAATAGACTGACTGTTGCCGCGACCCATCCGCTACGATCACCGTCGTAAGGAGGGCCGACGAGTTAGGCGTGTCATACTTGCTAAACTACAGATCGTAAGCCGGAACCCGGGGGGGATATCATGTATGTGATAGACGGCCGAACGGCACAGGTGTCGATTTTTACCTTCGGGAATTGCCATGTGCAATCTTCGGGCAGGTTGATCAATCCACCGTTCAACTTGCTGCGAATTTTGGTCTACATCCTGCTTGAAGGACACGGAAAACCGGTTGTGCGACGGCGTATCGGCGATCTGATCTGGTCGGACAATGGCTCCGAACAGGCCAATGCCGATATCCGCCAAACGGTGGCGCGTATCCGCAAGTTCCAGGACGACAACAACTTCGAGTTGTTTTCTGCCGATCAACAGATGGCCTGGCTTAATCTGGACCAGAACATCTATATCGACTTGGCCGAATTCTTGGATATCGCCGCCAATCCCACCTCCAAGGGCTGCGTGCGGATGTGCGAGATCTATCGGGGGGAACTGCTGGAATCCCTGCGCTCGGCGGGCGAAGGGTTCGAGGAGTGGCTGGCCTTTCAGCGAACTGCCCTGCGTTACGAATTCATCAGTGCGGTCTCCCAGGCCATCGAGCTCGACACCGATCTAACGGCTCAGGAGCGCCATGCCTGTGCCACCCGCTTGCTACAGATCGACCCATATCATGAGGGCGCCCACCGCGCCTTGATGTATGACGCGGCTGCCAAGGGCCAGTTCTCGTTCGTCAAGCAACTCTTCAATGATTGCAGCAAGCGGCTGCGGGAGGAGCTGGGTGTAGGGCCCGATGACGAAACAGTACGGCTTTACCGCGAACTGATCAGCAGAAGCCCTACCGCCTAGTTCGCCGCTTCGAGCACTTCGCGCGCGATGTGATCGCCGATCGGCAGGGCCGATGTTGCCGCGGGAGATGGTGCATTGCACACATGCAGCATGCGCTCCCCCCGCAGCAGCAGGAAATCCTGCACCATGGTCCCGTCGCGCCGCACCGCCTGCGCCCTGATGCCCGCCGGCATCGGGGTCAGGTCTTGGAGGGTGAGCGACGGGCAGTACTTGCGGCACGCCTCCAGATAGCGCCGCCGGAACAGGCTATTGGCCATTTCCTCGGCGCCCGCCCGAAAATGGCGGCCCATCGTGCGCCAGAACCCCGGAAACCCCACCGCTGCCGCGATGTCGGGCAGGGAGACCGCGCCCTTGTTGTAGCCCTCGCGCGCCAGGCCCAGCACCGCATTGGGCCCTACGCTCACCCCACCGCCGATCATCGGCGTCAGGTGAATGCCCAGAAACGGCAAATCGGGGTCGGGCACTGGATAGATCATGGCCCTCACCACCTGGTCGCGCTGGCTGGCGAGCCGGTAGTATTCCCCGCGAAACGGCACGATGGCAAAGTCTACCTCAAGGCCCGCCATGCGCGCCACCCGGTCCGATTGCAGCCCGGCGCAGGCGACCAACTGCCCGGCCGTGAACGGCACGCCTTCCGCTGACAACTCCACCCAGCGGCCGCGCGCCTGAATATAGTCCGCCGTTGTCGATAACCGGATCTCGGCCCCCGCTTCCGCCAGCTCGACCGCCAGCGCCGCAAGGATCTGCTTGTAGTCGACAATGGCCGAACTCCTGACCAGCAGGGCGCTCAGGCCGGTGATATTGGGCTCGATCGCCTCAATGCCAGCGCGGTCGAGCAGCTCCACCGCAATCCCGTTTTCCTCCGCCCGCTGGTGCAGCTTGGCCAGCCGCTCCACCTCAAGTGCATTGGTCGCCACGATCAGCTTTCCGCGTTCCTCAAAGGCAATGCCCTGCTCGCGGCAATATTGCTTGGTCCGCGCCATACCCTCCTTGCACAGCCGGGCCTTGAGGCTCCCCGGCGCATAATAAATGCCCGAATGGATCACCCCCGAATTGCGACCTGTCTGGTGCTGCCCGAGGCTGGCTTCCTTTTCCAGCAACACCAGCGTAGCGCCTGGCCGCTTGGCCAACAGCGCCTTGGCCGTCGCCAGGCCGACAATGCCGCCCCCGATCACACAGAAATCGTAATGCATGCTGCTCGGTCCGCTTTGGCGCGCGATCGCTCGAGGAGGGATGCTCACCACTACGCTCATCCTCGCTTGCCCGCCAAGCCAATCATAGTGATTGCCCGGTTAATCCCGAGCCGGCGCCGCGATGAACCCATCGCGCCGGCTCCGCGTTTATCGCCCTTGCCGACCGCTCACGCCGATCCCATTGTCGGTGCTATCCGGCTCATGCCCCCTGGAGGTTGCCCATGCGTATCGCCGTATTTGGAACTGGTGAGGTCGGTTCGGCCGTTGCCGGCAAGCTCAAATCCCTCGGCCATGACGTCGTGTTCGGTTCGCGCCATCCTCGCGCCGCTCAGCATGGCATCCCCGTCCTCAGCCATTCGGAGGCGGCCGCACACGGCGAATGGGTGGTCAATGCCCTTCACGGCGAAGACGCCATGGCGATCCTGCCGCCCCTGCCCCTTGCCGGCAAGCTCCTAATCGATATCGGCAACTTCCAATCCGTCATCACGGGCCCCCTCACCCATACGCTGGGCGAAAGCTTGCAGGAGGCGCTGCCCGACACCCGTGTGGTCAAGACGCTCAACTTCGTCAGCGCCCAACTGATGGGGGCCCCCGAACGCCTGTCGGCGCCCCACACTATGTTTATTGCGGCCAATGACGCAGGAGCCCGCGCCGCAGTCACCGAACTGCTGCAGGATTTCGGCTGGCGCGACATCCTGGCTCTGGGCGACTTGACGGCCTGCCGGGCCATGGAAAGCCTCGCGCCCATGTGGATCCGGCTCTACGAGACCCTTGGCCATGTTTATTTCAATATCGCCATAGTCCGCGATCCCGTCTGAACGGGGCGCTACTCCGCCCCTTTTCGCACCACCTCTACCTGGAGCGAGCCTGCGGGCAACGGCGCCAGCAGTTCCGCTTCCGGCCGTGTCAGGAACAGCCAGGCTGCCCAGTCCTTGGGCCGCAACACGCAAATTTGCCGGTCATGGATCGGTGCGATGTCGGGGCCGGGCTCTGTGGTGAGCATGGTAAAGCTCAGCGCCCCGTCTTCCGCCTCGCTCCACAACCCGGCAATTCCCATCACGGGCGAGTCGCGCAGCGCAAAACGGTACTTGGTCTTGGGATATTTGCTGCCGGTGAATTCAAAGAACCCCGACAGTACCACCACGCAGCGCCGCGAATCCGCAAAATGCCGGCCATCGGATTTGAAGTTGAACACGGGCCCCGCCTTGGGCCGCGGCGGCGGAAAGCCGAAGCGCATCAGCACCAGTTCCACCCCGTTGCCTGCGGCGCGCAGCACCGGCCCCTCATCGCCGATGCGGATATCATCGGCCCGGATCAGCGCCGCTTCGGGCTCCCCCGCTACGCCCACCTCCAGCGCCGCAATCGCCCGCGCATAGTCCGCCTGGCTGACATGTTGTTCATAGTCGTTGCACATGGCCATGAGCAAACCACGCCGCCTTAACGGGTTCAACTTTTCTGCGCGGCCGTGCTGCCCCTCAAGGGCTGAAACCCTTCAAAACCGGGCCCTCCATCACCATATAAGTGGCTGAAAACCGGAGCTAAAAGGATGTTTAACGAAACCACGTTTCGGCGCCATGCCGAAGAAACCTTGGCCTTGTCAGCCAGGCTCAAGCAGGTCCGGCGCCTGTTCAAGACGGAAGGTGGTCACCTCACCAATGCCGGCCGCGCCATTGTCGCCGAGGGCCTCAAGCAGGGCATGACCACCGCCGATCTGGCCGAACTGCTCGAGGTCAATCCAGCCGTGGTGCGTTACCATGCCCGCCAGCTCGGCCACGCCCTCCAGGGTGAACTGCGCCTGCGCCCGGCCCGCCGCGATCCCGCCCAACCCCAGCGCCTGCTCCAAGCAAGCTGACCCGTTCGCTCGATCTGGGCTGGCCCGTCGGCTCCCGGCAAGCGGGGCCGCCCGCTCAACTTATCCCCGGTGCCAAAAGCTCGGTTATTGTTGCCCCATCTTCATGCGCAACTGCGCGGTCGCGACGAACGGTCGGCATGGGGAGGCCGGATGGCATGGGGGTCGCTCCATGTCCTGTGGTTTAAAGGATGATCTGTGACCCGATTTGAGCCCCCGGGTTTTTCTTTCGGCACGGGCTTAAGCCGAGGACGGTCCTTTCCATAGAGTCTCCGGGATAGCATGGGGCAAGGCTTGCTTCACCTATACCTTTTGCCGGACGACCGGCACCGAGGCGATCCTTGCCCCATGTCGCAGCCGCTGGCCCTTGGCCGAGCGGAGATTTGGCACGTCCGCATTCCCGCCCCGCAAATAAATTGATCGCCATTGTCGCGCCCCCGCGGCCCCAATCGTCTATAATCAGGCAAAAGCTTGGAGGAGCAGGCGATGGAGCGTGGTTATGGTTGGGTGATCGTCGGCGCCGGCGCCGTGATCACCTGTGTGGCGGCGGGCTCGATGTTTGCCCTGCCCGTTTATCTGCAGCCCATTGCCGATGACACCGGCTGGAGCCGCGCCGGCATCTCGCTGGCCATGACCATGGGCTTTCTCGTCATGGGTGTAGCCGGCTTTGCCTGGGGCACGGTCACCGACCGCATCGGGGCCCGTCCGGTTGTGCTGCTCGCCTCCTGCATCCTGGGCTTCGGGCTCCTCGTCGCCAGCCGCGCCCCCAATCTCCTGGTCTTCCAGCTGGCCTATGGCGGGGTCATGGGCGCCTCGATCGGCGCCTTCTTCGCGCCCATCATGGCCACGACGATCGGCTGGTTCAATCAGAACCGCGGCCTTGCCGTCGCGCTGGTGTCGATCGGCGGCGGCGTGGCGCCCATGGTCGTCACCCCGCTCGCCAGCGTGCTCATCACCGCCTATGGCTGGCGCTCGGCCATGCTGCTCACCGCCATTGTTGCCTGGGCCATTCTCCTGCCCACAGCCCTGCTGATCCGCCGCGCTCCGGCCGAAGCCCCCGCTTCCGAGCCAACTCAAAACGCTACCAGCACAGCGCCCAAGGGCTCGATCGGCACCGTCCTGCGCACCCCGCAATTCGTCGTCCTCGCCGGCACCTTCTTCCTCTGCTGTGCCGCCCATTCCGGCCCCATCTTCCACACCGTCTCCTACGCCATGCTCTGCGGCGCCTCCTCCCTCGCTGCCGCCAGCATCTATAGCGTAGAGGGTCTGGCGGGCCTCTTTGGGCGCCTCATCTTCGGTCTCCTCGCCGACCGGCTCGGCGTCAAGCGCATCATCATCGGCGGCCTCTTGCTTCAGGCAGCCGGCATCTACACCTATATCTATGTGACGCAGATCACCGATTTCTACATGCTCGCCGCCGTGCTCGGCCTCGCCTATGGCGGCGTCATGCCTCTCTATGCCGTGCTGGCCCGCGACTACTTCCCCGCCCATGTCATGGGCACGGTTCTGGGCGGCATCACCATGACCTCCAGCATCGGCATGGCCTTCGGGCCCATTGGCGGCGGCTGGATCTTCGATACCTTCGGCGATTACCACTGGCTCTATATCGCCTCCGCCCTGATCGGGCTTGCAGCGGCAGCCGTCGCCCTCGCCTTCCCGCGACCGAGCCAACCCTCCGGGCGCCTCGAGCCGATGCCGGCCTGAGGGAGCTAAACGGCGCGGCGCACCTGCTCGAGATATTTCTCCCGCTGCGCCGCGCTCGACGTCTTGATGCCGCCGAATCGGGTGACCTTGACCGGCCTGATCCCGCAAAACTGCAGCACCGCGTTCTTGACCGTCGCCACATCGCTGTTGCGATAAGCCAGCAGCAGATAGATCGAGGGCCCGTCCGAAGTGGTGAAGAGCTGCGCGTCGCGCCCCTTCAGCAGCTTGTCCCAGAAAGGGTCATTCTCGTGGTAGCTGAAGGCCTGCCCCGGCAGGATCGCTCGGTCGAAAAAGCCCTTGAGCAGCGCCGGCACCGATCCCCACCACACCGGATAAAACAGCACGATCCGTTCGCACCATTCGATATTCTCTTGCGCGGCCTTGAGGTCGGGCTCCAGCTCCTGGATCACTTCATAGCCATGCCAGAGAACGGGGTCGAACTTGAGCTCGCCCAAATTATGCCGGCGCACCTCATGCCCCTTGGCCTCGGCGGCAGCTTGGTAGGCATCGGCGAGCGCTCCATTGAAACTCTCCGCATCGGGGTGTCCGAGAACAAGATAGATGCGCATGGCGGCCCTCCGATCTTTGGCACTGCCCGATCCTGCCGGGCCGTCTGCTTCCAGTGTTGACCAGCCAACTCCCTCACGCAACCGCTCAGGCCTCGCCCAGCACCTTGCGCCATATCTGCCATTCGCGCCGGGCATCCTCCTGCGCCCGGTGGGCCACTGGCTGACTGGCCGCTTCCGCCCGCGCCGCTTCGATCACCGCCTGTGCCTCATCGGGCCCCAGTCCTCGACTTGCCGCGGCCTCAGCAAAGGCCAGGTCCGTTGCTTCCAGCCGCACCAGATGCCGTGGATGCCCTGCCGCTCGCAGCAACATGCTTAGCCAATGCCCATCCCAGGATGGGGCGCTGGCAAACACGCGGTTGCCATCCCAAAGCTGCAGCACCCGCTCGCAGGCTTCCGTCGCCTCAACACCCTTATCCACCAGCTCTTCCCGCGTGATATGATGGATAGCCTCGGCACCCGGATCCCAATCGGTCCATCCCGGTGCCGGTTTGATCAGGAGGCTTTCGCCGCTGCCGTCTTCCCGCACCCAGCCCACTTCGATCGGATAGCTCTGTTTTTCCAGCGATGATGCCTCGAAGTCGAGAAATACGAGCACGAGTTACACTTCCTTTTCGAGGCGCAACGGGGTTTTGAACCGCACATCCTGCTGCGGGAACGGGATCTCGATCCCTTCCACCTTGAACGCGTCCCACAGCGCCAGCAGCACTTGCCCGCGCACATTGGTCAGCCCGTTTTGTGGGTCGTTGATCCAGAACCGCAATTTGAAGTCCAGCGACGATGCTCCGAATGCGGTCATCCAGCACACCGGCTCCTTGAAGGCGCTCACCCGCTCGACCCCCCGGGCAGCGGCAATGGCCACGGCCGTGACATGATGGGGATCGGATTCGTAACTGACGCCGAACTCCACATCGATGCGCACATTCTGGTCCGAATAGCTCCAGTTGATCACCTGCTGGGTAATGAAATCCTCGTTCGGGATCAGGTATTTGCGCCCATCCCGCGTCACCACCGACACAAAGCGTGCCCGCAATTCGGTGATCCAGCCAAAGGTCTCGCCCACCTCGATCGTGTCGCCCGGCTTCACCGAGCGATCAAGGAGGATCAGGATGCCAGAGATGAAGTTGGACACGACCTTCTGCAGGCCAAAGCCGATGCCAACACCGACAGCGCCCGAAATCACGGTCAGGGCCGTCAGGTCCACCCCGGTCGCTGTGAGCGCAAAGGCGCCCGCCCCGATCACCAGCACAATGCGGATCAGCTTGGACAACAGCACCTTGCCCGAAGCCGACATATCATCGGCGCGCGCAATCCGGCCCTCGATCACATGGCTGATAAACAGCGCCAGCCACACGACCCCCGTGACCACCAGTGCCGCGCGGATCACCAGCAGCGCCGAAATGCGCACCTCGCCGATGCTGAACGCCAGATGGTCGAGCGCTTGAGCCACGGGCGTGCCGATCCCTAGCACCAGCACGGCCACATAGATCCAGCCGATCGCCGCCACCACCTGGGCCAAACTCCGATTGCGGATCAGCCGCGTGAGCACCGAAAGCACCAGCCAGGCCGCCGACAGCAGCAGCACGCTCGCTAGCAGTGCATCGGGAACATCGGCGGCGATCATGCTGAGGCGCATCACGAACAGGGCGACCACAAACACCACCCAGCGCGAGCGCCGGATCGTGGCAATCACCAGTCGCAGCAAGTCGGGGTTGCCCTTTATGCTCCGGCCCCAGCGCTCCAGCCGCCGCTCCAGCGCCTTGCCGGCAAACCTCGCGATCACCCAAGCCAGGGCGATGAGCACCGCCTGCAGCAGCGTCCACTCGTTCCAGTAGAGCCCAAGGAAATCGCGCACCCAGCGCTCAACTGCGTTTCCCCACTGCGCCCATTGCTGCGGCATCGTGCCTGGTCCCTCGCCTGCCAGCTTAACGAGGCAGCCGGTGAATGGTTGTCATCCGTCAAGGGAACGCGCCGCCGGGCGCGGCATTCCCTTCTCCGGAGGTACCGGATGGACAATTTCCCGATGCGCTTGGGCGTACCCGTCAAGATCATGGGCAAGCCCGATCTTAAGAGCAACGATGCCCGGCGCGCCCAGAACGCCCCGCATCTCAAAGTCTCGCTGGGGTACCTCGACGCCATCTTCGATTATCTGGTGGGTCACGGCATTCACATGTACCGCATGAGTTCGGACCTGGCCCCCTATGCCACCCACCCCGACATGCCGCTCTTTCATTCCATGGTGGCCGACAGCCGCGCCGAGCTTGGCGCCACCGGCGCCAAGGCCCGCCAGCTGGGGCTGCGCCTGTCCTTCCATCCCAGTCAGTTCGTGGTCCTCAACAGCCCCGATCCGGAGCTCGTGCGCAAAAGCGTCTGGGACCTGACCTCCCAGGCCGAAATGCTCGATGCCATGGAGCTTGGTCCCGAGGCCGTGCTGGTGATCCATGTCGGCGGCGTTTACGACGACAAGGAGGCCGCCCGCACCCGTTGGGTGGAAACCTGGAAGAGCCTGCCCGAGCCGGTGCAGCGCCGCCTCGTGCTCGAACACGACGACCTGCGTTTCTCGGCGGCCGACGTCTTATGGATCCACCAGCATACCGGCGTGCGGCTGATCTTTGACCACCAGCATTTCTGGTGCCTCAATCCCGAACATGCCGGCCTGCGCGAAACGCTCACTGCCATTCTGCGCACCTGGCCAGATGGCGTGCGCCCAAAGGTGCACTTCTCCTCCCCCCGCACCGAGATGCGACAATTGCCGCGCAAGGACAAGAAAACGGGGAAAACCACCATGGTCAATGCCGCGCCGGTCTGGACGGGTCACGCCGATTTCGTCAACCCCTTTGAGTTCGCCACCTTTATGCGCACGGCGGCCGGGCTCGACTTTGACGTAATGCTGGAAGCCAAGGTCAAGGACCTCGCGCTGATCCGCCTCCGCCCGGACTTGATCCGCTACGCGCCCGATGTGGCCGAGCGCTTCGGTCTCGTCCAAGCCCTCCAGGCACAACTCGACAGCGAGCAGTCAAGCCTGCTCGAACTCGATCCAGCCTAACAAGGGACTCGAAGGCTTCAGCGCCAGTGCTGGGGCCAATACACGTCATCCCGATAGTCGGCCGGGATCGGCGCCAGCCGGCAGATCGCTGCGGTGGCCAGGTTGATCTGGTCTTCTATCTGCCGGATCTCGGGTGGCATCTGCCGTCCGGTCACAAATGCCCGCCGGCGCCATTCATCGATCCGCAAGAGGCGCAAGCGGCGCTCGGCTTCTGCCTCGACATCCTCGGCAAACACCGCATCGCTTGCCACCGGCCGCCGGGCCTTGGCAGGTCTTGTCCAGGCTGCTTCGAACACTGCTTCCGAATTGCGCATCACGACCTTCAGTCTGGCAGCGTTCCAGTGCTGCCCGTCCCGCAGATTGCGATGCGAAGGTTACAAATCTGCAAACGCTGGGCGGTAACTATTGGGGCGGGGTCTCGTGGTTCTGCGCCGCCTTGCGGTCGCGCCGCTTGCGCCGCCAAGTCGTCCATTTACGCGTGCCAGTCACAATCACGGCGTTCACCGGCCCCCGCAAAAACGGCAGATCGATCGCCAGCAGCAGCAAGCCCAGCGGCAGCATCCAGGCCCCCAGCACCGGCAGAAAGCTGAAGACGCCGCCAAGGATCAACAACACCCCAAGGGGGATCCGCACCAGTCGCGCTCCGGGCCGTCGAAGCCATTCCAGAGCCCTTGCGGCAAAATTGGGCACGCGCCGCTCCAACTTGTCGAACTGGCGAAACAGGCGAGCCTTGCTCTTGCCGGACATTGGGGCGTTCCTCTGATGTAAACGCCATATCGTGACGCCGCTCACGCAATCCAAGGGCAGCCCCTGCGGTTCCCTCCTCAGGGTCTGCAAAAAGCGCTGGCGGAACCCCAATCTTTCCCCGGTGTTGTGCAATCAGTTAAAACCACGGCGGAGCGTCACCCCATGGCCAATGTAACCGAGCATGCCCTGTCCCGCATCGAAGACCTTACCCGCCAACTGGCGCATCTGCGCAAGGAGCTTTCCGGTCGTGTCGCCCCTGCCCGCAAGGCGGGCTCGCATGCTTTGCACGATGCGCAGCATCAGGCGGCCGAACTGGCGCAGGATCTGGGTGAGTATGGTTCTGCAGCCGCCCATCTGCTTGGCCGCCAGGCCCGCCACGCCGGCAAAGCGATCAAGAATGACCCTGTACCACTGGTGGTGGCGCTTGGCACCTTCGTGCTGCTGTCGTCCCTCTTTGCGCGGCGTCGCCGCTGAGGAGGGCACGGTTAACCGGCACTTAACCGCGTTTGGCAGACTTTCCTTAAATATGTTCCGGCATTTTCGGTCTGGCATGCTTTTGTGCCACACACCGGAGTCCGCCGATGCGCGCTGCCACCAGAACCATTCTGCGCCTCGTCGCCGTAACCGTAGCCGCCTCAACTCTGGGCGGCTGCAGTTTTTTGGGCATGAGCTTCGGCACTGCCCGGCTCAGCGAAAAAGAATGCCTGATGCGCGCGATGTATTTCGAGTCCAACCGCTCGAGCTCTGAAGGCATGCTGGCGGTTGGTACCGTGGTAATGAACCGGGTCAATGACCCCCGCTATCCCAAGTCGGTCTGTGGCGTCGTCGGCCAACCCAAGCAATTCGCCCAGGGCGTGCTCAGCCGGAAGATGACGGACTCCGGCGCGATCCTGGCCGCCCAAACGGCCGACCAGGTCATGCGGGGAGCCCGCCACCCCGGGGTGCGGGGCGCCAAGCACTTCCACACCGCCGGGCTGCGCTTCCCCTACAACAACATGCACTATGTGCTCGAAGCGGGCGGCAACGAGTTCTACGAGAAGTACTGACTCCTAGAATTCGCCGCCAATATCGAAGTCGGAGTCGTCACCGCCTCCAAAATCCTGCTCAGCATCTTGCTCGCTGCCGTTATCCCCGCCCGGCTCATCGGCGTTAAGCTCTCCGGCGTGAGCATCGCCCGAAAACATCCCGGCAATCGCACTGCCCAGCAAAACGCCACCGGTTATGCCAAGCGCCGTTTGCGCGGCGCCGGCCAGAAAGCCGCCGCCCCCGCCCATCCCTGGGCTGCGGCGCTCCTGGTAGTCACCACTGTCGCGTCGGCCCCAAGGCCCCTGCCGATTGTTTTGCGGCCCACTAGGTCGGTTTGCGTCGCCAAACACGCCGCCGAGAAACCCGCCGCCCGAACCGCGCTGCGCCTGTGCCAATTCAGCTTCCAGTTGCTCGATGCGCTCCTGGGCGCCTTCCAGGGCGCGCTCCTGCACGATGATGGTTTGCGCCATGTAGTAGGGCGAAGCCGGCGCTTCGGTCAGCCGCTGCCGGATCAGCATTTCGGCTTCCCGGTCCCGGGGCGGGCTGTTGCGCGCCACCTGCTCGATGCGCTCGAACAAGCCGTCAATCGCGTAGCGGTCTTCGGAGTTCATGCTGACTCTCCCTTTCTGGATCAACAGGGAGGAAATGGTCACGCCGGGCAAGCGTTGCAACCATGCGACAAAGCGATGCCTCAGGCGCCGAAGCTGAACCCGAACACATGGCCGAGCACGAACAAGGCGCTCCACAGCAATGCCAGCGTAACGCCCCAAACAATCACCACCGCCGCGACGGCGCAGAACATGCCGATGAGGATCCACACCCCATCCCGTTGCAACACGCCCAGCGACAACACACAAATGGTGAAAGCCGGCAGCATATTTCCCAGTGGGATGGGCAAGAAGAGGATGATGGACAACAATAGGCACACAGCACCAACCACATATTCCGCCGGTGGTCGGGCCAGCATCTGCAGCCGTGGTCGCATCAGGCGTTCCGCCTTGCCGAGCCACGGCGCCGCCAGATTGGCCACCTTCTCGAACTCGGTGCGGGACAAGGAGCGATTGGTGATCACCTTGGGCAGCCATGGCCGCTGGCCGAGCATGAGCTGGAACGCCAGGAAAATCAGCGGAGCCCCGAGCACCGCGGAGACACCGGGAGGCACCGGGATGGCATTGGGAACCGCGAACAGGAACATCAGTGCCCCGCTCGCCCGATGCTGCAGAGCTTGCAGCAGATCCCCGATGGAGATCCGCTCACGTTCCGCATTCTGGGCGATGCCAAGCAGGATTGCAGATAATGGTTCCGGCGCGTCGGGCGCGGGATCTGCAGCTATTTCGATGGTCCGATCCTGGGTTATGGCATTCGCCTTTCGCTTGGGTCCGAACCCATACTGTCCCGCCCAAAATCAAAACGCCAGTGGCTTGTCAGCCGTAGGCCGATTTCTGCTTGGGTGGCAGTTAATTGCGGCGAATGTCGTTGTAGTCCTTGGTCACCGGCTTGCCCCGGAAGGTCACCCAGAAAAAGTTCAGCGTATAGGTGCCCGCGGTGCGGAACACGCCTTCCTTTTCCAGCCGCCGGCCCGATGTCTTCATCTTGAGGGCGAAGGTCCATTTCACGCCACCAACCTTGGACAAGCGCACCGCCACGTCGGTATCCTCGCCAAAGAACTGGATCGAGCGGTCATAACCGCCGACCTGGGCCCAGGCAGCCCGCTTAAACACGAAATTGCCGCCCTGCACCACCGATCCAACGCGCAGGATGAAGCGATTAACGATGTAGATGAGGTAGGTCAGCCCATAAAAGGCATTCACGAGTGCGCGGTTGAACCAGCTCATGTCGTAATAGATATAGGGCCCACTAAGGCAGACAAGCTTGGGGTCTTTGCCGAATTCGCGCAGCACCGTATCGATCCAGCCCTCGGGCACCATCGTATCGCTGTCGATATTGGCAATCAGTTCGGCGTTCGTGGCGTTGAAGCCAGCATCGCGTGCATTGACAAGACCCTTTTTGGGCTCATCCACCACGCGCACCGTGGGGAAGCTGCGCGCGATCTCGCCGGTGCGGTCGGTCGAGGCATTATTGACCACGATGATTTCGGCATCGGCACCGGAGCGGGCAATCTCCGCCACCACCGATTCCAGGCACTTACCGATCAGCGCTTCTTCGTTATAGGCCGGAATAACAAAGGCCAACTTCATGGACATGCCCCTTTTTGCGCACTGGCGCCGGGCCTTGGATTAGCCGCTGCCGTGCGCCAGAGCAACAAGCACCGCTGCCGCAGCAATGCTCGCTGCTGGTTTGCCCACCAAAAGCGGCTATGTTGACCTCATGACCCGCTTCGCGCCCGCCATTGCCCTCCTGCTTGTTACCGGCAGCACGATCCTGATCTCCGGCGCCCTTGCCGATGGCCGGGGTGATTGGCACGGCTATGCGTGGCAGAGCATCAAGGTGGCCGACTGCGTTCCGCAGCCCACCGGCACTCTCGCCTGCCCGCACTTTCACGAAAAGTGGGATTGGAAACGCGACCAATGGGTCGATATCACCATCACGCTTGATCGGGACCGCCAAACCCTGCATCTGCGCCAGCAGCTGAGCGACAATGACCGGCGCGACACCGACTATGTCTGCGTCACCGCCGTGGTGGTCGACGCCGAAGGCCACAACCTGGCTGTGCATCACCAGAACTGGCTGATACACGGTGGACAAAGCCGCGCAGCCGATTTCACCTATGCCAGCCCGCGTCTGCCGACGGCCACCAGCATCCAGATCGGCTCCAAGCAATGCCGCGACGGGGCCGGCCAGGACGACGATGCTTATGCCACCGTGCTGGCCCGCCTGGCCGAAGCACCAGGCCCTCATGGTTAACCAGTCCCTGCTTCAATCGATAAAACTCGCATAAAAACTACTCGGCAGTTTTCGGACCGGTGCAAGCGGCGCCTTCTAGTTTGGTCTCCATCGAGGAGATCACGCAATGCACCGCACCAAAATGGCTCTAGTTTCAGCCTTGCTCACCCTGGCCTTCGGCCTGGGAGCGGTGCCCGCCCAGGCGCTCGATCTCACCAATGTTGCTTATGTGCAAACCGCCACCGCTCCAACGAGCATCCCGGTCGGCCATGCCGAGTTCTGTGCCTCACGCCCCGCCGAGTGCAGGCCCAACACCGAAGTGGTCGCTGCCATGCCGTTGACCCCGGCGCGCTGGCAGCAGCTGCTCGATGTGAACACCAACATCAACACCACGATTGTTCCGGTCACTGACGAGATCCTCTACCAAGTCAGCGAATTCTGGACCTACCCCAATGGCTATGGTGACTGCGAAGACTTCGCCCTCGCCAAGCGCCGCGACCTGATCAAGGCCGGCTGGCCCGCCAGCACGCTGCTGATCACTGTGGTTCGGGAAGCCAACGGCAACGGCCATGCCGTTCTCACCGTCCGCACCGATCGTGGTGACCTTGTGCTGGACAATCAGGACGGCGATGTGCGGCTGTGGAGCGAAACGCCCTATCAGTTCATCAAGCGCCAGGCGCAGGACAATCCGGGTCAGTGGGTGGACATGATCGACAGCCGCGAAATGATCATCGCCGCCGTCAACTAGCCCCGGCAACAGCCAACAAAAGGGCCCGCTTCAGCCGTGAAGCGGGCCTTCGTAATTCAATCTACTTGTCCCGTCAGAACCGGACGGCGACGTAGATGCTCATGAACAACAACCCCGTCACGAACGCCCAACCAAAGGCAACCATCGCCCCTACCAGCGCCGAGCCGACAGAGATATGGCCGCTGTCGCGCTCAAGGCCCATCTGCAACATGATATAGGGGCCGCACACAAAGCTCATCACCAGATGTCCCAGCGACACCGGCAATGTTGGGCCATCGACGCGAAGCAGCGCCTGCTCCCGCGCCAGCCATTGATAAAGGTGGGTACCGGCGCCGGCCACGCACAGCCCCACCCCAATTATGAACCCTGCCAGCAGCAATTCACTCGACATGTTTCGTGTCCCGCCCGGACCGGGCCAAGCCCCGGTCATTAACCTTCCATTAAGCATATTGCGCGTCCAATGCGCTGTCACCCCGATCCTTAACACCTGGTTAATGCTGTCCACATGCAAACACGCTCAGCCTCGACCGCCATGTCCCAGGCCCCCTCGGTGGCCTATAATCTTGCCGGGATCGCGGTTCTGGTCTTGTTGCTGGCGGTAGGCGCGGCCTATCTGCTCGACGGCTTCACCAGGGCTTCTGCACCCGCCCAGCCGAGCCTTGCTGACGGGAATACGATTCGTCAGACCATTTCAGGACGTGAACTCACCATACCGGCGTCATGGTTCCGTTACGGGGAGCCAGTTCACGGTGGCTTTACCGACCAGATCGATCTGCGGGTGATGTTTGCGCCCCAAGGCGCGGGCAAAGCCTTGCCCGTCGACATTTCTCTGGTGCCCCGCAGTCGCGCTCGCACCAGCAGCACCTTGCTGGACGCAGTCTATCTGCACCAGTTCGGGGATGACACACTAGCGGGGGTTCCGGGTCTTGTCGGCAAGCCCCTGGGGATGGGTCAGGGCTATATGGGGGAAAGCGTCTGGTATGACGCGCTCTCGCCCAACCCATTCGTAGCCAAATGCGCCGAGCCGGTGGAAGCGGGTACACCGCCCCGCTGCCTGCGCACGGTTTATCTCGGGTCCGGCATCGCTGCCGTCTATGCATTTGACGCCACGATCCTTGGATCGTGGCGCCTGTTCGATGCGGAAATGCGGCGCTGGCTCGAGCCGATCGGCGCCTGGCAGAACGGCTAAAAAACCTAGTTCACTTCATCCAGGTCGATATCGAGGATCGACATGTTGAAGATATAGGATTTGTCGCCGTCTTCGTCGTCGGCATGGATCAGCCCGATCGACTCATCGCCGATAAACACCTCAACGGAGTCGTTGAGCTTGGGACGCGGGCGCACGTCGATATTCTTGTTGCCGAACTTGGTTTGCAGGAACTTCTGCAGCTTGATGATCTCGGGATGGTTCACGGGCGTGGTGTCCTGCTGATTGGTGTTGGCCGCAATCTAGTCAGGAGACAAACGCGCACAACCCCGCCTGGTGGCATTTTAGCGGTAACAATCGCCACTCAGGCGTTGAGGTCGTGGACCAGCACCACCTGATCCATCACCAGCGCCGGCTGAGCGCACCCCGCTTCTCCAATGATCTTTGCCGGCACTCCGGCCACGGTGACGCGCGGCGGCACTTCCTTGAGCACCACAGATCCGGCGCCGATTCGCGAACAATCGCCGATCTTGATATTGCCCAACACCTTGGCGCCGGCGCCAATCAGCACACCATTGCCAATCTTGGGGTGTCGGTCTTGGTCCGACTTGCCCGTGCCGCCCAGCGTCACGTTCTGCAGCATTGAGACATTGTCGCCGATGACCGCGGTCTCCCCGATCACGAGGCCCGTACCGTGGTCCAGCATAATCCCCTGCCCAATCACCACGGCTGGGTTGATGTCCACCTGGAACACCTGGCTCGCCCGGCTCTGCAGATAAAGCGCGAAATCGCGCCGCCCGGATTCGAACATCGCATGGGCAAAGCGATGGGTCTGAATCGCTTGGTAGCCCTTGAAGAACAATAGGGGCTCCACCGCCCGATGGCAGGCTGGATCGCGCTCGAGCGTGGCGGCAAGGTCCACGCGCGCCGCTTGTCCTATTTCAGGATGGTCAGCCAGAACTTCGCCAAAGGCCTGCCGGATCAGGTCGGCCGAAACATCATCATGGTCGAGCCGCGCCGCCAGCCGATGCGCCAGCGCCTGCTCGAAGCTATCGTGGTTGAGCACAGCGGAGAGCGCCAGGTTTGCCAGCGAGGGTTCATTGGCTGCAATCTGCCGGGCACCGGCGCGCACCGCTTCCCAAACGGGATCGACGATTTGCAGGTCAGCAGACTTCTTGGCGTTGCTGGTCACGGCCGCAGCTCCGTTCATCGGGAAGTGCCGATATAGGTCATTTCATTCTACAAGACAAAGCCCCAGCCGCGCTTTTGGTTCACGAACCTTGCTGAGCCGGGAAAGTCCTCCCCAGAAATTCTAGCGCGGCGGCCTTGAACTTGGTGTCACCCGTCGCTCGCATATGGTCGCGTCGGGGAATCACGAAGGCCTCGCCCTGCGGCAGCAACGCCGCCAGCTCATCGGGGGAACCCGCCATCTCATCGGCCTCCCCCACCGCCACTAGCACCGGCACCGGAATCCGTCGCACATCGGCACGCGCCATCGGTTGCCGCGAGGTTTCCATGCAGGCGGCCAATGCCTCGCGATCGGACTTGGTGTGGTCGGCAAAGATGCGGAACTGGCGCGCAGTCGGATGCGTCAGCCCGGTAAGGCTCGGCGCTGTCAGGCCCGCGATGATGTCACTGCTATCGGTCAGCCCATTGATGAGGTTCATTCCCATGCCCCCGAGCACTAGCGCAGCCACCCGCTCTTCATGCTCAAACGCCATGAACGCTGCCACCCGCGCACCCATCGAGTAGCCCAGCACCGCCGCCTGTCCGATGCCGAGATGGTCCAGCAGCGCCACAGCATCGCGCACCATCGCGGTGGGATAGTAAGCCTCCGGATCATGCGGCCGGTCCGACTCGCCATGCCCGCGATTATCGATGGTGATGGCTTGGTATCCGGCTCCGGTCAGGGTCTCGACCCAGCCGGTGTCCACCCAGTTCACCTTGCCGCTCGAGGCAAAGCCATGGATGCACAATATGGGGGGACCTTCTCCATAGCTGGCATAGGCAAGGCTCAGGCCATCCGATTCAAAGCGTGGCAAGTTCGCATCCTCTTGAGCTGATTGCCGTCCGGTTTTGCGGCATCGGCGCGTTAAAGCAAGCCCAAAGGCGGGCCGCCGTCGCCCTTTTCTTGTTGCTTGCCTTGCACTATGGTCCGGCCACTCCAATCACTCCGGGTCTGACCATGGCACACGGCACCACGCCTCACTTCCACAACACTGATGGCCTTGCCCAGATTGAGATAGGTGCCAAGGAGTTCCAGTGCATCGGCGCCCTGCCCCCGTTTGACCATCCCCATATCTACCTCGATATGGGCAAGGACGACGACGTTGTCTGCCCCTATTGCTCAACGCACTATGTGTACAGCGCGACCCTGCCCGCCGGCACTGCCATCCCTCCCACTGCCGTTTATCGGACCGATGTGATCTGAGGCATCGGCACGTTACCGATCATGCCAGCTTCTGGCCGCACATTCTTCATCGCCGGTGCCGGCATCGCCGGGCTGACCCTGGCACTCGCTCTCGCCAAGTTCGGTGCCCATGTGGTGATGCTGGAGCGCAGCGCTCGGCTGTCGGAATTTGGCGCGGGCCTCCAGATCAGCCCAAATGCGCGGCGCGTGCTCGACCGGCTCGGTCTGAAGGAAGCCATCGGGGCGCGCAGCTTCGAGCCCGCCGGGATCGATGTTTACCCCTTTGGTCGCCTCGATCCGCTCGTCACCATGGAGCTCGGGCCCCAGATGGAAGAGCGGTTCGACGCCGCCTATAGCGTGATGCACCGTGCCGATCTCGCCGAAACGCTCTATGAAGCCTCCCGCCGCTTCGCCAATATCGATGTGATGTTCGGTGTCGGCAACTGGAGCGCTCAGGCCACCCAAGCTGGCGTCACCGTCACGATCGAGGAAGCCGGCGGCCAAACCAGAACCTTGCGCGGCGCCGCTCTGGTTGGCGCCGATGGCGTTCATTCGCGCACCCGCACGCAACTCCTCGATGGTCCACCCGCAGCCTTCTCGGGCCGCATTGCCTGGCGCACGCTCCTGCCGCTCGACGCCCTTGCCGGGCAAATTGCGCGGGACCGGGTCTCCGTCCTCTTCGGGCCTCGCTTGCATCTGGTGTGTTATCCGCTGCCCCATCGTGGCGTCATCAATCTGGCGCTCTTCACCCAGCATCGCAATGACCAGGACGCCCCCCACCCGACGCTCTCGTTCAAGCCGTCGCGCAGTCCTCGGCTGCAGGCCATAGTTGACCGTGCGGGGGATAGCTGGACCCCGTGGCCGCTCTATACTGTCTCGACGGATAGCTGGCACCGTGGACCCATCGGACTGCTAGGTGATGCCGCTCACGCCATGGTCCCCTTCCAGGCGCAGGGCGCGGCCATGGGTATCGAGGACGCAGCAACGCTCGCGCCCCTACTCATGGAGAGCAGTGATTCCGCGCAGGCCTTTGCGCGCTACGAGGCGGTTCGCCAGCCCCGCGTCGAACGCGTGGCCGACCTGTCCCGCAGCAATGGGCGTATCTTTCACCTACCCTGGCCGTTATCGACCGCCCGCAATCTCGGCATTCGCCTGCAGGGACGCCGCGGTCACCTTCGGCGCCTGGCTTGGCTTTATGATTATGATACCGATGCGCCACAGCCTCGCCGCAGATAGCGCGCTATTGACCGCCATGGTGCGATTTCTTCGCTCCACTTCTGCTGCCCTGCCCTTGCGTTGGGGAGCCTGCCTGTGTCAACTGCAAGCCGTTTCTACAATAATTTCAATGGGAGCGCCCGCTCATGCAAACCGCGATCCGCTCCCGCCTGACCCTTACCTGCATCCTCGTTACCATCCTTCTGGATATGATCGGCGTCGGCATCATCGTGCCCGTGCTGCCCGAGCTGCTTGAGGAACTGACAGGCGGCGGTGTCGCGCAGGCGGCGGTCATCGGCGGCTATCTTGTGTTCGCTTATGCGTTCATGCAGTTCGTGTTTTCGCCCGTGCTCGGCAATCTGTCCGACCGCTACGGGCGCCGACCAGTCTTGCTGTGTTCCCTGCTCGGCCTCACCTTCGATTACCTGATGATGAGCATCGCGCCGTTCGTCTGGTATTTGTTTATCGGCCGGATCATTGCCGGTATCGCGGGAGCAGCGCTTGCCACCGCAACCGCCTATATGGCCGACATCACTCCGCCCCATAAACGGACCCAGCGCTTCGGCTTGATCGGCGCAGCCTTCGGCCTCGGCTTTATTATCGGCCCGGTGATTGGCGGCGAATTGGGTGAAATCGGGCCCCGCGTTCCTTTCTACGCTGCAGCCGGCCTGGCCTTTGCCAATTTCCTGTTCGGCCTGCTGGTCCTCCCCGAAAGCCTGCCCAAGGCTTCGCGCCGCAAGTTCGACATTCGCCGCGCCAACCCATTCGGCGCGGTTGCTGCTCTGCGCAAATACCCCGCCGTGCTGTGGCTGCTGGCCGTTCTCTTCTTCCTGCAGCTGACCACCCAGGCGCTGCCCAATGTGTTCCCCTATTACGCTGTGGATATGTTCAACTTCACATCGTCTTCTATCGGCCGCACGCTGGGCGCATTCGGGGTCGGTTTCGCTATCAGCCAGGCTGTCCTGGCAGCGCCTTTGTCGAAACGCATCGGTGAACCTGCGGTCGGTATTATCGGGCTATTGGCAGCAGCAACGGCCTTTGCCGGCATCGCTTTTTCAGCGGATGTCTACCAGCTCTATCTGTTCATCGCCGTCGGAACGATCAGCGGGCTCGCCCCACCTGCCATCAACGGCGTGCTGTCGCGGCAGGTCCCAGACAATTCCCAGGGTGAACTACAAGGTGCGGTCAATGCCGCCAGCTCCCTCGCCACGATTATCGGTCCTCTGGCCGCCACGCAGATCTTTTCCTACTACACCAGCGCACCGGAATCCGGACACTACTTCCCCGGCGCTCCGTTCGTCGCCAGCGGCATCGCCGTGCTCGTAGCCTTGGTGCTTTTTGGCGTTGCCGCGTGGCGTTTCGAACTCAGCCATCGCCCGAGCGTGGCTAACCACCCCGTTGTTCCCGAAATGGCGCCGCCCGGCCAGCTGCGCACCCCGCCTCTGGACGAGAAATAACCAATGCGGATTCGCCCGGCCGTTGAGGGTGACCGTTCGGCGGTCCTCGCCATCGTTGCGCCGGTCCTCCGGGCCGGCGAAACCTACGCCATGCCTCGTGACCTCGATGACGAGCAGGTGCTGGCATATTGGTTCAGCCCCGCCCATCATGTCTTCGTGGCTGAGGACAACAATGCCCTGCTGGGCACCTATTACCTTAAACCCAACCAGCTCGGCCCCGGCGCCCATGTCGCCAACTGCGGTTACATGACCGCCGCTGCCGCCCAGGGGCGCGGCGTTGCGAGGGCAATGGGCACGCACTCGATTGAGCAGGCGGGCGCCCGCGGCTTCCGGGCCATCCAGTTCAATCATGTGGTCTCCACCAACCAGCGCGCTGTGGCCCTCTGGCAGTCACTCGGCTTCGCCATAGTCGGCACACTGCCGAAAGCGTTCAACCATCCCGTCCACGGCTTTGTGGACAGCTACGTAATGTTCAGGACGCTCTAGGCAACGAAAAAGGGCCCCGCCTCAGCGGAGCCCGGTGCCTGCTGTGTCTTTGGGTCTCAGCCGCCGATCACCGGCTTGAGCGCTGCGATCTCGAGGGTTGACGGCCACTTGGCATGCAGGTTCGAGCCACGTCCCTCGATCTCGAACCCATGCGCACCAAAGAAATCGCGCTGCCCCTGAATCAAATTGGCCGTGCCCTGAGCCTGGCGATAGCTGTCGAAATAGCTCAGCGCCGCCGAAAGGCAGACCAGCGGGAATTCTCCCACAGCGCCCGCCGCCACCACCTTGCGCAGCGACGGATGGGCTTCCTTCATCAACTCGACAAAGTCTGGCACCACCAGCAGATTGGTGTTGCCCCCTTTGGCATAGGCCGCCGACATCTGGTCGAGGAAGCGAGAACGAATGATGCAGCCGGCGCGCCAGATCTTGGCGATAGTCGCCAGCGGCAGCGCCCAGCCATTTTCCTCGGAAGCCTTGGCGATCACCGCAAAGCCCTGCGCATAGGAGACGATCTTGCCTGCCAGCAGCGCCTGCTCCAGCTCGGCCAGCGTCACCTCGGTCTTGGTGCGGTTCGGCTTGCCGTAGATCGCTTCGGCCGCGACGCGCTCATCTTTGCGCGCCGAAATCGAGCGGGCTGCCACGGCGCCCTCGATGGCGGTTGCCGGCACGCCCATCTGCTGGGCGGCAATGGCCGACCAAACACCGGTGCCCTTCTGCCCCGCCTTGTCGAGAATCAACTCGACCAGCGGCTGCCCGGTCTGCTCGTCAATGGCGGCCAGCACATGCCCGGTGATCTCGATCAGGTAGGAATTGAGCGGACCCTTGTTCCACTCCTTGAACACATCGGCGCATTCACCGGGGCTCATGCCTAGCCCATCGCGCATCACGCCATAGACTTCGGCGATCATCTGCATGTCGCCATATTCGATGCCGTTGTGGATGGTCTTGACGAAGTGGCCCGCGCCGCCTTCACCCAGATAGGCGCAGCAGCTTTCGCCGTTGAACTGGGCAGCGATCGCCGTCAGCACCGCCTCGGCATTATGCCACTGCTGCTCGGAACCACCCACCATGATCGAAGGACCATGGCGCGCGCCCTCTTCACCGCCCGAAACGCCAACGCCGAGATAGCCGATATTCTTGGGCTTGAGATAATCGAATCGCCGTTGGGTATCGGTGAACAGCGAATTGCCGCATTCGATGATCGCATCGCCCTCTTCGAGATAAGGCAGCAGGTGTTCGATCATCTCGTCCACCGGCGCACCGGCCTTGACCATGATGATGATCGAGCGCGGCCGCTTGATGGAGGCGATGAACTCGGCAATATCGGCCTTGGCGATCACATTGCCGACCAGACCCTGCTCAGTTGCCATGGCAACAAAGTTATCGATTCGAGACGCAGTGCGATTGTGAACGGCAACGGTATAGCCTTTTTCGGCGATGTTGAGCGCCAGGTTCGAGCCCATCACTGCCAGCCCGATAAGGCCGATATCCGCTGTCGACATGCAAACAGTCCTTCTAAGAAAATGCGTCGCCATTCATGCGCGGGAATGCTTGCCCCGCGCGGCGGCGAACCTGACCACAAACGGACCATCGACGGAAGGCCCTGTCGGGGCATATTTTACGCCTAAAAGCCTCATGTATGGAAGGCGCCATTGCCTCGCGCCGTTCGCCCCCTTAGGTTTGCGCAAGTTTAGGGGATCACCGTGCCATCTTCGTCTCTGTTCAGCCTTGCGGGAAAGCGGGCTCTTGTCACTGGCTCAAGTCGCGGCCTTGGGCTCGCCATGGCCACCGCCCTGGCCCAGGCTGGCGCCGCCGTGATCCTCAACGCCCGCGACGCGACGGCGCTCGGCCAGGCTGCCGCTGACCTGGCGGCGACCGGCGCCACCGTCAACGCCGTGGCCTTCGATGTCACTAGCATCGAGAGCGTCCAGGAGGCCGTGGCCTACTGCGAAGCCGAGCTCGGCCCCATCGACATCCTCATCAACAATGCCGGCATCCAGATTCGCGGCCCGCTGGATGATTTCCCGCTCGACGGGTTCGAAGCCATGCTGGCCACCCATGTCACCGCGACCTTTGCAGTCAGCAAGACGGTGGCCAAGCATATGATTGCGCGCCGCCAGGGCAAGATCATCAATATCTGCTCGATCCTGACCAATGTCGCCCGGCCCAATGTTGCCCCTTATGGCGCCGCCAAGGCGGCCATTGCCAATTTGACTCGCGGCATGGCGGCAGACTGGGCTCGCCATGGTCTCAATATCAACGCCATTGCCCCGGGCTACTTCATGACCGAACTCAACGAGGCGCTGATAGCCGATCCTCAGTTCAATCGCTGGGTCGAAACCCGCACCCCCATGGGCCGTTGGGGCGAAGTTGCCGAACTTGGACCGCCCGCGGTATTTCTCGCTTCCGACGCAGCCAGCTTCATCAATGGACACATTCTCTATGTCGACGGCGCCTTCTCAGCCACGGTCTAACGCCCGCATCATCATCGTTATGGGGGTCAGTTCCTCGGGCAAGTCCACCACGGGCCAGTCCATCGCCCGGCGCCTCCATACGCCATTCCTCGATGGCGACGGCTATCATCCGCCCGCCAATGTGGAAAAAATGCGCGCCGGCATTCCGCTTGTCGATGAGGATCGCTGGCCCTGGCTTCAGCGGCTCGCTCAAGCCCTGCACGAGGCCGCGGACAAGAAGGGTGCAGCAGTCGGCGCCTGCTCCTCGCTCAAGCGGGCCTATCGCGACTACCTGCTCGAGCAGGCGGGCGAGCCGATCCTGTTCGTCTACCTCCAGGGCGACCGACAGGTGATCGGCGAACGCATGGCGCGGCGCCAGCACGAATACATGCCGGCCACCCTGCTCGACAGCCAGTTCGCCACCCTGGAAGAGCCCGATCCCGCCACCGAGAACGTGCTCGTCGTGCCTGTTACCGACAGTGTGGAAAAGATCACCACCACGGTGACCAAGACGCTCGAACACCTCAAGACCTTCAAGCGCTGGCAATAAGCCGCGTTCGGCTAAAAGGAATGCCCCGCTGCAAGGCGGGGCACCGAACCGTCAATGGCCCAGCATGCGTTCCATCGCACCGGGCTGGTCATGCTCGGCGAACTTGTCCATGATCGTGGCGCTCGCCTCATTCATGCCGACCAGTTCGACTTCTGCTCCATTCCGGCGCAGCTTCAGCACCGCCATGTCGATCGCCCCAACTCCGGTCAGGTCCCAGATATGAGCGCGGCTGACATCGATTCGCGCCCGCGCGAGCTTCTCCTTGAAGTCGAACGCGGCGAGGAAATCGTCAGCTGACGCAAAGAAGAGCTGCCCCTCAACGAGATAGCGGCGTTCCTGCCCGTCAGGCGACAGGGTCGAGCTCACCCGGAAAAATTGCGCGACCTTCCAGGCGAAAAAGATCCCCGACAGCAGCACGCCCACCCCCACCCCGAAGGCTAGGTTGTGAGTCCAGAGCACCGTTATCACCGTCGCCAGCATCACGATGCTCGACCGCCGCGGATGGGAGCGCAGATTGTTGAGCGAGGCCCAGCTGAACGTGCCGACCGAAACCATGATCATGATGGCCACGAGCGCCGGCATGGGGATGAGCCCCACCACATCGCCCAGCACCAGCAGCAAGAACAGCAGGAACGCACCGGCCACGAAGGTCGACAGCCGCCCGCGTCCACCCGAGCGGACATTGATCACTGACTGCCCGATCATCGCGCAACCCGCCATGCCGCCAAATAGGCCCGAAGCAATATTGGCGAGGCCCTGCCCCACCGACTCGCGGTTCTTGTCGCTGGTGGTGTCGGTCATCCCATCAACGATGGAGGCGGTCAGCAGGCTTTCCAGCAGCCCCACAGCAGCTACCCCGGCCGAGTACGGCAGGATGATCCACAAGGTCTCGAGCGTCAGCGGCACATTGGGCAGCAACAGGCTGGGCAGTGCGGACGGCAACTCGCCAAGATTGGCGACGGTGCGTACATCAACTCCCAGCGCCAGCGACACCGCCGTCAGCACGAGGATGCACACTAGCGGCGATGGAATGGCTTTGGTCACCCGCGGAAACAGGTAAATGATCGCCAGCCCCGCCGC
Organism: Devosia sp. 1566; assembly: GCF_004005995.1. Lineage (NCBI taxonomy): Bacteria > Pseudomonadati > Pseudomonadota > Alphaproteobacteria > Hyphomicrobiales > Devosiaceae > Devosia > Devosia sp. 1566. Next base: position 2,096,571 of record NZ_CP034767.1, read on the forward strand.
AATCATCGCATAGGTCTGCCACGACACCCCCATCAGCTCGGGTAGCTGTGCCATGAAGATCAGGATTGCCAGCGCATTGACGAAGCCCGTCATCACCGAGCGCGACACGAACTTCATCAGATACCCGACCCGGGCGTAGCCCGCGAGGATCTGGAGCATGCCGGCCAGCAGCGTGGCCGCCAGCAGATAGTCCAGCCCGTGCTCGCGTACCAGCGTTCCCATGAGCACGGCTGTTGCGGCCGTGGCGGCGGAGATCATGGCGGGTCGCCCCCCGGCAAAGGAGATGACGATGGCGATCACCACGGAGGCATAAAGCCCAACCTTGGGGTCTACCCCCGCGATGATCGAAAAGCCGATCGCCTCGGGAATAAGGGCAAGAGCGACAACAATGCCCGCAAGCACATCGCCACGGATGTTGGAAAGCCAGTCACGGCGCAGAGTTTGGGTAAAAGTCATGATGGTCCAGGCTGCGCTGGCCCTGTCGCAAGGCGAACAAGGCAAAGCAGTTCTTGCTGGATTGTCTGGCGGATCGGCGGCCAGAAGAGCCACCCGGATTTGCACCGGGTCCGATGAATGCTGCGCTTGTGCAGAAGTCGCCAGCAAAAATCAAGCCGCCGGCAGCACCCGCTCTGCGCTTAAGCGAGCACCCGCCAACAACGCCCGTCCACCATTGAGCTAGCTGCGTGCCAGTGTCGCATTATAGTAGCGCTCGTCATCGCTGACTTCTTTGCCAACCCAGCCCGGCAGGGCAATCTTCTGGTCGTCGCTGTCGAGCTCGATCTCGGCCAACACCAGCCCCTGGTGTCGCCCCTCGAACACGTCAACTTCCCAGGTCAGCCCGTCATGGGGCACGTGGTAGCGTCGCTTTTCCAGCACCTGCGGCTGCGCCATCAGCAGCAGCTCGCGCGCGTCCTCGATCGGGATGGGGTACTCATATTCCGGCCGCACGAGGCCCGCGACCTTGCCCTTGAGCGTGATGACCGCCTCGCGGTCGTCGAAACTGCGCACCCGCACCGTGGCCTTGGCATTGGTCGACAAATAACCCTGCCGGATAAGTCGCCCCTCGTCGGCCAGGCTGCGCCACTCGTCCGATCGCACGAGGAACTTGCGTTCGATCTCTTGCCCCACCTCAATGCCCCTTCTTGGCCAACGCCCAATATTGCCCCAGCCGGCCCACCAGCGCACCCGGCTTTTCCGCGCCCAGTTGGCGGCCAAGGGCAATCGCTTCCTGCCCAAGATGATCGCGCCGTTGCCGGATCGTGATCAGGATCGAGGGCACGCTTGGATCCGAAAGCCCGCCGACAAAGTCCTCGAGAACCGTGAGGTCATGGTGGCTCCCCAAGGTGGTTTCGAGCTCGGCAACCCCTGCCCGATAGGGCTTGGTCATGGCTGGGGCACAGGCACTGAGCAGGCTCAGATGATGCCAGAAATACTTGGCCGCCTTGCGCCATTCGTGAAACTGCACGGGATCGTCGCTGGTAGCAGCCGCTTCCATGCCCTGGCGCATCCGCCGGTAGTTGTCATGCAGACCCTGGGCCAGACTATCGAAGCCATGCCCGCGCACGCTCCAATTGGGAATGCGCTCGCGTAAAGCCACGAACCGCGCACTGAACTCATCGGCAAGGGCTTCCGGGTCGCCCTGCTCGCCAGCCGCCTCATTATTGGCCTGCAGCAAGGCCCGCACCGCGCTGATCGGTAGATTAATGTCGTCTTCCCGCAGGCTTTCCAGCGTCTTGATCATCACCGCCGCATCGCGGTTCCCCGCCAGACCATTAGCGGCCTCGCGCACTGCGGCATTCTCCTGGGCGAAATGCTTGAACCTGGGCTTGATCAGGCGCAGCAGCCCACGCAGCTTCTTGCAGCGCTTGCGCAGCGAGTGAATCGTCTCGTCAGGATCGGAAAGGTCCTTGGCCTCCGCGAGCGCAGCTTCCACCTGCTCCAGTGCAATACGGCGAACGCCGGCACCGGCTCCCTCTTCGCGTGGTTGAAACTTGAAACCCAAGACTGCGCTCCTTTGCTTGATTGCAGGATCAAGCACGACCCCACTGTCATAGTTCCACAGCCGGCAATGCCGCGAGCAGACCCTTTGACGACCTCTCACCGCGTGCCGCAAAACAGTAGAGGCCGCCCAATGGGCGGCCTCTGAAATTCGTTACGGCAAAACGTGCTACTTTTTAAGCATGTCCCGGGCGGCTTCTTTCACCTCGCCGACCTTCTGCTGGACTTTGCCCTGCGTCTTGTCAGCCTTGCCTTCGGCCTGGAGACGTTCGTCGCCAGTCAGCCCGCCAACGGCGTCCTTGATCGCGCCCTTGGCCTGGTTACCGGCGCCCTTTGCTTCGTCTTTATGCATCGAAAGCTCCTTTGGTTGGTGTTGTTTAATAAACGGTACGCCGCCCACATGGTTCCGCAATGCGCTGTCCTGTCGGCTATGCCTGCACCTCAGGACCTGCTAGATCGCGCCATGCCCGGTCCAATGCCCACCCTCCTCAACTACCACCCGCCCGTCGAGCCCTATCTGTCGGTTATCCATGTGGATGACGACATCTTGGTGCTCGATAAACCGAGCGGCTTGCTCAGCGTGCCGGGCAAAGACCCATCCTTGTGGGACTGCCTAGAGTACCGGGCGCGTCAAACCTGGCCGACCGCCGGCATGTGCCATCGCCTCGACAAGGACACGTCCGGCGTTCTCGTGATGGCGCTCAACAAGCGCGCCCATGGCCGTATCGGCTCGCAGTTTGAGCACCGGCAAACCAAGAAGAGCTATGTTGCGCGCGTGAGCGGCTTCATCGAAGCCGATACCGGCCTGGTTGACCTGCCGCTCGCCACGGATTGGGACAACAAGCCGCGCCAGCGTGTCGACCATGAGAATGGCCGGCCGGCGCAAACCGAATGGACCGTGCTGGAGCGCGAAGCCGCGGCCACCCGGGTGCGCCTGCATCCACTGACCGGCCGCACCCACCAGCTGCGGGTTCACATGATGGCCGTCGGCCACGTAATCTTGGGAGATGCGTTCTACGCCGGCCCGGAAGATTTCGCCGCCGCCGATCGCCTGCAACTGCACGCCGCGGAACTGGGCTTCACCCATCCCACCACCGGCGAGTTCATTCTGTTTCAGGCACCCGTGCCGTTCTGATCCCCACCCAGATAGCGCAGCTGGATGCGGTGAAACAGATGGCCCGGCTTCATGCTGTCGAGCCAGCGCCGGAACGCATCGAGATCGGCAAAGCCCGCCCGCTGCGCATCGGCGAGGGTCACGTTGGCCGGGTCCATCTCATCCATCGCGTCGATGGAAAGGATGCCAATCTTGGTCTTGAGCGTGCCGCCGGCCCGGACGGTCGGCCGGCTCCAGCGCCGAAACACCAAGTCGACCTTGCCAGCCTTGATGTCCTCGAGCAGTTCGCGTTTGAGCAGCACGGCTAGCTCAGCACTGCAGTAGCAAGGAGCTCGACGCGCAAGCCCTCGGCGAGCAGTTCCTTGACCACCACCGTCGCGCGCACGGGATAAGGCGGCTGGAAGTGCCGGACATAGGCGTGGTTCATGCCTGCCGCATCGGCCTTGTCGATCAGAAACACCTGCACCTGCACGATATCGGCCAGTGTGCCCCCTGCCGCTCGCATGGCGATCTCGAGATTGCCGATGGCGCGCTCGGTTTGCACCTCGATATCGCCGCTGACGATTTCACCGGTTGCCGGGTCTTCAGCCACGGCCACAAGCCAAATCTGTTTGCCGGCGCGTACCGCATCGTTCACGGGAGCCGAAGAAGGCGCAATGCCGGTTTCAATTCGTTCAAACATGACTGTCCAGTTCTGGTGCGGGCGGCGGGACTCGAACCCGCACGGGGATACCCCCTCCGGATTTTAAGTCCGGTGTGTCTACCATTCCACCACGCCCGCGTTCGGGTTCCAGCAGTGCCGAAACTCGTGCTTAGTCGGTGCCGCCGCTGATCGGGGCGACATAGGCCACGTCCAGATCCCACGGGAAGAAGATCCAGGTGTCCTGGCTGACTTCAGTGATGAAAGTATCAACCAGCTCGCGGCCCATCGGCTTGGCATAAACGGTCGCAAAATGCGCCCCTGGCAGCATGTCGCGCACGGCGCGCGCCGTATTGCCGGTATCCACCAGGTCGTCCACAATCAGCACCTTGCCGCCGCCCTGCGCCATCTCGATGATCTGCGGCGCAATGGGCTTGAGCACCTTCACCGAACCCTTGTTCTGGTGATCGTAGGATTTCACCGAAACCGATTCCACCACACGGATATTGAGTTCGCGCGCCGCAATGGTCGCTGGCACCAGCCCGCCACGAGCGATGGCCACCACCGCGTCGAAATTCCCCATCCCCATCAGGCGCCATGCCAGGGCGCGACTATCCCGATGGAACTGGTCCCAGGTGACGGGGAAATTCTTCTGGTAAGGGTTGCTCAAATCGATCTCCATACGCATCCGAGGCCAGGGAGGCGCTCGAAAGCCGTCGCTTCCTTAGCAAACCTGGGGTGCAACGCCAATCAGTCTTGCGGCGCGTCCACACCCGCGGCGCGATGTGCCGCATCCACCATGGCGCGCACTTTCTCGGTCGCCTCAGCCAGCCTTTGCGCATCCGACGAGCGCAGCACCAGCTCGGTCATCACCCGGCCATGCCCCATCTGCGGATAGGAGCCCATCTTCACATCGGGATACTGCGCCTGCAATTCGCCCAAGGGTCCACCAACCGTACCCTCGCCCACCGCCGCCCGCACCGTCTCCGACAAGACGCGCTTGCCGCCCTGGAGCGTCGGCGCCAAAGCCTCGAGCATGGCGCGCATGATGATCGGCACCCCTGCCATCACATGCACATTGCCGATGCGGAATCCTGGCGCGGCGCTCACGCTGTTGACGATGAGGTCGGCGCCCTCGGGAATGCGCGCCATGCGCAGCCGCGCTTCGTTGACCTCGGTCCCGGTTTCGCGCCAGCGCGCTTCGAGCATCGCTCGGGCATCGGGGTTGATCGGCAGCGCGACCCCGAAAGCCTTGGCGATGGCATCGGCGGTGATATCGTCATGCGTCGGCCCGATGCCGCCGGTCGTGAACACGTAGGTGTAGCGCGAGCGCAGCGCGTTCACCGCCGCAATGATGTCGTCGGTGTCATCGCTGACCACCCGCACTTCCTTGAGCTCGATCCCCAGATCGGTGCAGAAATCGGCGGTCGCGCCGATATTGACGTCCTTGGTGCGGCCCGAAAGAATCTCATCGCCAATCACCAGAAGCCCGGCGGTCACGGAAGCTGCGCTCGACATGGGAAATCAACCTGTTATTGCCCCCCAGCAATGCCCCGCGCCATCAGGTGCGTCAAGCCAACACGCAGTGAGCGTTGGCTCTTCCAATCACCCGATTGGACGATTATCTTTGCCCCTTAGCCGGAGAGCATGATGATTACCTATGTCGATGCCGAAACCAAGGGCCGCCGCACGCCAGGCGTTATTCCGCTGCACGGACCGGAAGGCTTTGAGGGCATGCGCAAGGCCGGCCAGCTGACCGCGCGCGCCCTCGACATTCTCACCGAATATGTCGAGCCGGGCGTGCCCACCGCCACGCTCGACCGCATTGCCTATGAGTTCGCGCGCGACAATGGCGCGATGCCCGCAACCCTGTTCTACAAGGGCTTCCGCCACTCGCTGTGCACCTCCATCAACCATGTCGTGTGCCACGGCATTCCCGATGAGCGCCCGCTCAAGGAAGGCGACATCGTCAATATTGACCTGACGCTGATTGTGGACGGTTGGTACGGCGATTCCAGCCGCATGTATCCGGTGGGCGAAATTTCGCGCAAGGCCGAGCGGCTAATCGAAGTCACCTATCAAAGCCTTGAAGCTGGCCTTGCGGCCGCCAAGCCGGGCAACACCACCGGCGATATCGGCGCTGCCATCCAGACCCTGGCAGAAGGCGAGCGCACCAGCGTGGTGCGCGACTTCGTGGGGCATGGCGTTGGCAAGCTCTTTCACGACGAGCCCAATATCCTCCATTTCGGCCAGCCCGGCACCGGTGTGCCCCTCAAGCCCGGCATGATCTTCACCATCGAGCCGATGCTCAATCTGGGCCGGCCGCACGTCAAGATTCTCTCCGATGGCTGGACCGCGGTCACCCGCGACCGCACCCTGTCCTCGCAATGCGAGCACTCCATTGGCATCACCGAAACCGGACATGAGATTTTCACGACCTCCCCGGCCGGCCTGTTCAATCCTCTGGCCGCACGACAAGCCGCATGACCAAGAGGCGGGGCGAGGAGTTCGACGAAGCCAGTTTCCTAGTCGCCGACACTCCTGCCCCCAACGATCAGGCTTCGGTGGCTCCTGCCAAAAGTGGCGCGCCCACGTCCGATCACTCTGGTCATCGCAAACGACTGAGGGACCGTTTTCTCAAAGTCGGGGGCGATGCCTTCGAGGACTACGAACTGCTGGAGCTGGCCCTGCACCTGGTCATCCCGCAAAAGGACACCAAGCCGCTGGCAAAGCAGTTGCTGAAGGAGTTCGGGTCTTTTTCGGGCGTGTTCGCTGCCAGCGAAGCGCGCCTGCGCAACATTGACGGGCTTGGAGAAACCTCGGTGGCCAATCTCAAGGTCATCCAGGCCGTCGCCGCCCGTTTCGGCCGCGACCGGATCGCCGTGGAAAAGCCGATCCTGTCCTCTTGGTCCCAGCTGATCGACTACTGCACCACCCAGATGGCCTTCGAGAGCATCGAGCAGTTCCGCATCCTCTTCCTCGACAAAAAGAACCGGCTGATTGCCGACGAGGTGCAGCAAACCGGCACCGTCGATCACACTCCGGTCTACCCGCGCGAAGTGATCAAGCGCTCGCTCGAACTAGGCGCCACGGCGCTGATCTTGCTCCACAACCACCCGTCGGGCGACCCGTCGCCCTCTTCGGCCGATGTGCGCATGACCCGCGAAATCGCGGATATAGCCAAGCCGCTCGGCATCACGCTGCACGACCATCTCGTGATCGGCAAGAACGGCCACGCCTCGCTGCGCGCGCTCAAGCTGATCTGAGCCTAGCCGAAGGTCGCCAGCACCGGGAAGGTCTCGAGAAACCAGAACGAGATGCGGGTGAAATTGCCCGTGAGGAACAGCACCCCGGTCACGATCAGCAAAGCGCCCATCACCCGCTCCACTGTGTGCAGGTGCTTCTTGAAGCCGTTAAAGAACGTCAGGAACGGCCCGATAGCAATGCCGGCCAGGAAAAACGGCACACCGAGTCCAAGAGAATATAGCCCGAGCAGCGATGCGCCCTCCCAGGCCGTGTCCCGGCTCGCCGCCACAGACAGCACTGCAGCCAGCACCGGCCCAATACACGGGGTCCATCCGATCGCAAAGGCTAGGCCCAACAGGAACCCGCCCAGCGGACCGCTGGCAACGCCCGGCCCCTGATGGCGCACCTGCCGATCCAGCAAGGCGATCCGGTACACGCCCAGGAAATGCAGCCCCATGGCGATGATCAGGAGGCCGGCCAGCGGCGTGAGGATCGGCAACGCCTGCCGGAACACCTGCCCAAACGCCGTGGCGGTGGCGCCCAGCGCAATGAACACGACGCTAAACCCAAGGATGAAAAACACCGAAGTGCCCATCACCCGCCGCTGCAGCGCCCCCGCGCCACCCTCTTCGGCCCGCAGCTGGTCGAAACTGGCGCCGCTCATATAGGTCAGATAGGGCGGAACAAGCGGCAGCACGCATGGACTGAGAAAACTCAGCACCCCGGCGCCAAACACCATCGGCAGCGAAAACTCCACAACACAGCTCCGTTGATCGCGACCCTGTGTAGCGCGTCACCCGCACAAAGCAACCGCCACACCGCCGCATCGCCCCCTTGTGAAACCCGCGCCCGCACCACGCACTGCCTTGTCGGCGTCGTGCCCCTTATGTAGAGCAAAGGCTTCTCCTGCGGCAAAAGGCCAGCCTCATGACCCAACCCATCCGCATCGCTCCGTCCATCCTCTCGGCAGACTTTGCCCGGCTGGGCGAGGAAATCAGCGCCATCGATACGGCGGGGGCGGACTATATCCATGTGGATGTGATGGACGGCCATTTCGTGCCCAACATCTCCTTTGGCCCCACCGTCATGGCTGCCATGCGTGCCCGCACCAAAAAGCCCTTCGACGTGCATCTGATGATCTCGCCGGTGGATGTTTATCTGCCCGCCTTTGCTGCGGCCGGAGCCGATATCATCACCGTCCATGCCGAAGCGGGCCCGCATCTTCATCGCACGCTCCAGGCCATTCGTGGCCTTGGTGTAAAAGCAGGGGTTGCGATCAATCCCGGCACTCCGGTATCAGCCATTGAGCCCGTGCTCGACGATGTCGACCTGGTTCTTGTGATGAGCGTCAATCCCGGCTTTGGCGGGCAAAGCTTTATTCCCTCCACGCTTTCCCGCCTGCGCCAGGCCCGTGCCCTTATCGCCGGCCGCCCGATTGATTTGGAAGTGGATGGCGGCATTTCCGCCAACAATGCCCGCGCCGTGGCCGAAGCGGGCGCCAATGTCTTTGTTGCCGGTTCCTCCATCTATGGCGGCAACGATCCCTCCACCTATGCCGCGCGCATTGCCGCCATCCGCGACGCGGCCACAACACTCAGTGTCTGATCCGCGGCCCCAGGGCCTGAGCCATCTGACCTTCATCGTGGCCGACCTGGACCGGATGGAAACCGTTCTCACCCAGGTGCTCGGGGCGAGAAAGATCTACGACAGCGGCAGCACGACGTTTTCACTCTCGCCCGAGCGCTTCTTCCTGCTGGGCGATGACGAACTCTGGATCGCCATCATGCAGGGCGAGCCCCTGCCCGCCCGCAGTTACAATCATGTCGCCTTCAAGATCGCGGAAGCCGACCTCGAGCTTTACCGCGAGCGCATCCTCTCACTTGGCCTCGAGCTGCGCGAGAGTCGCCCCCGCCTTGCTGAAGAAGGCCGATCGCTTTATTTCCACGATCACGACAATCACCTGTTCGAACTTCATACCGGAACGCTGTCGGAACGCCTGACGCGCTACCGGGCCGTGCCGCCCGCTCAAACTCAAGGTCCAGATCAATGATCCCTCGCTATTCCCGTCCCGAAATGGTCGCCATCTGGTCCGCCGAAACGCGCTTTTCCATCTGGTTTGAGATCGAGGCGCACGCGACCACCAAGCTCGCTGAACTTGGCGTCGTGCCCAAGGAAGCCGCCCAGCGCATCTGGGACGTGATGAATGCCCGCAAGGCCGAGCATGGCGATTACGCCTTCGACGTCGCCCGGATCGATGAAATCGAGCGCACCACCAAGCACGACGTCATCGCTTTCCTCACCCACCTCTCCGAGATTGTCGGCCCCGAAGCCCGCTTCGTGCATCAGGGTATGACCTCGTCCGATATCCTCGACACAACGCTCTCGGTCCAGCTTGCCCGCGCCGCCGACCTGCTGATCGCCGATGTCGACGCGCTTTTGGCCGCCCTCAAGCGCCGCGCCCTTGAGCACAAGCACACCATAACCATCGGCCGCTCGCACGGCATCCACGCCGAACCCACGACCTTCGGCGTCAAGCTGGCCGAAGCTTATGCCGAATTCACCCGTAACCGGCAGCGTCTCGTTCACGCCCGCGAGGAGATCGCCACGGCCGCCATTTCGGGCGCGATCGGCACCTTCGCCAATATCGATCCCTCGGTTGAGCAATATGTCGCCGACAAACTCGGCCTCGCTATCGAGCCGGTGTCCACCCAGGTGATTCCGCGTGACCGCCACGCCATGTTCTTCGCGACCTTGGGCGTCGTCGCCTCCTCGATCGAACGGGTCGCCGTCGAGATCCGGCATCTCCAGCGCACCGAAGTGCTCGAGGCAGAGGAATATTTCTCGCCGGGCCAGAAGGGCTCCTCGGCCATGCCGCACAAGCGCAATCCGGTGCTGACCGAGAACCTGACCGGTCTTGCCCGACTGGTGCGCGGCATGGTCACCCCCGCGCTCGAAAACGTCGCCCTCTGGCATGAGCGCGACATTTCGCACTCCTCGGTCGAGCGCATGATTGGCCCTGACGCTACCGTCACCCTCGATTTTGCCCTCGCACGCCTCACCGGCGTCATCGACAAGCTTGTGGTCTATCCCGAGAATATGCGCCGCAATCTCGACCTGCTCGGCGGCCTGCATAACTCCCAGCGCGTGCTGCTGGCCCTCACCCAGGCCGGCTACTCGCGCGAGGACAGCTATGCCGCCGTCCAGCGCAACGCCATGCAGGTCTGGGAAATGCGGGGCGACCGCACCGGGCAGTTTGCACGCAACCTAAAGGCCGACCCGGCCGTCTCCCTGTCTGACGAGCAGATCGACGCCATGTTTGACGATGCCTATCACCTCAAGCATGTCGACACGATCTTTGCCCGGGTATTTGGGGAAACGGCATGAAGCTGTCCGAAGCTGACATTCTGATCATTCCGGGCCTGGGCGGCTCCCCGTCCGGTCACTGGCAGCAACGCTGGGCCGAGCGCATGGCCAATGCCGCCATTGTCGAGCAAGCCGATTGGGACGAGCCTGACCCCGACGACTGGATTTCGACGATCGAGCAGGCCGTGTTGATGGCGACCCGGCCCGTTGTGCTGGTTGCCCATTCCCTGGGCGTGCTTGCCGCCGTGGGCGCTGCCGGCCGCTTGACCGACACCAAGGTGCGCGGCGCCTTCCTCGTAGCGCCGCCCGATGTCGAACTGCATCCCGATGCGCCCGAAGCGGCGATTGCCTTCCGCCCGATCCCGCGCGACCCGCTGCCCTTCCCCTCGCTGATGGTTGCGTCCACCAACGACCCCTATTGCACGGTCGAGCGCGCCGTGGAGTTCTCGACCTGCTGGGGCTCGGAATTTCACGAAGCAGGCGAAGCGGGTCACATCAACCTCGACTCGGGGCATGGCCCCTGGCCTGAGGGGCTTTTGATGTTCACCCGCCTGATGCAGCGCATCCGCCAATAAAAAGCCCGCGGACATGATCCGCGGGTTCTCCGTTAAACAGCTAAGCCAGTTCAGCCCTCGGCTGCAATCTGCTCGCTGGCCGTCTGCTTGAGCTGGGCCATCTTCTGGCGAATCACGTCGTCACCAATGTTCAGCCCCTTGGCCTTGAGGTCGCCCGACACTTTGCGGAACACGTCCTCGTCGCCCGCTTCGGCGAAATCGGCCGCGACCACTTCCGCCGCATAGCTCTTGGCTTCATCCGCGGGCAGACTCATCAGTTCCGCCGCCCAGATACCCAGCAACTTGTTGCGGCGCGCTTCTGCCTTGAACTGCTTTTCAGCGTCAAAGGCGAACTTGGTTTCCTCGCCCCGCCGACGATCTTCGAATCCGCTCATGCAACACTCCGATTGCTTGGCCGGCCCTCCCTTTGGGGCGGCTTTCCGCCCCGACATAGGGCGTCGGCGCGGTCAAATCAACGCTTGCCCCCATGCTGCACCAATCCACCTGCGGCCTGCCGACACCGCAGCCCACAGGTGGCTGACTCGAAATAGCTTGCATTTTTGCGCGGTTCTGGCGCATGAAGCGGCCCATTCCTCCCCTTCCCCTTCATCGCTATTGGACCCCTCATGACCCGTCGGCGCAGAATCTATGAAGGCAAGGCCAAGATTCTTTTCGAAGGCCCCGAGCCCGGGACCCTGGTTCAGTATTTCAAGGACGATGCCACCGCTGGCAATGGCGCCAAGCACGACGTCATTGACGGCAAGGGCGTGCTGAACAACCGCATCAGCGAGTTCATCTTCACCAAGCTCAATGGCCTTGGCATTCCCACGCACTTCCTTCGCCGCATCAACATGCGCGAACAGCTGATCAAGGAAGTCGAGATCATCCCGCTCGAGATCATCGTGCGCAACTACGCCGCTGGCTCGCTGGTCAAGCGTCTCGGCCTTGAGCCCGGCACGCAGCTGCCCCGTTCCATCATCGAGTTCTGCTACAAGGACGACGCCCTGGGCGACCCCATGGTCTCTGAAGAGCACATCACGGCTTTTGGCTGGGCCACCCCCGCCGAGCTCGACGACATCATGTCGCTCGCGATCCGCGTCAACGACTTCCTGACCGGTCTTTTCATGGGCGTCGGCATCCAGCTGGTCGATTTCAAGATCGAGTGCGGTCGTCTCTATGAAGGCGACATGATGCGCATCGTTCTGGCCGACGAGATTTCGCCCGATAGCTGCCGTCTCTGGGACATCAAGACCCGCAACAAGCTCGACAAGGATCGCTTCCGCGAAGACCTTGGCGGCCTCGTCGAGTCGTACCGGGAAGTAGCGCAGCGTCTCGGCATCTTGGTGGAAACCGAGAATGCGCTGACCACCGGCCCTCGGCTGGTCCAGTAACTACTCGTTTAGGACAACACCATGAAAGCCCGCGTCACCGTTACGCTCAAGCCAGGCGTCCTCGACCCGCAAGGTCAGGCAATTGAAGGATCTTTGGCCAGCCTGGGCTTTGCAGGTGTTGCATCTGTGCGACAGGGCAAGGTGTTTGATATCGAGCTGCACGGAACCGAGGAGTCGGACGTGCGTTTTCAGATCAACAGCATGTGTGAACGCCTGCTGGCGAACACCGTGATCGAAAACTACGCCGTCGAAATTCTCGATTAACGCCTTTGTTGTATTTTTATATTCGCGCCGTTCTTGGGGGCGCAGGACCATATTGCCATGCTTAAAACCGTTTCCCTCTCGGTCATGTTCTTCGCCACTCTCGGCCTGATGTTTGCGGCCTACGCTTCGGTTCCGGTCTGAAGCTCCCAAGCGTCCCGGCCCGTTCACCTGCCCTTCACCGGAGCAGCTGACAGCGCGTTAATCTTGTTCCAAGCTCAAGCGTCACTTCACCTCCGTTCAACCCTATAAGGGGCTCGAACTGGCGCGGAGTGAACCATGAGCGAGAGCAAGCAACGCCTGGATTGGGTCGATACTGCCAAAGGCATTTCGATCCTTTTGGTGGTGATGATGCACTCGGCGATCGGGGTCGGTGAAGTCACCAACCAGGTCAGCTATCTGCATTGGATCATTGCTTGGGCCTCGCCATTCCGTATGCCCGAGTTCTTCTTGATCTCGGGCCTATTCCTTTCTCAGGTCATTGATCGCGACTGGCGGCGCTATGCCGACCGGCGTGTGGTCCATTATCTTTACTTTTACGCGCTCTGGGCCGTGATCCACCTCCTGTTCAAGGAAGCGGTTGGCGCCGGCCATCCGGTTACGGCCATGACCCATATGCTCTGGGCCATTGTCGAGCCCTATGGCGTGCTGTGGTTCATTTACATGCTCGCCGCCTTCAGCGCCGTGGCCAAGCTACTCCACAACGCCAGGGCGCCCCATTGGCTTGTGCTCATCGGCGCCGCTCTGCTCCAACTCGTCCATGTTCAGACCGGCTGGTATCTGCTCGACCAGTTCGCTGAGCACTTCATCTATTTCTATTCCGGCTACGTCTTCGCACCGGTCGTGTTCCGGCTGGTTGCCTGGGCGCAGGACCATGTCGTCCAGACCTTGGCTGGCCTCTCGCTTTGGGCACTGCTCGAAACACTGCTGGTGTTCTCGCCAGGTTATCGGGTTCTGCCCATGACCATCCATATGGGCCTGTCGACTGCCCCGGGCATTCACCTGGCGCTGGCGCTTGCCGGCTCTGTCGCCCTTTGCGTTGTTGCGGGCCTGGTGTCCAAGCTTGCGTTCATGGATTGGCTGCGCTGGCTCGGAGCTCAGTCCATAGTGGTCTACCTGGCCTTCGCCCTGCCCATGGCCGCGACCCGCATCTTGCTTGTCAGAGTCGGATTCACCAATGCTGATCTGATCAGCACCCTGGTGATGGCCAGTGCCGTCCTTACGCCCTTGGTCCTGTTCTGGCTGATCCAGCGGGCCGGACGCGGCCGCTGGCTATTCGAACGCCCGGCTTGGGCGCGTCTGCCCGGCACGCCGGGTGCGCGAATCGGCACAACTGCCGTGCGGACGCCAGCGGAATAGGCGCTCACCGGCTCTTGCCCCTTGCCTTTTGCGACAAGAGACACGACAAGGTCCCGCATAATCCCTAGCTCGCGAGGACCCCGCCGATGAAGGCCGCTGTCATCATCTTTCCAGGGCTTAACCGCGACCGAGATATGGTTGCTGCGCTCACCAAGATTTCCGGCCGCGCGCCAACGACGGTCTGGCACGGAGAACGTGACCTTCCCGAAGCCGACCTGATCGTCATTCCCGGCGGTTTCTCCTACGGCGACTATTTGCGTTGTGGCGCTATTGCTGCCCGCTCCCCCATCATGGACGCAGTGCGCGAACGCGCCGCCGATGGCGTTCGCATCCTGGGCGTCTGCAACGGCTTTCAGATCCTGACCGAAGCCGGTCTCCTGCCCGGCGCCCTCATGCGCAACACCTCGCTCAAATTCGTCTGCCGTGAGGTGAAGCTGCAGGTGGCTAACGCCGACACGCCCTTTACCCGGCTGTACGAGCAAGGTCAGGTCGTCCGTTGCCCCGTGGCGCATCACGATGGCAACTACTTCGCCGATGCTCAGACCATCGAGCGGCTCGAGGGCGAAGGCCGGGTGGCCTTCCGCTATGCCGACGGCACCAACCCCAATGGCTCGATCAACGACATCGCCGGCATCCTCAGCGAGAACAAGAATGTTCTCGGGCTGATGCCGCATCCGGAAAACCTTATCGAGCTCGCCCATGGCGGCGATGATGGCCGCGCGCTCTTTGCCAGCGCCCTTGATCTCGTCGCCTGACCACCGCCGCTCCCAGCCGGACAGTTCACCCATGCCCTACGACAATCACATCGCCATTACGCCAGAACTCGTCGCCGACCATGGCCTCAAGCCTGACGAGTTCGACAAGATTGTCGGCCTGATTGGCCGGCAGCCGACCTACACTGAACTGGGCATCTTCTCGGCCATGTGGAACGAGCACTGCTCCTACAAATCCTCGAAGAAGTGGCTCAAGACCCTGCCCACCACCGGCGCCCGCGTCATCCAGGGTCCGGGCGAGAACGCTGGCGTGGTTGATATCGGCGACGGCCAGGCGGTCGTCTTCAAAATGGAGTCGCACAACCATCCGAGCTTCATCGAGCCCTATCAGGGTGCCGGCACCGGCATGGGCGGCATCTTGCGTGACGTCTTCACCATGGGTGCCCGTCCTGTTGCCGCCATGAACGCGCTGCGCTTCGGCGCGCCCGACCACGAAAAAACCCGCCATTTGGTGTCCGGCGTCGTCGCCGGCATCGGCGGTTACGGCAATGCCTTTGGCGTGCCCACCGTGGGGGGCGAGGTCGAGTTCGACCAGCGCTACAACGGCAATATCCTCGTCAACGCCTTCGCCGCTGGCCTGGCCGATACCGACAAGATCTTCTACTCCAAGGCGGAAGGCGTCGGCCTTCCCGTGGTTTATCTCGGCGCCAAGACGGGCCGCGATGGTGTTGGCGGCGCCACCATGGCTTCCGCCGAGTTCGGGGACGACATC
The DNA here is from genome assembly GCF_004005995.1 of Devosia sp. 1566. NCBI lineage: Bacteria > Pseudomonadati > Pseudomonadota > Alphaproteobacteria > Hyphomicrobiales > Devosiaceae > Devosia > Devosia sp. 1566. The sequence goes on from NZ_CP034767.1 coordinate 2,111,982, forward strand.
GAGCAGAAGCGCCCCACCGTCCAGGTCGGCGACCCCTTTACCGAAAAGCGGCTGCTGGAAGCCTGCCTCGAGCTCATGGCCACCGGCGCCGTCATCGCCATTCAAGACATGGGTGCGGCCGGGCTGACCTGCTCGGCCGTGGAAATGGGCGCCAAGGGCGATCTCGGAATCGAGCTGAACCTCGATATGGTTCCGGTCCGCGAAACCGAAATGACGCCCTATGAGATGATGCTCTCCGAGTCCCAGGAGCGCATGCTGATGGTGCTGCATCCGGCCAAGGAAGCCGAAGCACGCGCCGTGTTCCAGAAATGGGAACTCGATTTCGCGACCGTGGGCAAGACCACCGACGATCTGCGCTTCCGCGTCATGTGGCGCGGCGAGGAAGTCGCCAATCTCCCCATCAAGGATCTCGGCGACGAAGCTCCCGAATATGATCGCCCCTGGATCGAGCCGGCCCGGTCCGCACCGCTCGCTGCAAACGACGTCCCGCAGATGGATGTCGCCGACGCTCTCCTCAAGCTGATGGGCGGCCACCAGATCGCCTCGCGCCGCTGGGTCTATGAGCAATATGACACTCTCATTGGCGGCAACTCGCTCCAGCGTCCCGGCGGCGATGCCGGCGTCATCCGCGTCGATGGCCATCCTGCCAAGGCGCTCGCCTTCTCGTCCGACGTCACCCCCCGCTATTGCGAGGCCGATCCCTTTGAAGGCGGCAAGCAGGCTGTGGCCGAGTGCTGGCGCAACCTGACCGCTACCGGCGCCGAGCCCCTGGCCGCCACCGACAACCTCAATTTCGGCAATCCCGAACGCCCTGAAATCATGGGCCAGCTGGTCGGCGCCATCAAGGGCATCGGTGAGGCCTGCCGCGTGCTCGAATTTCCGATCGTCTCGGGCAATGTCTCGCTTTACAACGAAACCAATGGCCGAGGCATCCTTCCCACCCCCACCATCGGCGGCGTCGGCCTGATCGATGATTGGTCGAAGATGGCCCGCACCGGCTTTGCGGCCGCTGGCGAGGTCATCCTCCTCGTGGGCGCCCCGCCGCAGCGTGGCACCCATCTCGGGCAGTCCATCTATCTGCGCGATCTCTTTGGCCGTGCCGATGGCGCTCCGCCGCCGGTCGACCTCGCCCACGAGAAGCGCACCGGAGATTTCGTGCGCAAGCTCATCCGCTCGGGCATCGCCACTGCCGTGCATGACCTCTCCGACGGCGGCCTTGCCGTGGGGCTAGCGGAAATGGCCGTAGCCTCCGGCATCGGCGCTACAGTCGTCGACCTCGAGGACCAGGACCCCATTCTGCAATACTTTGCCGAAGATCAGGGGCGCTACCTTGTCACCGTGAACCTGGACCCGCAGGGCGAGGACCTGGCCGATCTCTGGGCCGAGGCCCAGGCGCTCGGCATTTTTGCACCCTGGATCGGCTCGACCGGCGGCACGGACCTTGTCCTCGGCGCCGCCCGCCCCCTTCCCGTGGCGCAGCTGAAGTCGGCGCATGACGACTGGTTCCCCAGCTTCATGTCGGGCATGGCTGCCGACAATGCCGGCCATTGAAGCGCCTCGGCGACCATGCAATATCAAAGTGACCGGCCACGTCGCCGGCGACCTATGACGGAGTAGCGCTATGCCAATGGACGCAATCGAGATCGAGCGCCGAATCAAGGCCGCGCTGCCCGATGCCGAAATCGACATTCGCGATCTGGCCGGCGACGGCGATCACTACGCCGCCACTGTCGTGTCCACCGCGTTTAAGGGCAAATCGCGCGTGCAGCAGCACCAGATCGTTTATCAGGCGATTGGCGGCGACATGGGCGGTGCCCTCCACGCTTTGGCGCTGCAAACCAGCGCCCCGCCCGAGTAAGCACCATGTCGCTGCGCGACTCGCTCGATCTCATCCGCATGGTCCGCCCGGAAGCGGGCACATCGGCAATCGAGCACGAGATTGTTGCCGAGCGCGCGTCATCGCTCGGCAGCGCCGAAGCCCGGGTGATAGCGGCAATGGCAGCGCTCGCCGAGCCCGACTCGAACCGCCAGCAATGTCTTGAAACTGCCCGCCAGGCGGTCTGGGCCTACTTCGTTCAGCGTGAACTCATCGGCTTCCGTAGTCACAATGATGTCATCCGCGAACTCAAGATCACGCCCGAAGTGCTCGTCGGACTGGGCGCGGCGCCCTCTCGCCGCTAGAGCCGCGTGATTTCGCTGCCACTGTTCTCGACACCGCTGGGACGATGACCTATTTATCTACCAACAATGTCCGCTTTTCGGAGCGTGCAAGCGAGAGAGCAGCCATGACCGACATCAACGCCTTCATCACCGACAAGGTAACCAACAACGACGTGTTCCTCTTCATGAAGGGGTCGCCCGATTTCCCGCAATGCGGTTTTTCTGGCCAGGTCGTTCAGATTCTCAACTATCTCGGCGTTGAATATGGCAGCGCCAATGTGCTGGAAAGCGCCGAACTGCGCGACGGCATCAAGGCCTTCACCAACTGGCCGACCATTCCCCAGCTCTATGTAAAGGGCGAGTTTGTCGGCGGCGCCGACATCGTGCGCGAGATGTTCCAGGCTGGTGAACTGCAGTCCCATTTCGAACAGGCCGGCATCCCGGTCAAGCAAACCGCCTGATCGCGACCACTCAGACAACGACGCCGGCCCTTGCGGCCGGCGTTTTTGTTTCAAACCTCAATATCGGCCGAAAAGCGCAACTCGCGCATCGGCTGCACCTTGCGGGTTGTTTCCGCATAGGTCGGATGCGCCTTGTAGGCTGCCAGTGCAGCGGCATCGGCGAACTCGGCATAAACCACGACGTCGATCTCATTGGAGATTTGGTCGACCTTGCTGTTGCGGCGCACCTCGAAATGGGACGAGTGCGGGATAGTGCCCAGCAGCTCAAGGCCCTGGCAGATCGCCTCGACCTTGTCGGGTGATGGGGCGGTGAAGAATATGATGTGGCGGATCAAGGCAAACGGCTCCTGCGCGAAGCGCGTGTTGTTCCCGCCAGCGCGGCAGCGGTCAACCCCATCACCCAAATTCATCGAAGTCATTCCGCATTATCGCTTTGCGACATAGGACCGCAGGCGTAGACAGGATTGTCTTTCTTGGATTCCTGCCATGCCCAGCAGCCTTCGCCCCGCCGTACCTCTGCTTGCGCTGATCATCTGCGGCTGCCTCATCGCCGCGATTGGCAACGGCGTTCGCACCAGCTTCGGGCTTTTTACGCTGCCCATCTCCACCGATCTGGGCCTCACCCGCGAAGGCTATGGCATGGCCATGGCGATCCAGAACCTGGCCTGGGGCATAGCCCAACCCTTTGCGGGCGCTTGGGCCGATCGCTACGGCACCGGTCGCACCCTGGCCGGCGGCGCCGCCATCTACGCCTTGGGCGTAATTCTCATGGCCTTCTCTCCCACGGCCAGTCTGCTCACCGTCACCGGCGGCGTCATCACCGGAGTTGGCATTGCCGTATCATCCTTCAGCGTCGTCATGGTCGCCTTCGGCCGGTCCGTCCCGCAGGAAAAGCGCACCCTGATCTTCGGCGTCGCCACTGCCGCCTCGTCCTTCGGCCAGTTTATCTTTGCCCCGATCAGCCAGGGCTTCATCAACAGCTTTGGCTGGCACACCGCCCTTATCTATCTCGGCATGATGCTCGTGCTCATCATCCCCTTGAGCTACGCCCTGCGCGGTCGCACCGAGAACCCGGTCGGCCATGCCGACCTGCGATTCATGCAGGCGCTGGCGCGCGCTTGGGGACATGGCTCATACCGCCTTCTCGTCATCGGCTTCTTTGTCTGCGGCTTTCATCTGGCGTTCATCAACGTTCATATGCCCGCCTATTTGGTGCAATGCGGCCTCTCTCCCGAGGTCGGCAGCTGGACCATTGCCGTTATCGGCCTCTTCAACATCGTCGGCTCGCTCCTCTCCGGCTATCTCGGTAGCCGCCTGCCCAAACAGATGCTGCTCGCCAGCATCTACTTCCTGCGCGCAGTGGCTATCGCCGTGTTCCTGCTAGTCCCCGTCTCCGAATGGACCGCTTATGCCTTCGCCGCCACCATGGGCGTCCTCTGGCTCTCCACCGTCCCGCTGACCGCCGGGCTCGTGACCCTGTTCTTTGGCGCCCGCTACATGGGCATGCTCTACGGAGTCGCCTTTTTCAGCCATCAGGTCGGCTCCTTCGTGGGCGTCTGGCTGGGCGGCTATGTCTATGACGTGACCGGCTCCTACAGCCTGGTCTGGTATCTGGGCATAGTTCTCGGCCTGGCATCGGCCGCCATTCACCTTCCCATCAACGAAAAAGTCGACGTAAAATTCGCCCCGCAACCCGCCTGACCTGACCTGACCTAAAAGGCGCTGCCACCATCGCCTTTTAACGATATAGCCGGTTGCCAAATTGGGCTTCCGGGTTCATGGTCCGACACATCGTGTCGCGTCCGGCGGCAGCTCGAGATCCAGAACATGTCCAAACATTTGACCCGGGTGCTTTCCCGTCCGGAATTTATTGCGCTGATGGCAGCGATGATGTCGCTCAATGCCCTCGCTATCGATGTCATGCTCCCCGCTCTGCCGTATATGGGCGAAGCCCTTGGCATCAGCAGCGAAAACGAGCGTCAATTCGTCGTCTCGGTTTACATGTTCGGCTTCGGTGCCGCGCAGCTGGCTTTCGGCCCGCTGTCTGATCGATTCGGCCGTCGCGCGCCGCTCCTGCTCGGCATTATCCTTTATATCGTTGCGGTGGTCGCCGCAGCCTTCTCGCCCAATTTCGCCACCCTGCTGATTCTGCGCTTCGTGCAGGGAATTGGCGCCGCCGGCACCCGCGTCATCACCACCTCCCTGGTGCGCGACCTTTATTCCGGCCGCGCCATGGCCGAGGTCATGTCCCTGACTTTTATGGTCTTCATGGCCATCCCGGTTATCGCGCCCGGCATCGGGCAGATCCTGCTGCTGACCGGCCCCTGGCAGACCATCTTCATCTTCATGGGCGTGCTGGCCACGATCTTCGGCATTTGGGGCTATTTCCGCCTGCCCGAAACCCTACCGCTCGACAAGCGCCGCCCGCTGACCTTCGGCTCGGTGGTGGATGGCTTTCGCATCGTGTTCACGAACCGCGTGGCGTTCTCCTATGGCCTTGCCGGCATGTTCCTGTTTGCGGCGCTGTTTGGCTTCATCAGCTCCTCCCAGCAGATCTATGTCGACATCTATGGCCTGGGCGTCTACTTCCCCGTCGCCTTTGCCGCTATTGCCGGCCTGATGGCCGTGTCGTCCTTCACCAATTCCAAGATCGTGCGCCGCTTCGGCATGCGCCGGCTCTCTCACGGCGCGGTGCTGGTCTACACCCTGGTGAGCGGCGTCTGGGTTGTCCTCGCGGTCACCGGCAACCTGCCGCTCTGGCTGTTCCTCACCTGCCTCGCCATCATCATGTTCTGCTTTGGCTGGGCCGCCTCCAACATGAACTCGCTGTCCATGGAGCCGCTCGGCGCCGTCGCGGGTACCGCTTCCTCGGTCTTTGGCTTCATCCAGACCGTGGGTGGCGTGATCATCGGCGGCTATATCGGCCAGCACTTCGATGGCACCGTCGTGCCGGTGGCCGTCGGCTACTTCACCATGGGCTGCCTCGCCATCGCCTGCATCCTCGTGGCCGAACGCGGCAAGCTGTTCCGCACCGAGAACGGCCCCATTGCGGCCGATCTCTCCGCCGCCCACTAGGCCCCGCTGCTGCGGCTCAGAACGTGAAAACGTTGCGCCGCAGCTGCTCCCAGCTTTCCTTGTCGATGGCGGCCAAGAGCCCGCCCTCGATATGGTGCGGACGGTAGGCCGAGCCATCCATCCGCGCCACATAGCCGCCGGCCTCCTGCGCCATCAGCGCACCCCCTAGGTGGTCCCAGGGCATCAGCTTGTTGTAGCTCACGAACTGCGAATGCCCCGACACAAAGGTGCGGTATTCATGCCCAGCCACGCGGTAATGCGAGACGAGCCGCACCTTGGCGAAGTTCTGCAAGATCTCGACCTTCTTGCCCGGCGGCACAAAGGCAATGGAAGCGGTGCCCACCATCTCGGGCAACGGCAAGGGTGGGGCAACATGCAGGCGTCTGCCGCTGCCGTCGGGCCGGCGCAGCCAGGTGCCGCCGCCCTGTTCCGCCAGCATCCAGTCATCCCCCATCGGGTCGTAGATGATCCCGGCAACCGTTTCGCCGCCCACGACCACCGCCACCATCACGGCAAACAGCGGCAAGCCAGCTGCGTAGTTGGCAGTCCCATCAATCGGGTCAACAACCACAGCCAGCTCCGCATCGGCGAGCGCCCTGAGCAGTTGCGGGTCGGCGGCCACCGATTCTTCGCCGACAAACAGCGCCGATGGCATTTTCCGGCTGATCTCGGCCTTGATGAACTGCTCGGCAGCCAGATCGGCCGCGGTCACCAGGTCGATGGCCTCGGTCTTGACCTGAATGTCGATATCCTCAAGCCGCCGGAACCGGGGGAGGATCTCAGCCTTGGCCGCCCCGCGCAGCACGCCGGCAAGCCACTCGATATCGATGTTCACGATTAGCTTCTCCGTTCGGCCAGACCGGCAAAGTCAAACAACCGCGGATCGAGCATATGACTGGGATTGATGTTGCCTAGCGCACGGATCATCACGTCCTTGCGCCCCGGCATGCGTTTTTCGATATCGGCAAGCATGGCCTTCATCGCATTGCGCTCCAGCCCATCCTGCGACCCGCAAAGGTCACAGGGAATGATGGGAAACTGCATCTGCTCGGCAAAGCGCGCTAAGTCGTCCTCGGCGCAATAAATCAGCGGCCGCAGCACTTCCACATTGCCGTCATCGTTCAACAGGCGCGGCGGCATGGCCGCGAGCTTGCCGCCATGGAAGAGATTCATGAAGAAGGTTTCGAGGCTATCGTCGCGGTGGTGCCCCAGCACCAGCGCCGAACAGCCCTCCTCGCGCGCAATGCGATAAAGATTGCCGCGTCGCAGCCGCGAACAAAGCGAACAATAGGTCGCGCCCGCCGGCAGCTTGTCGGTGACAATTGAATAGGTGTCTTTGTATTCGATCCGGTGCTCGATCCCGAGCCCACTGAGAAACTCAGGCAGGATGTGCTTGGGAAAATTGGGCTGTCCCTGGTCGAGATTGCACGCCAGCAGCTCCACCGGCAGCAGCCCGCGCCATTTCAGATCCAGCAGCAACGCCAGCAAGCCATAGCTGTCCTTGCCGCCCGACAGCGCCACCAGCCAACGCTCGCCCGGCCGCACCATCGCGAACTTCTCGAGCGCCTCGCGCGTATTGCGGATCAGCCGCTTGCGCAGCTTGTTGAATTCCACGCTGCGCGGGGCATCGGCATAGATGGGATGCGCGCCGCTTTCCGCCGCATCTGTCTCGGGCGTGGCAAGATCGTCCATCACCGCACTCATGGTGTAACTCTCGTTGAACAACGTGTCCTGCTGATAGCCCTATGGGACGCGGAGGGGAAGGAAAACCGGACTTCGCTATCCTTACCAAAGCTTAATTTCGCTTTCTTGCATTCGCCCAAACTCGGCGGCTAGATGCGGCGATATTCTCGGCACCAAGGAGTCGCGCGGTGTTTCGGTCCTTTTTCCCCGTTCCAAAAATCTTCTTCAGTTCAGCGGCCTTATGGCTGCTGGCATCAGTGCTGTTGTGGTTCTCCATCGGGGAACCATTGCGCGCCGTGATCAGCATTGACCGGTTCACCCATCCAGTGATGGCGGCCACCGTCTCCGATCAGCCCACCACCACCGACCAGCCGGTGCCTGATCCTGCCGCGGGAGCCGAGCAAACCAATCCTAATGCTCCCGCTTCCACCGAGAGCGAAGCTCCGGTCACTCCCAATCCAGCGGCAGCTGCCGCCGAAGGTGCCAGCCTCAATTTCCTGACGGCCGAGCGGGTATGGCTCTACCAATACGTTGTTATGGTGGCGCTGGTTTTCTGCGTCTTCTGGTACTTCTACAAGCGCAATGAGTGGTACTGGTGGTCGGTGGTTTCTTCCGCTGTCATCCTGCTGGTCATCTACTTCCAGGTGCAGGTGCAGGCCTTCGTCAATGAATGGTCGGGCTCGTTCTTCAACACCATCCAGCTGGCATTGACGCAGCCGGGATCAGTAACACCCGACCAGCTTTACGGACTGACCTGGACCATCATCCTCGTCACCATCCCCAATGTGCTCGTCGCCGTCGCGCTGGCCTTCTACACGTCCCATTACGTGTTCCGCTGGCGCAAGGCCATGAACTTCTACTACATGACTTACTGGCCCGAGATCCGGCACACCGAAGGGGCGGCACAGCGCGTTCAGGAAGATACAATGCGCTTCGCCTCGATCATGGAGGATCTGGGCACCGCGTTCTTCGATTCACTGATTACGCTAGTCGTCTTTCTGCCACTGCTCTGGAGCCTTTCTGCCAATATCAGCGAGCTGCCGATCTTTGGCGCCGCGCCAGGTGGCCTAGTCTGGGTGGCTCTGCTGGGTGCTGCAGCGGGCACGGCGCTGCTGGCGCTCGTCGGAATAAAGTTGCCGGGCCTCAACTTCGCCAACCAGCGTGTCGAAGCAGCCTACCGCAAAGAGCTGGTCTTCGGCGAAGACCATGCTGATCGTGCCCAACCCCCGACGATCCGTCACCTCTTCGCCGATGTGCAGAGGAACTACTTCCGCCTGTATTTTCACTACACCTACTTCAACCTTGCCAGGTACGGGTACACCAACATGGTCGGCTATGTGCCGCTCCTCGTCATGGCGCCTTCCATCCTTGCCGGCACACTCACGATGGGCCTCTACCAGCAGATCCAGATCGCCTTCGGACAGGTTTTCAGCTCCTTCCAGTTCTTCGCGCGCGCCTGGACGGTAATTGTGGAGCTACAATCGGTTGTCATGCGACTGCGCAAGTTCGAAAGCTACATCCCCCAGGATCAGGAACCGATAAAGGTTAGCCTCAGCGGCGCCTCCGCCTAGCAACCGCCTCGCCGGACGCAATGAAGGGCCGCTCATGGAGCGGCCCTTCTTCTTTGGTACGAGTTCCGATCACCACATCAAGACGCGCCGCTCTGCCCGGTGACCATCCCCCACGCCCCCGCAGCCCACAAACAAAAAAGGGCCGCTCCGAAGAGCGGCCCTTTCACATTCAAAACTCTGGTTCGCTTAGCGCGAGTAGAATTCCACCACCAGATTTGGCTCCATCTGCACCGGATAGGGCACATCCGACAGGGCCGGCACGCGAACATAGGTCGCGGTCATCTTGTTGTGGTCGACTTCCACATAGTCGGGCACATCACGCTCAGCCAACTGGATGGCTTCGAGCAGAACGGTGAGCTGCTTGGAGCGCTCGCGCACTTCGATCTTGTCGCCAACCTTGACCTGGTAGGATGGGATGTTGACGCGCTTGCCATTGACCATCACATGGCCATGGTTGACGAACTGGCGGGCAGCAAACGGGGTTGCCACGAACTTGGCACGATAGACGATCGCGTCCAGGCGCGACTCGAGCAGGCCAATGAGGTTCTCGCCGGTGTCGCCCTTGACGCGGGCAGCTTCGTTGTAGAGCTTCTTGAACGACTTCTCGGTGATCGAGGCATAGTAGCCCTTCAGCTTCTGCTTGGCGCGCAGCTGCAGACCATAATCGCTCAGCTTGCCCTTGCGGCGTTGGCCGTGCTGGCCGGGGCCATAGGCACGGGCATTAAGCGGGCTCGACGGACGACCCCAGATATTTTCGCCAAGACGGCGGTCAATCTTGTGCTTGGCAGAAATGCGCTTCGACATCGCGTATCCTTTCATGAAACGTCGAAATGGATCGCGCCCTCCTCTGCCTGCCGGTGAACCGACAGGCTGACAGACCTCTGATGAAAGAAGATCCCGGGTGCGCCTAGGGGCCCGAAGGCCGCAATAGGTGGCCGGTTGATAAAAGGGGCCAGCGGCAAAGTCAAGCCGGCCGGCCTCTAAGGGGTCGACAGCGGCTCGGCCACGCCATCCCTGACCATCTTGCGGTCAAGTGTATCCTGCTTGCGCAGCCCGGGAAACACCCGGCTCCAGATCGCCGCGACCGCCATGGCGCCCACGCCACCCACCACCACCGCGCAAACCGGCCCAATGAAATGGGCGACTGTTCCGGCTCGAAATTCGCCAAGCTCGTTGGACGCACCGATAAACACGGAATTGACCGCATTAACGCGTCCGCGCACCTCTTCAGGCGTCCAGAGCTGCATGATGGTCTCGCGGATGGTCACGCTCACCATATCCGAGGCGCCCACCAGCATCAGTGCTCCAATCGACAGCCACACATTGCTCGATAGCCCGAACACCGTCGTGAACAAACCAAACAGCGCCACGAACACGAACAGCATCTTGCCGGCATGATGCCGGATGGGGAATCGCGTCAGCGTCAACGCCATCAACAGCGCGCCAACGCCGGGCGACGCCCGCAAAATGCCGAACTCCACCGGCCCACCATGCAGTATCTCTTCAGTGAAGGCCGGCAGCAAGGCCACTGCCCCGCCCATCAGCACGGCGAACATGTCGAGCGAAATGGCGCCCAGTACCACCTTGTTGCTCAGGATATAACGGAACCCGCCAAAGATCGTCTCAAGGCTGGTCGCCTGCTGCGATTGGCGCTGCTGCGGCTTGGGGATCAGCAGCACACAACCGCTGGCTACCAGCAACAGCACGCCCGCGGTGCCAAACGCAACGACCGGACTCAGGGCATACAGCACACCACCAATCGAGGGTCCCATGATCGCCGCAAACTGCCAAGCCGAAGCATTGACCGTAATCGCATTGCTCAGGGCTTCAGGGGGCACCAGGTTTGGGGCCAGCGACTGGGCTGCCGGGCTCCAGAAGGCGCGGGCGGTGCCCAGCACTACTAGGATGGCAAAGATCGGCCAAACCTCATGCTCCTGCGCATTCACCAGCATGAGAAAACCGAGCGCGCAACCCAGCTCCACGGCCAGACACACTGCCATGATCATCCGGCGGTTGAACCGGTCCGCCGCTAGGCCCGTCACCAGCATCAACACCAGAGCCGGCATAAACAAGCAAAGGCCCACCAGCCCGAGCAGGAAATAATCGCCGGTGATCGCAAAGATCTGCCAGGCGATGGATACAGACATGATCTGGACAGCAAAGCTAACCAGCAGCGTGGTCAGCCAAAAGAAGCGGAAGCCGGTGTAACTGAAAGCGAGGCGGGATTTATCATGCGGTGCGGGCGTGCTCATCATTTGCCCATGGCATGCCGATAAACGCTCGTCAAAGCCTCAAACACACCCGAACTCAGACCGACCCCCGATTTCTAGCTTTTGTCACTTTCGCGCGGCTGTCGGTTTGGATTGGGACGCTGATGACGCCGGTCGATCGAGGAGATCACGCCGCGTAGCGTGCGAATTTCCTGGCTGGTGAACTTGCCACGCTCGAGCATGGTGCGCAGATTGTTGACCACTGTGGGCCGCTTGTCCGGTGCGGTAAAGAACCCCGATTGGTCGAGCGTCGCTTCCAGGTGCCCGAACAAGCCAACCAACTCTTCGCGCGGCGCAACCTGCGCCAGGTTATCATCGAATGGCAACGTGGTTCCGGCGGCGCTGTGGCGGCGCCATTCATAGGCCAGCAGCAACACGGCCTGCGCGATGTTAAGCGAAGCAAAGGCAGGCTCCACCGGCAAGGTCACGATGGCATCGGCCAAGGCCACCTCGTCATTGAGCAACCCCCAGCGCTCACGCCCGAACAGAAGGCCGGCACCACGACCACCACCGATATGGCTGGCCATCCGTTGCGCTGCCTCGTCGGGGCCGATCACCGCCTTCTGCAAGTCGCGCGAGCGGGCCGTCGTGGCATAAACCAGGGTGAGGTCGCTGATCGCCGCTTCAAGCGTATCGAACACCCGCACCCGTTCGAGCACATGATCGGCACGGGAAGCAGCGTTCACCGCCTTCTCATTAGGCCAGCCGTCGCGCGGCCGCACCAGCCGCAGGTCCCACAGCCCGAAATTAGCCATGGCCCGAGCGGCCGTGCCAATGTTCTCGCCCAGCTGCGGCTCGCACAGGATAATGGCCGGTGAGGGCGCCAGGGTGATGGGAATGGATGAATCGGTGCCGGCCATGATGCCCCTTCTCGCTATTAGCCGCACTTAGCCGAGCGCCACCACAAACGCAAACGGCGCCCCGCTGGAGCGCCGTCCTGAATTCGAGATATCCAAGTGCGGTTTAGGCAACGCGATGGCGGATCGGCAGTTCCTTGACCTTGCTGGAGCGGTTCCATTCCCGGTCGAGAATGGCGAAATGCAGTTCTTCGTCCCACTCGCCCTGGAACAGCGCATGCTCGCGGTAATGCGCTTCGAGGCGCAGGCCGAGCTTTTGCATCAGCTTGATGGAATTGTGGTTGCGCCCGTCACACCGGACAAATACCCGGTGGATGTGGAACCGCTCGAAAGCGAGATCGAACATGGCGCCCAGCGCTTCGGCGGCATAGCCCTGTCCCGAATAGCTGGGATTGATGCAGAAGCGAACTTCGCCCTGCCCCGATGTTGCGTCCTGCCAATTCAGCGAAACATGGCCGATGACCTTCTTGTCGCCCTTGCGCACCATGGCCAGGGTCAGCGTGTCGCCAGGCCGCTGCAGGCTCACATGTCCCCGCAGGACGTTAAGCGCATCGGCAACATCGGCCTCATCGCGCGTTCGGCTGAACACATAGCGCTGCATGGATGGAAGGGTATGATAGGCCGCGAGATCCGCAAGGTCGGCGCGCTCGAAGGTCCGCAGCATCAACCGATCTGTTTGCAAGGGCAAAGATGGTGACGACATGATGGCGAACCTCCCCAATAGATACTGACCGATCATGAACGGATCACGTCAGCGGGAAGTTCCAGCACTAGCGCAAGTTAGTTGAAGATGCTGGGACTAGGTCTGGGGCGTGTTCCGGCTCAGCCACTCGCCCTGCAAAATAGCGTAAATGAACTCTTCATCCCACACACCTTTGGTGACGGCGTGCTCGCGGAAATGCGCTTCCCGCCGCATGCCCAGGCGCTCCATGAGATGGAACGATGGCGCATTCTCGGCTGCGCAGCGGGCAATCACCCGATGCAGATTTGCCTGCCTGAACGCCAGGTCCAGCATCGCGCCCGCCGCTTCCGTGCCATAGCCCTGCCCGTGATAGTCCGGGTGCAGGATCCAGCCCACTTCCCCTTGTTGGCTGTCGACGCTCCGCCAGATCAGCGAAACTTCGCCGATCAGTTCGCCGGTGCCGGGCAGTTCCACCCCGAGAACGATTTTGTCGCCCTCGTCGATCAGCGTGGTTTGCGCGATCCGCTGCTGCACCGCCAGTGCGCATTCCTCCCGGCTGAGTGCCGAGTCGAACAGAAACCGCGCCACGTCATCGCGCTGCCGATAGGCAAACACGGCATCAACATCGCCGCGTGTAAACGGGCGCAAACGCAGCCGCTTGGTTTCCATCGGATAGGTCGGATAAAGCGCCATGCGTCCTCCTGGCGGAAGCCACTCATTGTTGCGGTTCGGGAGAATCAAGGCAAGGCCATTGCTCTTGTTCCTCGCCAACCTGCATGGCAGCCTGCCTCCATGAGCAAACAAGACCGAGTGTCGGTGAACGTGAACGCCAATTGCGCCTGCGGGGCGCTGACCATGGCCATCGCCGGTCCGGTCGGCTCCATGTTCATGTGCGCTTGCCTACATTGCCAGCAGGCGAGCGGCACGGGTCATTCGACCGTGGCCCTCGTGTCTGAGCAACACCTGATCGTCTCCGGGCAAGCCGGCAGTTTCTCGCGGCCAAGTGCGTCGGGCGCAACCTTCACCCGTCACTTCTGTCCCCATTGCGGCACGCCGCTTTATGGCCAGTCCTCCCGCGCTCCATCCGTGCGCTTGGTCGCGGCAGGCTTTTTCGTCGGCGACAACGCTTGGTTTGTGCCCAATCAACTGATCTTCGCCCGCACCCACCAGGGCTGGGACGCGGTTGCCGATCACCTTCCACAGCACAAGACCTACCGCCCTTCGCCCGCCTGAACCTGCCCGCCTTGGGCAAGAGGCCTTGCCGAGCCAGTCTTTGCGCTTTTCCCCTGCAATGCTATAGGGGCGCCAACACGGCTGTGGGCCGACAGGCAGGACACCAAGGGAGAACTCTTCATGAGCAAGATCAAAGTCGCCAATCCGGTCGTCGATCTCGACGGCGATGAGATGACGCGCATCATCTGGCAGGCGATCAAGGACAAGCTCATCCACCCCTATCTCGATCTGCCGATCGAATATTACGATCTCAGCGTCGAAAGCCGCGACGCCACCAACGACCAGATCACGATCGATGCCGCCAAGGCGATCCAGAAGTACGGCGTCGGCATCAAATGCGCCACCATCACCCCCGATGAGCAGCGCGTCGAGGAATTCAAGCTCAAGAAGATGTGGAAGTCGCCCAACGGCACCATCCGCAACATCCTGGGCGGCGTGATCTTCCGCGAGCCGATCATCTGCCAGAACGTGCCGCGCCTCGTCCCCGGCTGGACCCAGCCGATCATCGTGGGCCGCCACGCCTTTGGCGATCAGTACCGCGCCACCGACTTCACCTTCCCCGGCAAGGGCACGCTGACCATCAAGTTCACTGGCGAAGACGGCCAGGTGATCGAGCACGAAGTGTTCCAGTCGCCCGGCGCTGGCGTTGCCATGGCCATGTACAACCTGGACGATTCCATCCGCGACTTCGCTTATTCCAGCTTCAACTACGCGCTGGCCCGCGGCGTGCCGTGCTATCTCTCGACCAAGAACACCATCCTCAAGGCCTATGACGGCCGCTTCAAGGACATCTTCCAGGAAATCTACGAAGCCGAGTTCAAGGAAAAGTTCGAAGCCGCCAAGATCTGGTACGAGCACCGCCTGATCGACGACATGGTCGCCTCGGCACTCAAGTGGTCCGGCGGCTATGTCTGGGCGTGCAAGAACTATGACGGCGATGTGCAGTCCGACATCGTGGCCCAGGGCTTTGGCTCGCTCGGTCTGATGACCTCGGTTCTGGCCACCCCCGATGGCAAGATCGTCGAAGCCGAAGCTGCCCACGGGACCGTGACGCGTCACTACCGCCAGCATCAGCAGGGCAAGGAAACCTCAACCAACTCCACCGCCTCCATCTTTGCCTGGACGCGTGGCCTGGCTCATCGCGCCAAGCTCGATGACAACGAAGCCCTCGCCAAGTTCGCCGCGACCCTCGAAAAGGTCACCGTCGACACCATCGAAGAAGGCAAGATGACCAAGGACCTTTCCCTGCTCGTCGGCCCGGATCAGCCATGGCTGTCGACCATCGGCTTCCTCGATGCCATCGATCAGAACCTGCAGAAGGCCATGGCCTGAGCGACCTCGAGAGAGTAATGCGAGCGGCGCCCCTGGGCGCCGTTTTGCTTTTGCGCCTTTCGCGCCGGCCTGAATAGCAATGCCCCTTTCTCCGCACGCCAGCCCGGTTGAACTCCAGCTCGATGCCATGCGGCAGGCCCTGCACCTGTCTGCCAGCGGCCAAGCGCCGGAACTGACCTTTTCGGGCCTCATCCAGGTTCTTGGCGTCAACAGCCACACTCTCATCATCTTCGTTTTCAGCCTGCTCAACATGATCCCGGGTGCCCCAGGCTATGGCGGGTTGGTGGCACTGGCCATGTTTGGGTTTGCCATGGCCATGCTGCTGGGCCGCCCCGTGCGCCTGCCGCGTTTTGTGGGTGACCGGCGCGTCCCTGTTAAGCTCCTGCTCAAACTGCTGGCCGGTTTGCTGCGCTATTCGCGCGCATTGGCGCGCATCTCCTTTCCCCGCTTCCGAGCCCTGGTTGGAACAGGAACGGGTCGCCCCTTCGCCCTCATCGTCATGGTGCTGTGCCTGCCCATGGTGGTCCCTATCCCCTTTATGAACGCCATCCCCAATGTCGGGGTCGCGGTAATGTGCCTGTCCCGGTTGAACCGCGACGGTTTGGGCCTCATCATCGGCGTCCTCATCGGGGCAGTCGGCTTCCTGGTCGATGCGTGGGTGATCTGGACGGTGATTTCGCTCGGTTTTTCTGCCGGCGGTTTTCTGAGGGGGTAGTGCATTGGGCGCCTGGTTGTTGGCATTTCGGGCTCCAGCGCTCCCGTGGAATGGCCATGCGCGCACCTGCCGCTAGCGCCTGGCGCATGCAGCGTCTCCTGCCGCGCCTCCTCCTGGCGCTGGATCGCTTGCCCACGGGCGGCGTGCTAGTCGGAGTGTTGTTCTTTGCCCTTTCCCTCACGCCTTCGCTGCTGCCTCGTCACTTCGTGCTGCAGGGTATTCTGAGCGGCTGCGTCTTTGCTGCCGGCTACGGCATCGGCGTGTTTGGCGAGTGGCTGTGGACCTTCATGGAACTGAGCATCCCGGGTCGCGCCCGCGCGCGCCGGATCAAGCTGATCGCCCTTTTGGTCTGCACGCTCACGGCCATTGTTTTTCTGTGGCTATCCACCGGTTGGCAAAACTCCATCCGCGAGGTCATGGGCATGGCCCCCGTTCATTCCACCCAGCCCGTACGCGTTGCCGCGATTGCGGCTCTTCCCGCGGCCCTGCTGATCGGCATCGGCACCGCCATCGTGCGCTTCGTGCGGGCCGTGGCCAATTGGCTGGCCCGCATCCTGCCGCGCCGGGTGGCGCTGGTTGGCGGCATGCTCATCGTCGGCGTCGTGACCAGCCTCTTTGTCAACGGCATCGTGGTGCGCGGCGTTCTTTATGCTGCCGATCAGTTCTATGGCGAACTGGATGCCCTCGCGGGCCAATATGAAGAGCCCCCGGCCGATCCCCTGCGTTCGGGCAGCGCCGGCTCCCTCATTGACTGGGACACGATCGGGCTCGACGCCCGGGTTTACGTCCAGTCCGGTCCCACGGCCGCCGATATCCAAGCCCTGATCGGGCGCCCAGCCAAGAGCCCGCTTCGGGTTTATGTTGGGCTCCGTTCGGCCGAAACGGTGGACCAGCGGGCCCAGCTTGCCCTTGCAGAAATGGAGCGGATCGGCGCCTTTGATCGCTCGGTGCTGGTGCTGATCATGCCCGTGGGCACGGGCTGGGTTGATCCCCCCGCAATCGACACGCTCGAAATTTTGCATGCCGGGGACGTCGCGAGCGTGGCGCTGCAATATTCATATCTCACCAGTTGGCTCTCGCTCCTTGCCGAACCTGATGTTGGCACGGCTTCGGCCCAGGCGCTGTTCAACGCGGTTTACGATTACTGGACCGAGTTGCCCCCCGACACCCGGCCCAGGCTTTATCTGCATGGTCTGAGCCTGGGTGCCTATGCGTCACAAGCCTCCGCCACCCTTTACGACGTGCTGGCCGATCCGTTCCAGGGCGCGCTTTGGGCCGGCCCGCCCTTCGCCAGCCCCTCCTGGCGCAATGCCACCGCGAACCGCCAGGCCGGCACTCCGGAATGGCTGCCGCGCTTCAACGACAGTTCCATCATCCGCTTTACCAACCAGAGCAATGCCCTCGACATTCCCGGTGCCAGCTGGGGTCCCATGCGCCTGGTTTACCTGCAATATGCCAGCGACCCCATTGTCTTCTTCGAACCCCAGGTGCTGTATCGTCCGCCCGAATGGCTGACCAGCAATCGGCCGCCCGACGTCTCGCGCCAGCTCACCTGGTACCCAGTCGTCACCTTCCTGCAGCTCGCGCTCGACATGGCCCTGGCCCAAACCTCGCCCGTTGGGTTCGGCCATGTTTACGCGCCCCAGCATTATCTTGATGCCTGGCTCGCCATCACCGATCCCCCAAATTGGGACGCTCCAAATCTGCAGCGACTGCGCGACCGGCTCACGCGCTCCGGCGGGGCACAGGATATCGGCCCCGGCTGGTTCCGGGATAAAGCGCCTGTTGTAACATCCGCTGTGCCTTGAGCGACGTAGCCGCCTAAGGCAACTTTCCCGCACTCTCATGGCTTTCAGGGGATGCAATTGCCTGGCCCTGCCCCCATATAGGCCTCAAGTTCAGTCCGAGGAGATTTTCCTGATGTTCATCGCCCGCCGCTTCCGGCTAGCCAGCGCGTTTGCCGCACTTGTTGTCGCATTCTCGATGGCCGCTGTGGATACCGCGGACGCGCGCGCCCGTGGCAGCTTTGGCAGCCGCGGCACCCGCACCTTCCAGTCGGCGCCTCCAACCAACACGGCACCCAACACCGTAGCCCCTATCCAGCGCTCCACCACGCCCGCACAGCAGGCACGACCCAACGCTAACGCCCAGAACCCTGCCGCCGCCCAGCAGCGTGGCGGATTCCTGGGCGGCCTTGGTGGCTCCCTGTTCCGTGGCTTGATGCTTGGCGGCTTGCTCGGTTTGCTCTTTGGCGCTGGCTTTGGCGGCATTGGCGGCTTGTTCAGCCTGCTCTTCCAGGTTCTCCTGATCGGCGGCGTCGTCTGGCTTGTAATGCGCCTGGTCCGCGGCGGCGGCGCGCGCCGTCCGGCCATGGCCGGCGGGCCCGACAACACCAACCGCACGGGCTTTGAGAACTTCGGCCGCAATCTTGGCGGCCTGGGTGGCTCGGGTGCCGGCAATGCCACCCGCCCCTCGCGCGCTCGCCCGGCCAATCCGGACGAGCTGGGCGTTGGCCAGCGGGACCTCGATAGCTTCGAGCAGATGCTGGGTCAGGTTCAGACTGCCTATGGCGCCGAGGACTATGAAACCCTGCGTCGCCTGACCACGCCCGAAATGATGGGCTACCTGGCCGAACAAATGGCTGCCAACGCCACCCGCGGCCTGCACAACCAGCTTGCCGACATCAAGCTGCTCCAGGGTGACATTGCCGAAAGCTGGCGCGAGGATAACAGCGATTACGCCACCGCTGCCTTGCGCTACAGCCTGCGCGACTGGACCGTGGAACGCGCCACTGATCGGGTCGTCGAGGGCAACCCTGCCGAACCCACCGAGGCCACCGAGCTCTGGACCTTTATCCGCCCGCGGGGCGGCGACTGGAAGCTCTCGGCGATCCAGGAAGCTTAAACGCCTCGCTACAACCAAACAAAAAGGCCCGCCTCCAGCTCAGGAGGCGGGCCTTTCCTTTTGTCTCTAGCCTTGGTCTAGAGCAGCGCGCGGATAGCGGCCAGTGCTTCTTCGGCCTTGCTGCCATCCGGACCACCGGCCTGCGCCATGTCGGGACGACCGCCGCCGCCCTGCCCGCCCATGGCAGCGGATCCCGCCCGTACCAGATCCACGGCCGAAGCCTTGCCGATCAGATCCTCGGTGATTCCGACCGCCAGTCCGGCTTTGCCGTCTTCGGCCAAGCCGATGATCGCAACAACGCCCGAGCCAACCTGCTTTTTGGTCTGGTCAACCAACCCGCGCAGATCCTTTGGCTGCAAGCCGTCGACGATCCGGCCGATAAAGGGCGTGCCGTTGATCGCTTCCACCTCACTGCCCCCGGCGGCGCCGCCGCCCATGGCCAGCTTCTGCTTGGCATCGCTGAGCGCCCGCTCGGAGCGCTTGAGCTGCTCCTGCAGCGCCGCGATACGCTCAAGCACATCCTGGCTGCCGGCACGCAGCATTCCCGCTGCAGTCTCAACAATGGCAACATGGGTATTGCCCCGATGGCGCGCCGCATTGCCTGTCAGCGCCTCGATGCGACGCACGCCGGCGCCCACGGCACTTTCAGCCACCACCGACACGAGCCCAATATCGCCGGTGCGCCTGACATGGGTGCCCCCGCACAGCTCCACCGACCACCCGAGGCTGTTGCCCGTCGGCTCGCCCATCGAGACCACGCGCACTTCGTCGCCATATTTCTCGCCGAACAGCGCGCGGGCGCCCGAATCCTTGGCTTCCTCGACTCCCATCAGCCGCGTTTCGACCGGCGTGTTTTGCAGGATAATGGCATTGGCCAGGTCCTCGACCTCCGCTAACTCCAGCGGGCTCATGGCCTTGGTATGCACAAAGTCGAAGCGCAGCCGATCCGGCGAAACCAGCGAGCCCTTTTGAGCAACATGGTCGCCCAGCACGATCCGCAGTGCTTCATGCAGCAGATGGGTCGCGGAGTGATTGGCACGAATGGCCGAACGGCGAGCGTGGTCAACCACGAGTTCGAGGGCCTGCCCCACGCGCAGCGCTCCAGTCTCGACCTTCACCTTGTGCGCGAACACACCATGGTACTTTTGCGTGTCGGTGACCACAACGCTGACGCCATCACCATGCATGGAGCCGGCATCGCCAACCTGCCCGCCGCTCTCGCCATAGAACGGGGTTTGGTTGAGTACCACATAACCTTCTTGCCCGGCCTCAAGCCGATCGATCTCGGCCCCGTCGCGCAGCAATGCGGTGACTTCCCCTTCGGCCGTTTCGGTTTCGTAGCCCAGAAACTCCGTGGGCCCAAGCCGATCAGCCAGCCCGTACCAGACCGCGCCGGTGGCCGCCTCGCCCGAGCCTGACCAGCTCCGGCGCGCTTCTGCCTTTTGCTGGGCCATTGCGGCATCAAAGCCGGCTTGGTCCACAGCAATGCCGCGCGCTCGCAACGCATCCTGGGTAAGATCGAGCGGGAACCCATAGGTGTCATAAAGCTTGAACGCGGTGGCGCCGTTCAGCGTATCGCCTTCGGCGAGAGTGCTCGTTTCATCCGAGAGAATCTGCAGGCCCCGTCCAAGGGTCTTAAGGAAGCGCCCCTCCTCCAGCCGAACCGTTTCGCTGATCATGGCCTCCCCGCGCGACAGCTCGGGATAAGCTTGGCCCATTTCGCGCACCAGCGCTGGAACGAGCTTATGGATCACCGGCTCTTCAGCACCGAGCAGCGTGGCATGGCGCATTGCGCGCCGCATGATCCGGCGCAGCACATAGCCACGTCCTTCATTAGACGGCAGCACGCCTTCGGCGATCAGGAACGACATCGAGCGCAGGTGATCGGCGATCACCCGCAGGCTGCGGTTACCCTCGCCCTCGACCTCGGTGCCGATCGCCGAGGCAGCAGCCCCGATCAGCGCCTTGAACAGGTCGATATCATAATTGTCGTGCACACCCTGCATCACGGCGGCAATACGCTCAAGGCCCATGCCAGTGTCGATTGACGGGCGTGGCAATGGTGTGCGCGAGCCGTCGGCATGCTGCTCGAACTGCATGAACACGAGGTTCCAGATCTCGATCCAGCGATCGCCATCTTCATCCGGCGAGCCGGGAGGGCCGCCCCAGACCTTGTCGCCATGGTCGTAGAAGATCTCCGAGCACGGCCCGCACGGGCCTGTGTCGCCCATCTGCCAAAAGTTGGACTTGGCGCCCAGCCGCACAATCCGGTCCTCCCCGATCCCGGCGATCTTCTTCCATAGCTCCATGGCCTGGTCGTCGTCCTCGTAGACGGTAACCATCAGCCGGTCCTTGGGAAGACCCCAGTCCTTGGTCAGCAAGGTCCAGGCCAGTTCGATGGCGTGGTCCTTGAAGTAATCGCCAAAGGAGAAATTCCCCAGCATCTCAAAAAAGGTGTGGTGCCGGGCGGTAAAGCCGACATTGTCCAGATCGTTGTGCTTGCCGCCGGCGCGCACGCACTTTTGCGCCGAAGTAGCGGTCGTATAGGGGCGCTTCTCGAGACCGGTGAAGACGTTCTTGAACTGCACCATGCCGGCATTGGTGAACATCAATGTGGGATCATTGCGCGGTACTAACGGGCTCGACGGAACCGCCTCGTGACCATTCCGGGCAAAAAAGTCGATAAAACTCGAGCGGAGATCGTTTACGCTGGTCATAGAATGGCTTTCATGGCGGATTGGCGCCCCGTGGACGCCGCAAGACTTTGGCTGGCTTTCTAGCCCGTGCGGCGCAGCGCTGTCCAGCATCGGTGCGCCCCGCTTGCGGCTAGGTATGGGGACGCCGGCCAGAGGGCTCCATGAGCATAGCCATGCCCGATATAAACGATTCTAGATTGCGTTGGCGGCGGCTGTGTCTCGCCTGCTTGCAGCCGGGCGTCTGCCGTTCAGACTCAAAAGAAAAGGCACCGCTCTCGCGATGCCTTTCTTCACCCTGCATGGGAACTGCTTATTCGTCGCTGTCGGCAGCGTCGTCACCGCCCGATACCAGCAGTACTTCTCCGAGCAGGCCCGAGCTTTCGCGCACGCCCTGCTCGATAGTTGCCGCAGCCGCCGGATTGTCCTTGAGGAATTGGCGCGCATTCTCACGCCCCTGCCCCATGCGTTGGCTGTCATAGGAGAACCAGGCGCCCGACTTTTCCACCACGCCGCTCTTGACCCCAAGATCGAGCAACTCGCCAGTCTTGGAGATACCTTCGCCATACATGATGTCGAATTCAACCTGGCGGAACGGCGGGGCCAGCTTGTTCTTGACCACCTTGACGCGGGTCTGGTTGCCCACGATCTCCTCGCGGTCCTTGATGGCGCCGATCCGGCGAATGTCGAGCCGCACCGAGGCATAGAATTTGAGCGCATTGCCGCCGGTCGTGGTTTCGGGCGAACCATACATCACGCCAATCTTCATGCGGATCTGGTTGATGAAGATCACCAGGCACTTGGATTTGGAAATCGACGAGGTCAGCTTGCGCATGGCCTGGCTCATCAACCGGGCCTGCAGCCCCGGCAGCGAGTCGCCCATTTCGCCTTCAAGCTCGGCCCGCGGCGTCAATGCCGCTACCGAATCAACCACCAGCACATCGATCGCGCCCGAGCGTACCAGCGTGTCGGTGATTTCGAGCGCCTGTTCGCCAGCGTCAGGCTGGGAGATCAGCAGATCATCCACATTGACGCCCAGCTTGCGGGCATAGATCGGATCGAGCGCGTGCTCGGCATCCACAAAAGCGCAAACACCACCCTTGCGCTGCGCCTCGGCAATCACATGCAGCGCCAACGTGGTCTTGCCTGAGCTTTCCGGCCCGAAAATTTCAACGATGCGGCCCTTGGGCAGGCCACCAATTCCGAGGGCGATATCAAGGCCGAGCGAGCCGGTCGATATTGCCTCAACCTCGATCGAGGCAGCCTCGCCAAGGCGCATGATCGAGCCCTTGCCGAAATTGCGCTCGATTTGGCTCAGCGCCGCGGCGAGAGCCTTGTCCTTGTCCATTGATCCACCTTCAACGATCCGAAGCGGGGTATTTGCCATACGAGTCTCTCCTTATTCCACGCTCCGGGACCGGGCGCAACGCGCTGCTTTCCGGAAGATCAATCCACGAGAAGTGCCCTCTTGTTCTCATTTTGTTCCGATCCTGTCAAGGCGATTTCTGGCGCCCCTTGCAACAAAAGAACCGCAGTCCCTGGACCGCAGCCCTTCTGTGCCCAGATGGAACTCTGACCGGCACGCGGCGCGCAAAAGAGCTTGCCGGGCCGGCCCGGGTTGCGCTTTATGCACGGGACGACCGCAACGGGCAATTGAGGAGCAAACCCCGTGAATCTCATCCAGTTTTTCGATCAATCGGGCGCCCGCGCCGTGGCCGCAGTAGAGGGTGACATCGCCCGCCGGGTCAACACCACCACCAGCGTTTATGAGCTCGCCACAACCGCCCTCGCCCAAGGCACGGGTCTTGCGGCGCTCGTTGCCCAGCGTGGGCTTGGCGACGCCGTCAATCGGCACGACATCCTGGCTGAAGGGCGCATGCTCGCGCCAATCGATCATCCCGATCCGGCCCATCTTTATATCACCGGCACCGGGCTGACCCATCTGGGCTCGGCCGCCACGCGCGATGCCATGCACAAGGGCAACGCCGCCAAGCAAGCCGAACAGCTGACCGATTCCATGAAGATGTTCCAGATGGGCCTTGAAGGGGGCAAGCCTGAAGGCGGCGCCCGGGGCGTCCAGCCGGAATGGTTCTACAAGGGCAATGGCACGACCGTGGTCAATCCCGGTCACCCCATTCCGTCCCCGTCCTTTGCCCGCGATGCTGGCGAAGAGCCCGAGATCGCCGGCATCTACCTGATCGACGCCAATGGCCAGCCCCGCCGCCTCGGTTTCGCGCTGGCCAATGAATTTTCGGATCATGTGACGGAACGGGTCAACTATCTCTATCTCGCCCATTCCAAGCTGCGAGCCTGCGCCTTTGGTCCCGAGCTGCGGGTGGGTGATCTACCCGACCATATCGAAGGCATGTCGCGCATTTATCGCGATGGTGCGGTGATCTGGGAAAAGCCGTTCCTGTCGGGCGAGGCCAATATGAGCCACACCATCGCCAATCTGGAATATCACCACTTCAAATATGGCCTGTTCCGCCAGCCTGGCGACGTGCATGTGCATATGTTCGGCACGGCGACGCTCAGCTTTGCGGACAACATCGTCACTCAGCACAATGACGTATTCGAGATCGAGGAAAGCCAGTTCGGCGCTCCCCTGCGCAATCCCGTCCGGATCGAGGACGAGCATCCGCTGATCATCGGCGATCTCTACTAGGGGGAGCCGCTCAATTCAAATCGCGTGCATGAGCCTTGAGATCAGCAAGGCTCAGCCCGTCCAGCACCGCTTCATTGGTTGAGTGCATGAAGACGCGGGGCGCCTGCCCTGCTTCCAGCGCCTGTGCCCACCGCTCGGCCAGAAGGCACCAGCGGTCTCCCGCCTTGAGGCCGGGAAAGCCCCATTCGGGGCGGGGCGTGGACAGATCATTGCCCGCGCCTTTGGAGTAGGCGAGAAAGGCTTCGCTCGCCTCGATGCAGACCAGATGCCGGGCCACGCCGTCTGGGCCCGCGGCACAATAGCCGCTGCGGAAGAACCCCGTCAGCGGACTGGTGGAGCAGGGCTCGAGCGGTTCGCCGAGCACATTGCGCTCCCCCGCCCCTTCACCGAAATTGCGCGCGTTCACTGCGCCTGGCCTTCGTCCAGCTTTTGCAGCACCTCTTTGACCTTGGAATTGATCTGGTCAAGCGAATAAGGCTTGGGCAGGAACTCGACGCTCTGGTCATCCTCGATATCGCGGCGCACGCTTTCCTCGGCATAACCCGACACAAAGATCACCTTGAGCCGCGGCATGGTCTTGCGCACATGCTTGAGCAGCGTCGGCCCATCCATCTCGGGCATCACCACGTCCGAAATCATCAGATCGATCTTGAACTCGAGCTCTTCGAGCACTTCAAGGGCTTCTTCGCCGCCATCGGCCTCGAACACCTCGTAGCCGGTCGCTCGCAATGCGCGCGCGGAGAATGCCCGCACGCTTTCCTCGTCCTCAACCAACAGGATACGCTCTTCGCCGGTCAGGTCCCGCACCGGCGCCGCCGCCGCGGCCACCTTCGCCGTTGCCTCGATCTCGGAGGGCACATAGCGCGGCAGGAAGATTTTGAACGTGGTGCCAACCCCGACGGTCGAGACCGGATAGATGTAACCTTCGGTCTGCTTGATAATGCCGTAGACCGTCGACAACCCCAGCCCCGTGCCCTTGCCCAGCTCCTTGGTGGTGAAAAAGGGCTCGAAGATCTTGGTGAGCACTTCCTGGGTCATCCCGGTGCCGGTGTCCTGCACTTCGATCAACACATAATCGGCCGCCACCATGCCATCGAACTGCATGGCCTCGGCCTCGGCGCGGCTGACATTGCTGGTGCGAATGGTGATCGAACCACCATCGGGCATGGCGTCGCGCGCATTGACCACAAGGTTGATCACCACCTGTTCGAGCTGGACGACATCGGCGCGCACCGGCCAGATATTGCGGCCGTGATCAACGCCCAGCGTGTTCTTGTCCCCGATCATCCGCTTGAGCAGCACGGTCAGATCGTCAACAATCAGCGGCAGCTCAAGCACTTGCGGCCGCAGAGTTTGCCGTCGCGAGAACGCCAGCAACTGCCGTGTCAGCCCCGCTGCACGGTTGGCGTTCTGCTTGATCTGCATCAGTTCGCTGAACGATGGATCGCCCGGCTTATGCTTGAGCAGCAGCAGATCGGAAAAGCCGATGATTGCGGTCAGCAAGTTGTTGAAATCATGCGCAACGCCGCCGGCGAGCTGTCCCACGGCCTGCATCTTCTGGCTTTGGGCAAACTGCGCCTCAAGCTTGCGCTGGTCGGTCATGTCGAGGGCATAGACATTGACCTGCTCGGGCGAGCCCGACAGGGTTTCAGAGCCCGATAGATAAAGCCGCACGGCGTGCTCGCCTTCCGCGCTCAGCAACGCATCCACCGGCTCCACTGCCGAGCGATGCGCCGAAGCATCGGCGATGGCGCGCGCAAAACGGTCGCGGCTGCCTTGGCCGATCAGGTCGATCAGCGGCTGCATTTCAAGGCTCTTTTCCTCACCCGACCAATGGAAGATGCGCCCAAATGGGGCATTGGTGCGGATAATCCGCCCTTCGCTGTCGAGCGTCGCGATTGCAAATGGCGTATCGTTGAAAAAGCGCGAGAACCGGATTTCCGCCGCCCGCAACGCTTCCTCGGTATCGGGCGCGCTGGTCATGTCGAGCACCAGGGTGCGCGTTTCGCCCAGTTCACCGTCGGCCATGCGAGCCGCGCGATGCAGGAGACGCACCGGCAATGTTGTGCCGTTGCGGCGCACCAGGTCGATATCGATGATCTCGGTGCGGATTTCCCCGTCACCGCGACCACGCATCAACAACGTCGCGCCATCGCCATGCACCACGTCGCGCAGACTGAGCTGGCCGGCATTGAATTCAGCCAGATCGTAACCCAGCCAGTCGGCAAGGGTTGAGTTCAGATACTGGATCCGCCCACGCGCATCAGCCGAGAAAAAGCCCGCCGGCGAATGATCGAGATAATCGATCGCGCGCTGCAGATCGCGGAAAGCGCTTTCATTATTGTCGCGGTCGCGGGTGATGTCCTCGACCGTCCAGATCACCTTGGGCTTGGATTCGCCTTCGGTGACCGGCAATGGCCGCACTCCAACCCGGTACCAGAAGGCGCGATTGCTTTCGGCCTGGGACCCCCCCAGCCCCCCGATCAGGCGGATATCCTCCACCGCGCTGCGCCCGTCCTTGGCCGCGCGCGACAGGCGGTAAATCGCTTCGCTGGCATCGGATTGTCCGGCAAACAAGCGCGGCACGCCCACCGGAACCCCATTGTTGAGCGCCCCCGCAAAGCTGCCATAGTGCGCATTCACATAGGAAATGCGCCCATCCCGATCCGCCACCACCGCGCCAAAGGGCAGGCTGTCGACGATCGCGTGGGACGTGGTGCGCCGCTCCTCATTACCGGCAAAGCGGAACAGGCCCGCAGCCAGTCCAAACAGGCAGAACACGCCGACCACTGCCAGCATGCCCACAAAGGTCATCACCAGATCAAGCGGCACGTGATCACCGAACATCGCGTAGCCCACCGCCAGCGCCACCAGCGCCAGTCCCAGTGCCACAACGCGCCAGAGCCCGTATCCGCCCCGCCCCGAATCCACCAGCGGCTCGGGATAATTGTCATCCCGGATCGGCGTGACGGCCATGTTCAAGCTCCTAGGTCTTCGGTCGCAAGGCTTTCGGACCGCTTCGCATGGTCTGGCACAGAGCCAGCTTACCAAGGCAATGCTTGGCTTTCGTTCGCAACGCAAGCGCGTACACCATCTGGCCGCCCGAATCAGGTGCCCAGAAAGGTTTAGCAAATGGTCTGCCGCGGGGGGAGATATTGCTTGTTATCAACAGGCTTGCCAGCCTCAGCGTGTTGGCCGCCACCCTGTGCTGGGGCGCAATCGCATCACGAAGCCGATCACCTCCGCGACGGCCTTGAAGTGCTCGGCCGGAATGGGCTCATCGACTTCGACGCTCGCGAACAATGCCCGAGCTAGCGGCGGGTTCTCTACAATCGGCACATTGTGCTCGCCGGCCAGCGTGCGGATGCGCAGGGCCACCGCGTCAGCGCCCTTGGCAACGCAAAGCGGCGCTCGCATCGAGCGATCATATTTCAGCGCTACTGCAAAGTGCGTCGGATTGGTGACCACCACCGTGGCGTCAGGCACCGCGGCCATCATGCGCTTGCGCGAGCGCTCCTGGCGCAGTTGGCGGATGCGGCCCTTGACGTGCGGGTCGCCTTCCATCTGCTTGTATTCGTCCTTGGTTTCCTGGAGCGTCATCATCTGGCGCGTCCACCATTTGCGGCGCACATAAACATAATCCGCCATGGCGATCAGCGTCACTACGGCCAGCGTCGCACCGAACACCTTGAGCCCGATATCCTGGAAGAATTGCAGGATCAGCAGCGGGTCGGCCGTCATCATCGTGTCGAGCCGGTCGCGCTCGGGCCAAACGACACCCACCAGCACCGCTCCCACCAGTCCCAGCTTGACCAGCCCCTTGAGGAAGTTGACCAGCGCTTCCCCCGAAAACAGCCGCTTGAACCCCGCCAGCGGCGAAATCTTGGACAGTTTGGGCGTGATTGGCTCGGCCGAAAACAGGAACCGATGCTGCACCAGATTGGCCACAACAGCGCAGAACGACAAGATCAGCAGCGGCACCATGATCGTGCCGACAAGCGCCAGCGCCAGCCCGTTGAAGAACGAGCCGAATGCGGGACCACCCAGCTCGTACCGATCGGCATTGGTGAGCAGCGTTTTGAGCGACCCCATCAAGCTGGCGCTGGTGGATGGCCCAAGCAGCGCAAACACCGCCGCCGAGCCCGCCAGCATGAACCAGGTGGTCACCTCCTGGCTCTTGGCCACGTCACCCTTTTTGTGCGCGTCCTCGAGCTTTTTGGCGGAAGGGTCTTCGGTTTTGCTGGATTTTTCGGGCGCCTCGTCCGACATCTGCCCGGCCCTAGCCCCGCCACATCGCCAGATGCTGCTCGAAGGCGCTGATATACCAGCCCATCATCATGGTCAGCAGCAAGGCAAAGAGGATCAATCCGACCATCACATTGGCGGGCATCAATACGAAAAACACCTGCAGCGCCGGCATCAAGCGCGCCAGGATCCCCGCCCCCAGGTTGAACACGAGCCCAAATACAATAAACGGCGCCGACATCTGCACCCCGACCGTGAACGCCCCGCTCACCGTGCGGATCGCCAGTTGCGCCGCATCCTCCCACATCAGCGGATCGGTCGGGCTGAACAGGGTGTAGCTGTCATAGGTCGCGGCCAGCGCCACATGATGCAAATCGGTGGCAAAGATCAGCGCCACGCCCACAAAAGAGAGAAAGGTGCCGAACACCGCGCCCTGGATGCCGCCCTGGGTAGGGTCGGCCGTCTGCGCCATGCTCATACCGGCATTGAAAGCCACGATCGCGCCCGCCACCTGCGTCGCCATCACCGTGATCCGGGCGATCGCGCCCAGGATAAGCCCAACCGCCAGTTCATGAAACAGCAACGGCACGATGCCCATGATCCCTGTCGGCAGCGGCGGCATCTGCCCGGCCAGGAGCGGGTACAGCACCAGCGTAAACGCCAGCGCAAAACTGAGCCGCATCCGCGCCGGGATGGTTTGCTCCCCCAGCCCCGGCATCAGCATCAGAATGGCCCCGATCCGGGCAAACAGCAGCAGGTACACAAAGGCCATGTTGGGCAGCCAGTTGAGCGCGAGAGACACCTCAACCGCCCACGATGATCATGTCGACGACCCGAGACATATAGGCCCCCATCTGCGCGCCCGCGAATGGCAGGGTCAGCAGCATGGTGATGAAGATCGCAATGATCTTGGGCACGAACACCAGGGTCTGCTCCTGGATCTGCGTCAGCGCCTGGAACAACGCGATCACCACGCCCACCAGAAGCCCGACGATCATCATCGGCGCCGAAACAATGATCAGCGTCCAGATCCCATCGGTGGCAATGTCGAGAACTTCAGCGCCGGTCATCGCTCTCTCGGGTCAGCGGCGAATCATGGCTCGCCCAAGCTGATCATAAGCCAGCTCGGTCGCTTCTGCTCAGCTTACCCTTGGTGCCGGCCTAGATCGGCATCCGCATGATTTCTTCATAAGCCGAAATCACCCGGTCACGTACCGCTACCATGCTTTCGATCGCGATTTCCGTCTGCGAGATGGCTGTCACCATGTCCACCGGATTGGCTTTGCCATTGACCATGTCGATGGCCATCTGGTCCGAGGCTCGGCCGGTCTCCACCACGCCCTGGACGCTTTGCGCCAGCATCTGCGCAAAGTCCGGCGCGCCCGCCCCCTTGGCGAGCAGGTCGGTGCCGGGCTTGGCGGCCTGGCTGATCAGGCGCGAAGCATTGCCGTAGGCGGCGGTGGCGGCATTGAACGGGATGGCCATGGGTGAACTTCTTGCTGAAGGGAAAAGAACTAGCCGCGCAGGATGTCGAGCGTGCGCCCGAGCATCTGGCGGGTCACGGAAACGACGTTCAGATTGGCTTCATAGGTGCGCTGGGCCTCGCGCATATCCATGCTTTCGATCAACGGGTCGACATTGGGATATTGCACATAGCCGCTCTCGTCGGCGGCCGGATGGCCTGGCTCATAGCGGCTGTTGAAATCGCTCATGTCATAGGCAAGCTTGCCCACTTCCACGATGCGTGCCCCCGTCTCGTTGTCGAGCCCCACTTCAAAGGTGGGCACTCGCCGACGATAAGGCTCGTCCCCCGGCGCCTTGCCAGCCGAATCGGTGTTGGCAAGGTTTTCCGCGATGACGCGCATCCGCGCGGTCTGGGCATGCAGCCCCGTGGCGGCAATGCGGAGCGAGGCGTTGAAATCCATGAACCCTGATACTCCTAAGCCGATTTGCCGAGCGCGGTGCGAATGATCTTGATGCTCTTCTGGTAGAGCGAGGTGGCTGCCTGGTAATCCATCAGATTGGTGGTCACCTTCATCATCTCGTCTTCCAGCGTCACCCCGTTGCCTTCCGGCGTGATCTCGAAATTGGCCATGCGCTGGGCGCCAAAGCCCCCATTGCTGCTTGAAACGCTGAAATGGGTGGGCTGCGTCGCCGAAGTGACAATGCTGGCGGATGAGCTGGGACCCTGCGCCCCGAATTCGAACTGCGCTAAATCGCGGCCGCGATAGCCCGGCGTTTCCGCATTGGCAACGTTCTCGGCCAATAAGCCTTGACGGGCTTGGTGCCAGCGCATTTTGTCGGTCAAGGCATTAAAGACCGGCAGATCCATCAGGCCCATGGCCAGCAAACCCTTTAGGTGGGAGCGATGGGCAATTCTTGCCGGGTCTATGGTTAACGTCGCGTTAATCTGATTGTCGTCATAGCTCGTGCGGCCTCGTATTCGCTGCGATTGCAGCGTTTACTCGGCAAGAATTACCGCCGGCATAGCGGTTTGGAGGAGAATGATCATGGGTTTCATCACCAGCATACTGGGCGACTCGGGAGCAACGCTCCTTACCGCCCTGTTCGCCCTGGGCGCGGTGCTGGTCCTGATCGTGCTTGCGGTATGGCTGCTCAAGTTCGTGTTTACCGCCACCGGCAAGCCTGCGCGCGCCGGCCGCGGCCCACGTCTGGGTGTGGTGGAAACCCTGCAGCTCGATGGCCGGCGCCAATTGCTCCTCGTTCGCCGCGACAATGTCGAACATCTCGTGCTGACCGGCGGCACCCAGGACCTGCTGCTTGAAGCGGATATCCCGGTTGATGACCTTCCGACGCCGACGCGTCGTCCGGTCCCCGTGGTCCCCTCCCGCCGCACCCGGCCCGCGCCGGCGCCGCAGGCGGCCGCACCGGCAGTTGCTTCCCCCCCGGCGGCACCTGCTCCGGTGGCTCCTGTTGCAGCACCGCCCCCTTCCGCCATCGAGCGTTTGCGCGATTTCGGCCGGGGCACTCAGCCCAAGCCAGTTTCCTTGCGCCACACCGGCCTGCTCAAGCCCGGCAGCAACGGCGACAATCACCCGGCGCATAACCCCGACAATTCGGCTGCGCACCCGCTCGACTCAGCTAAAGAGAACACTGGGGCGAAGAGCAGGGAAAACGCGGAGAGTGTCGGCGGCACCACCAAAGGCGATCGATAACCCGCAGCCAGGCCGGCGGCGGTTGCGCGCCGCTCATCTTCTTCCCCTCGCCAGCATCATCTTGCTGCTGGCGCCAAGCCTGGCATTTGGCCAGGACGTCAACATTGATTTCGGCGACGATGCCAGCCTGACCGAGCGTGCCGTTCAGCTGATCGGCCTCGTCACGATTCTCGCGCTGGCGCCCTCTATCCTCGTCATGGTGACGAGCTTCACCCGCATCGTCGTAGTGCTGTCGCTGCTGCGGACAGCCATTGGCCTGCAAACCGCTCCACCCAATTCGGTGATGGTGTCGCTAGCCCTGTTCCTCACCATCTTTGTCATGCAGCCAACGCTGCAGCAGACCTATGACCTGGGTATTGCTCCCCTCATTGCCGGGGAGATTGAAGCCCCCGAGGCCTTTGAGCTGGGCAGCGCCCCCATCCATGCGTTCATGCGCGCCAATGTGCGCGACAAGGATCTCGAGCTCTTCTACGACCTGACCGAAGCCGAACCTCCTGCTGATCCCGAAGCGATCTCGCTCCAGCTCCTGATCCCCGCCTTCATGATCTCCGAGTTGCGGCGCGCCTTCGAGATCGGCTTTCTGCTTTTCCTGCCCTTTGTCATCATCGACATGGTCGTAGCGTCGGTGCTGATGTCCATGGGCATGATGATGCTGCCGCCCGTGGTGATCTCGCTGCCCTTCAAGCTGATCTTTTTCGTTTTGGTGGACGGTTGGTATCTGGTCGCCGGATCGCTGGTGCGCAGCTTTGTCAGCGGCTAGTGCCTAGTTCGCCGATGCAAGATCCCCATCGGCCTTGCTTGCCGCCAGCGGCGTCAAGGCGCCGTCCTTGCCATAGAATTCACGATAGGACGCAAGAAACGCATTAAGGCCATCGAGACCGGCCACCTCATTGGCCACGCTCTTGAACTCAAGGCTCGAGGCGGTGATCGGCCCGGTGACGAAGTCGAACATCGGCCATTCCGGGGTCTTGACCAGCCGCTCGGCAAACTTCTCGCGCAAGCGCAACAGGCCGCTATTGTCATTGGCCAGCACAAAGCCCACGGCCGCCTTGATCAGGTCCATCCGCGCCGGCTGGCTCAGCGGCTCGCTAACGCCTGCCTGCCCGTACATGGTTTCCAGCAACCCGCTGGCCTGGCTGTAGCGCTTGGCCCGCCATTGGGCATCCACCCGCAACAGGTCGGCATCGCGCCCATCCATGTCGCTCAGCAATTGCAGCGCCAGCTCGTTGCGTCCGCCGTCGATCATCGCCCGAGCTTCGAGCAGCCGTCGCTGCCGCGCCAGCCCGGCCGGCAGGTCCGGTAAGCGTGAGGCGTTGAGCACGCGCAAGGCGTCCTGCGGCCGCCGGTCCGCCAGGTAGATTACCGCCAGGTCAGCGGCCACCTGCGTCTGCGCCACCCCACGGAGGCGGTTCTCCAGCTGATACTGCAACAGCTCGGCGGCCTGGGCTAGAAGATCAACCCCCACCAGCCGGCGCGCCAGCTTGCGGATCATCTCGTCACCGCGCGCGCCCGGCGGCGTCAACTGCGGGAAGTCGTAAAACAATCCCAGCGCATCCACCGGCCCGAGCTTGTCGGCCTGTCCATCCAGGAACAATTCCTCGAATACCTGCTGCGCCCGATCGCCCAGCGCATTGATCGAGGAATCAGCGCCATGCTGGGCCACCGCCTGCTTTACCGCTTCAAACCCCGAGCGATATTCGCCCGACCGGAAGTAAAGGTCGGCCAGCAGCTTTTGCATTTCCGCTTCCAGCGCATTGCCGCGCCACATCAGCGCCTCAGCGGCCAAAGTGTGCGTTGCCTTTTCGAGGTTGAGTGTCCCCTTTCCATCCAACAGCAGCAAGGTGCGGTAAACCGCCTCGGCCCGGGTAGGCCGGAAATCGGCAGCAATCACCTGGCCATAGGCATCGATCGCTTCTTCCACCGCCCCGCCTTCTTCCAGGAGGCGCGCCGTCAGCAGATGGTAGCGGCTCGACTCCTCCGCGCTCAACTCGGCCGGGGTAACCTTGTCCAGCAACTGTTCTGCGAATGTGCGATCGCCGGTTTGCAAGCTCGCCCCGCTGGCGGCGAGCAGGAATCGATTGCGCGCCCATTGCGGGTAGCTCGCAAGCACGCCCTGCGCCTCCCGCGCATCCTGCCGAGCGCCCTGATAGTCGGCGAGATCAGCCCGCGCAATGGTGCGCCAAAACAGGGCATCCACATCCCCGTTGAACGCCGGCGCATTGAGCACCTTCAGCGCATCCGCCGATCGCGAGGCCACCGTATTGGCGATGACCTCTGTCATGCCGATCCGGCGGGTCAGTTCTTCCGCACTGGCTTTACCCGCCACGGTGCGCAACACGCCGAGCGCCTCATGGGCAAACCGGTTGGCGACAAGATATTGCGCCAGATCCAGCCGCGCTGCGTCGCGCTGCTGCCCTTCGGCCGCCGCGGCCGCGCGCATCAGCTCTTGGCGCCGCTCGATGAAGCCGTTCGGATCGCTTTGTTCCAGCGCCGCCAAATCGATGAACCGGTTCCGCGCGCCATCTCCCGCGCCCTGGCCTGCACCCCGTGGGGCATCATAGGCGGAAACACTCAGCCCACGCGCCGCCGAGATCACCGCCAGCTGCTCTTCGATCTTGACGCCCAGATCGCCGGCTTCGGGCTTGATCACCAGCCCATGCACGCTGCGCAGCGCCGAAAATTCCACGTAATCGAGCAGCCGGGTGATGCCGCGGGCCGGCGGATAAGCTGTCACCACCTGTAGGGTATCGCCCACCAGCGGGTCGCGGAACTCGTGCACGCGAGCGGGCCGCAACACATCGGCCACCATCTCGAACGAACCGGCATTATCACGCCGTCTCGTCAGCTGCATCGGCTGGGTCGGGGTCAAAACCACATCGCCCAGCGAGAGCACCCAGGCCATGCCTTCCGAGCCAAGCGTTGCCAGCCGATCCTGCGCCAGATCGATCCGCACCACCTGCGTATCCGCAGCCGGCACCACGCTGAACTCTTGGGCGATGGTGTCGAGTTCGGGCGACTGGGTTGGCGCAGCAATGCCAGCCACCGTGTCAAACATTAGCCAGACAGTGTCGCCGCGCCGAAACACTGCTGCCGGCGTTTCCTGCTCAAACGGAAACACCACCCGCACCGTGGAGCCCAGCACGCTGGCAAACGGCGTCACGACCGCTGCGGGATTTGCCGGATAGCGGGTTTGCTCGCTGCCGGCTGCGGCATGTTCCGTCCCATGCGCCTCCGCCTCGGCATGTGTTACCTCAGCGACAACATCTTCAGCATCAAGGCTGGGCAGCCCCTGCCCCGCCAGATCCACATCAAGCACATATTGCCGGTCCGAGTTCTGGTAAAAGCGCGGTACGACGCCCTTGGCAAACTGCATTTGCACCGACGACCCATCAGGCGTGACCACGTTATCTGCTGCTACGATCTCGGCCGGCAGGTCGACCAGCAGATCGCGCAGATCCACCGGCACCGGCCATTCAAAGGCGATCAGCCCGTGCTCGCCCTCGGGCAGGTATTGGCCAGAGGTGGGCACGTTCCAGTCGAACTGCAGGCGCAGAAAGGTCGGGTTGCGCCCCACCCGAACGCTGGGCGTGGCTCCAAGCTCGGCCGCCTGCCGCGCCTTGCGCTCCTGCTCGGTCTCGATGGCTTCGAGGCGAGCACGCTCCGCCAGTTCATCGAGCACCTCCTGCGGCAGCGCCGGCGGCATGCCCTGCCAATCGGCCGGCAACAGATCGATAAACAGCTTTTCGCCCGCTTCAGTGCGATTGAAATTGAAGCTCGACCTCAACCCGACCCGCAAGCCGCGCCCATTGGCATCGAGCCGGGCAATGGACAGATATTGCGGCAGCGTCGTGCCTACATCGGGCAGCACGAGTTGCACCGCTTCATCGAACTCAACCGACAGGACGCCATTTTCAACGCGCAGCTTGTGCCCTGGCAGATCGTCACGGCCAGGAAAGCTCAGCACCAGCCGGGCATAGCCCTCTTCGGCGGTGGCAAAGAGCTGCCCCTGCTCCTGGGCCGCCGCGGGGATGGCCAGCGTGGCTAGCCACAACACGCCGACCAACCCGCACAAAATCTTCTGTTTGCCGCTCTTCACCAACTGCCTACCGCACCCAGCCGCGCGGTTCCGGCAAGGCTTGCAACCACCGAACCCACGCAGGCGACACATCAGAGCGCCACCCTAGCTCCTTCGGCTTAACACCCGCTTACGCAACCGCCGCGCAGTGTGCAGGCGCTACTGCCCCACAATCTGCGGCAGTTGCGACAGGTCATTGGCTGTCATCTGCCCGGCAGGCTGGTCCGCCAGATCGGCCATGCGGACGGTGAGCTCCTGCGCTCGCGCCGGCTCCATTGCCGCCAGGATGGGCGCCATCTTGCGTGGGCTCATGATCTTGGCGACCCGCAGCAGCACTTCCATCTCGAGCGTATTGAAGATCTTGGCGGCGTCCTTGGGCTTCATGGCCTCATACATCGCCACGATCCCGGCAAACTGCCCGGTTTCCAGCTTCTCGCGCTGGTCGACCAGAGCCGTGATCTGCGCTTCCATGGCCTGGAGCGTTCCCTGGCGTTCTTCAAGTCGCTTTTCGGCGGCATCCACCAGCGCCTGCCGCATCGCCAGCTCTTCGGCATAGGCATCAAGCTCGCCGCGCCGCCCCGACAGGCGCTCCAGCAGCGCGGCTTGAGCGGCAGATGCGCCGTCGGGGCCCGTGAGAGGTACCTTGTTGCCCTGCGCGTCGAACTGCATGGGAACAGCGTCCCCGCCCGTGTCGCATTCGGTGCTGAGCAGGCTCTCGGCGAGCGGATTGGCAGTGCCATGCCCGTCACCAGCAGTTTCCGCCGGCTCACTTTCTCCATGCGTCGCTGTGGTCACCGCTTCTGCGCAACTGGTTTCCGCCGCCACTGTGGCACCATGCTCGGCTTCAACAGCATGCTCGGCTTCGGCAGCGTGCTCGGCAGGCGCACCATGCTCGGCCGCAGGTGCCGACGGCGCACCGTGGCCCCCAGCCGCGCCCGAAGATCCGAGCACGGGTGCGGGATCAGCCATGGTGGGGCTGGCATCGCTCATTGTGGGTTCGCTCAGCATTGCGCCGGCCTCCCCCGCTCCGGAGGTCTCTGCAGGAGCGCCATGCCCGCCCGAACTGCCACCACCGGCAGCAAGCGCTGGCATCGGCCCAAGCACATATGAACCGTTGAACACCAGTCCAGCGGTCTTGAGCACCAGCAGCGACGAAATCGCTACCACGAGGACGGGCAGCAGGCGGATCGATTTCACGCCGCGTTCTCCCGCTCGCGCTGCCGCGCTTGCAGCTGCGCCAATGCTGATTGCAGCTTGCTTGGCTGCTCGGCCATCTGGACGGATGCCGCCGGCTCTGCAGGACTTGCCGCCCGGGCCGCCGTGGTGATCTTGACGATGCGCTCCATCAGCGCCGTACCGGCACTTACATGATTGGCGAGTTCGATCCCGAAGCGCTCGGCTTCCTCGAGCCGGGTGTTCAGCGTCACATCGGCCTCGACCGCGGTGGCTTTGAGCTCCTTGATCGCCTGGTTGGCCAGATTGGTCGCCCCCACCAGGTCCGAAATCATCTGCCGCAATACATCGCGATCGGCATGGAGCCGCTTCAGGCGGCCGTTCAGTACGACGCAATAACCGATGGTTAGCGCCAGCAGCACCGCCACGGCGCCTTCGATCACCAGCCCCAAAGAAAATCCAGCCATCATCGCCCTTCCCCCACTTCGCCCAGCGCTTCAAATTCTGCCATCGTCACCTTGGGCGGGTTGAGCGGCCGGGTCACCCGCACCGAAACATGGCTGCCAATATGGCCCATGATCGCTTCGGTCAGCTCCACCCCGCCGCACCGCAGCAAAATAGGATCGGTAGGCGCACGCTCGAACATCACCGTGTCTCCCGCCTTGAGCGCCAGCATGCGCGACAGCGGCAGCTGCTGTTCATGCAGAACGGCATCGATCTCGACTTCGGCGGCATAGATTTCCGTCGCCAGATGCCCTTCCCAGATCGGGTCGCGGCCGAATTTTTCGCCCATGAACATCTGCAGCAATTGCTCGCGGATCGGCTCGATCGTGGCATAGGGCAACAGGATCTCGATCTTGCCGCCCCGCTCCTCCATTTCGATGCTGAGCTCGATCAGGATCGCCGCATTGGCGGGGCGCGAGATTGCAGCAAAGCGCGGATTGGTTTCCATCCGCTCCAGCTTGAAATTGACCTGGGTCAGCGGCTCAAACGCGCGGTGGGTATCATCAAGGATCACCTCGATCATGCGCCGCGCCAGCGCCAGCTCAATTGTCGTATAGGGTCGCCCGTCGACCCGTACCGGGCTGGTCACGCGGCGGCCACCCAGCAGCACATCGATCATGGAATAGATGAGGCCCGAGTCCACGGTCAGCAGGCCATAATTCTCCCATTCCTCAGCCTTGATCACCGAAAGGATCGCCGGCAGGGGAATGGAATTGATGTAGTCCCCGAACCGCACCGAGGAAATGGCGTCCAGCGTCACTTCCACATTGTCGGACGTAAAATTGCGCAGCGACGTCGTCATCAACCGCACGAGACGGTCGAACACGATTTCGAGCATCGGCAAGCGTTCATAGCTCACCAGCGCCGAATTGATCAGCGCCTGAACGCCCGTGACTTCCACGTCACCCTTGGCGGCTGGCTCAAAGCCAGGGCCCGCTACGGCGGAGCCCCCGTTTCGAGATGCTTCCCTGACCCCGTTTGCCATCACCGCAGTTTCGAGTTCATCGAGCGGCCATTCTTCAGCGAGTTTGTCGTCGTCGCTCGCCATCACTGCACCAGGATTTCTTTGAACAGCACGCTGTCCACCTGGGCGGGATAGATCGCAACATTGACCCGCCGCAGCAATTCTTCCTTCAGCCGGTAAATTCCCGCCGATCCTTCAAGATCGCTGCGCCGCAACTCACGCAGATAAACTTGAAAGGCATCGACCACCTTGGCCATGCGAGGCTGGATCTCGACCATCACCGCTTCGCTCGCCACTTCCAGCGCCACGCTCAGCTTCATGAAGGCGGGAGCAGCCTCGCCTTCGGAGTTGAGGTTCACCGTCATCGGGGGCAAGTTGAAGATGAAACTTGGGGCAGCCGCTTCGGCATGCGCGGTCTCGCCGTGCCCCGCGGCACTGGCGCTCGCGCTGCCAGCCGACAGGAACATGTAGAGCCCGGCGCCTGCGAGCAGCACCACGGCTGCTGCTGCGCCAATAATCATCAGCTTGCGCGATTTCTTGGGGGCCACGGCCTCACCGGCTTCTGCTTCTGCGGCCATGCTTGTTCTGTGCTCGGACTCGGAAAAAACCGGAGGAATCCGGCTCCGCTCCAGCTAAGGGCGAGATGGTTAACGAGCCGTTACCATTAGCGCTCGGGCGGCAGATTTTGCCGGGCAGCTTTTGCCGCACGCCCTGCGCTTCCCGCAAGCATTGCCGGACATCCGTTCTTCTACCTTTTTGAATTCTAACGACAAACTGGAATGGCATGGTTCTCGCAAGGTAAACAACGAGACCAAGGCTTGGGGAAGCGGCGGTCTCGTAACCGATGGGGATCGGAATGATCGAGAATGCGCAACTGATCAGCCTGTCACGGCAGATCGCCTTGCAGCGGCAGATGAATGTGGTGGCCAACAACATGGCCAACATCAACACCACAGGCTTCAAGGCCGAGAACATCCTGTTCGAGCAATACAAGATGCCGGTGGCCAGCAACCGCGACTTTCCGCGGGGCGACCAGACCCTCTCCTATGTGCAGGATTGGGCCACCATGCACGATCTGTCCGCCGGTGCCACGGTGCAGACCGGCAACGAACTCGATCTCGCCCTTAGTGGCGACGGCTTTTTTGCCGTGCAAACCCCGGCCGGCGAACGCTGGACCCGCTCGGGCTCCTTTGCCATCGACAACACCGGCACTCTCGTTGATCTGAACGGCAACCCCGTCCTCGGTGAAGGCGGTCCCATCCAGTTCGGCCCCGAGGAAACCGGCGTCTCGGTGGCCACCGATGGCTCGGTCACCTCCAGCGCTGGCGCCAAGGGTCAGCTCCGTCTCGTGGAATTCGCCAATGCCCAGCAGCTGACGCGGGACGGCGCCAATCTGTTCAACGGTGGCACACCCGTTCCCGCCACCGGCACCAGGGTAATGCAAGGCTTTATCGAACGCTCCAATGTCTCGGGCGTAGCCGAAATGGCCGAAATGATCCGCGTCACCCGCGCCTATGAATCCGTCGTGTCCTTGACCCAGAAGCAGGATGAGCTGCGCCGCTCCGCCATCCAGCGCCTGGGCGACACCAACGCTTGAACCTGAGGAACCCGCCATGAAAGCGCTTTATATCGCATCCACCGGCATGAGTGCCCAGGAACGCAACGTCGAAGTCATCTCCAACAACATCGCCAATATGCGCACCACCGGCTACAAGCGCGCGCGTGCCGAGTTCCAGGATCTGCTCTACCAGCAGTATAACCGCGCCGGCTCGCAGACCTCCGCTCAGGGCACCATGATCCCGGCCGGCCTTGAGATCGGCTCGGGCGTGCGGACTGTCGCCACCCCCCGCGTCATGAGCCAGGGCACCGTCACGCCGACCGATCGCGAGTTGGACCTGGCCGTGCGCGGCGAAGGCTTCTTCATGGTCCAGCTACCCGATGGCCGCATGGGCTATACCCGCGACGGCTCGTTTGAGCGCAGCCCCGATGGCACCCTGGTCAACTCGAGCGGCTACCAGCTCGAGCCGGGCATCGCCATTCCCGACAACGCCAATTCGGTATCCATCTCTGCCGATGGTACGGTCGAAGCCTTTATCGGCACCGCCGCCACCCCCACCCAGCTGGGCCAGCTCCAGCTCGCCCGCTTCGTCAACAAGTCGGGCCTGGAATCAGCCGGCGACAACCTGTTCACCGAAACCGCCGCCAGCGGCCCGGCCCAGATCGGCACTGCCAACAGCGAAGGCATGGGCAATCTGCTCCAGGGCAATCTGGAAATGGCCAACGTCAATTCCGTCACTGAAATCGCCGACCTGATCGCCGCTCAGCGCGCCTATGAGATGAACGCCCGCGTCATCTCCGGCGCCGATGAGATGATGCAGGCCACGAGCCAGCTGCGTTAAGGAGCCGCCCCATGATCCGTCCCATCCTCGCCCTCATGGCCACCGCCCTCCTTGCCACTACGGCTTTTGCCGCCCCGGTGCTGCGCAACGAGGTTGTGGTCGCGGCCCCCATCGTCACCGTGGGCGACATGTTCGCCGATGCCGGTTCAGTTGCCGAACAGCCTCTGTTCCGCGCCCCCCAGCCCGGCACCAGCGGCCAGGTTTCCCTCGCCGAAGTCACCGCCGCCGCAACCCGCGCCGGCCTTGTCGCCTTCCAGAACAATGGCGCCCTCTCTGTCCGCGTCAGCCGCGCCGCCGCCACGGTCGACGAAGCCGTCTTGACCGACCTGCTCACCCGCGAACTGCAGACCCGCGGCATCGCCGCTGCGGGCACCTCAGCCGAAATCCTTTTCAGCACCCCCGCCCCCACCCTCGCCGCTGAAGCGGTGGATGAGCCGGCCCGCATCGAAAGCCTGCGCTACCTGCCCGCAAGCGGCGCCTTTACCGCCCGCTTCGCCATTGCCGGCCACCCCGCTCCCCTCGATCTGGCCGGCTCGATCGAACTTCTGGTCGAGGCTCCCCACCTCGCCGCCAATCTCGCCGCCGGCACGGTCCTCACCTCAGCCGATATCGTGATGCGCCCGATCCCCGCCCATTACGCCGTAAGCCTCGGGGTGGCGCAGCCCGATCAACTCGTGGGCATGCAGCTCAATCGGCAAAGCCGCCAGGGCATGATCCTCAAGCCTGCCGATGTAACCAAGCCACTGACCGTCGCGCGCAACGATCTCGTCACCATCTATTTCCGCCGCGGCGCCATGACCCTGACCGTCAAGGGCCAGGCCGTCACCGGTGCCGCCGCCGGCGCACCCCTCCAGGTGCTCAACCTCATGTCCAACCGCGTGCTGAGCGCCACCGTGCTGTCCCCCGGCGCGGTGGAAGTGAGCGCCGACCCCCTTACCCTTGCCGGCCTTTGATCCGCCGCTTCAGGAACCCTGCTATGAACCGCTTCAAACTCACTGCCATCCTGATGCTGGCTGCCGCCCTTGCCGGCTGCAACACCACCGACCGGCTCGCCAATATCGGCAATCCCCCGCCGCTGACCGCCATCGAGGACCCCACCACCGTCGCTGGCTACCAACCCGTGCGCATGCCCATGCCCGCGGCGATCGCCGATACCTACCAGGCCAATTCGCTCTACCGCACCTCGGCCAAGGGCTTTTTCAAGGATGAGCGCGCCCACCGCATCGGCGACATCCTCACTGTCATCGTCACCATTGATGACAGCGCCAAGATCGCCAACAACACCCAGCGCAGCCGCAATTCCACCAACACCGCAGGCATGGGCGGCATCTTCGGCACGGCCGTCACCTCTGTCACGGGGGGCGCCATCGACCCATCGGCCGCGGTGGACTTCACCTCGGGCCTCAAGGATGCCGGCAATGGCTCGGTCAACCGGTCGGAATCGCTCGAAACCTCGGTCGCGGCTGTGGTCACGCAGGTGCTCCCCAACGGCAATCTTGTGATCGAGGGTCGCCAAGAAGTGCGCGTCAATTTCGAAGTGCGGGACCTCGTCGTTGCCGGCATCGTGCGCCCCTCCGATATCCAGGCCAACAACACCATCCCCTCCACCAAGATCGCCGAAGCGCGCATCGCTTATGGCGGCCGCGGCCAGATCACCGACGTCCAGCAGCCCCGCTATGGCCAGCAGGTGATGGACGCCATCCTGCCCTTCTAAAGCCACTCCGCGGCCAAGCAGCGCGCGGACCAGCAAACCCCTGCCGCAATCCCCCTTTTTGTGCGGCCGGGGCTTCCCCAAGGCGCAGCCCTCCCCAGGCTGCGCCTTTCGCTTGCCCGCCGGCTCAGCCGCCCCGATCACATCACCTGGGTTGCCGGCGTTAATAAAGGGGCAACCTTAGCGGCCAGCCTCCGTTGGATGTCTCCCCCTGGAGCACCCCAATGCCCAAAGCCGTGATCTTCGACGTCGATGGCACTTTGATCGATTCCAACGACCTGCATACCGAATGCTGGCTTGAAGCCTTCCGGCATTTCGGTCTCCATTTCACCTTCGACCAGGTCCGCGGCCAGATCGGCAAAGGGGGCGACCAGCTCCTGCCAGCCCTGCTCCCGCCCCAAACCTTTCAACAACAAGGGGAGGCCATCTCCGAGTTTCGAAACGACCTGTTCAAGCGCAACTACCTGGCGCAGGTCCGTCCATTTCCCGGCGTCAAGGCGCTGTTCGAGCGCATTCACGGGGACGGCGCGGTGATCGTGCTCGCATCCTCCGGCCTCAAGGTCGAGGTGGACCAGCATGTCGAGATGCTCGGCATCGGCGCCCTCATTTCTTCCGCCACCACCGCCGATGATGCCCAAAGCTCCAAGCCCTCGCCCGACATCTTTGAGGCAGCGCTCAAGCGTCTCCCGGCAGACGCTCGCAATGACGTCTGGGTGGTCGGTGACACGCCCTATGATGCGCAGGCCGCTGGCAAGGCCGGGTTGCGCACCATCGGTCTGATGTGCGGCGGTTTTCCCGAAGCCGTCCTCCGGGACGCCGGGTGCCTCGCTATCTTCGAGAGCCCCGAACATCTGCTCGCCAACTACGACACTTCGCCCCTCGCCAAGCTCGCTCCTGCCTACGCCTGACCTGACCTGACCTGACCACCAATAACCAGCAAGGGGGCGCCGTTGAACGTCTATCAATTCGCCGCTCTCATCCTCG
The DNA here is from genome assembly GCF_004005995.1 of Devosia sp. 1566. Taxonomy (NCBI): domain Bacteria; kingdom Pseudomonadati; phylum Pseudomonadota; class Alphaproteobacteria; order Hyphomicrobiales; family Devosiaceae; genus Devosia; species Devosia sp. 1566. The sequence goes on from NZ_CP034767.1 coordinate 2,155,514, forward strand.
CCGCAATCGGCCCGGTGCTGGCGTTGAGCGGTTATCTCAAGGCGCCCGCCTCGGTGGTTCTCTTCGCTCTTGGTGTTGCTTCCGCCTTTCTGCCCGGCCTGCCCCAGGTCAATCTCGATGCCGATCTGGCGCTGACCTTATTCCTGCCGCTGCTGGTTTACGCCTCTACCCTGCGTGTTTCCTGGCATTTGCTGCGCTTCACCTTTGTGCCAGGCGTCCTGCTCGGCGGCGCGCAGATCCTCGTCACAGTTGTGCTGGTGGTCGGCGCCGCCAAGCTGCTGCTGCCCGGCCTGTCCTGGCCCGCCGCGCTGTTCTTGGGGGTCATTGCCTCGATATTTGATACCCAGCTGTTTCACGAAGCCAAGGGGCGTCCTCGCGTGCCGCGCGCCATCGCCGACGTCCTCAAGGCGCGCGAACTCGTTTCGCGCGTCTTCATCCTCGGCACCCTCGCGCTGGCCGGAGAAGCATTGAACGCCGGGGAGATCACGGCTTCGGGCATCGCCTTCAACTATCTCTTCGACATCCCCGCCGGCATTGTGCTCGGCTGCGCTATTGGCTACGCCATTGTCTGGCTCCGCCGCCGCGTCGACCCTGCCCCGGTGGAAATTGCCGTTTCCATCGCCGCCCCATACATCGCCGCTCTCTTGGCCGAACTCCTCGGCATCTCCGGCGTAGCGGCAATCACCGCTACGGCCCTCGTGATCTCGGCTGAACGGATCAATCGCCACACCGGCGCGACGGTATCATCGGCGGAGTCGCGCATCAGTTCGGTCGCCTTTTGGGAACAGGCGAGCCTGATGGTCTCGAGCGTCCTGTTCTTTCTCGCCGGCAGAGCCCTCCCCGAAGCGCTTGCAAGCCTGGAAAGCTGGTCCATCTCCATGCTGGTTCTGGTCACCAGCGTCCTTCTCGCGATTACCCTCGCCGTTCAGTTCGCCGCATCGCTCCCCGCCGTGCTGATCGAACCCATCGCTGGGGCCTTGCAGGCCCGCAAAGGCCGGCCCGCACTGGGGCTGCAGACCGCCGGCGTCATGGCCTGGGCCTCGACGCGCTCGGTGATCGCCCTGATCATCGCACTCTCCATCCCCGCCCAAACCGAAGCGGGCGCCCCGTTCCCCGAGCGCAATCTGATTGTCGTGATCGCCGCCTTCCTGGTGATCGGCTCCCTTGTCCTTCAGGGCCTCACCCTCAAGCCGGTCGTGGTGCGTGCCGACCTCGTGGATGAGGGCGAGGAAGAAGGCGAGGTAGACCTCGCTCGCGCCACCATCCGCCGGGCTGCAGAATCCGGCGATCCCGACGAGCCGCACCGGCCGGCCCGCCAGGCGCTTCTGGCCCTGCGCGTTGACAACCGCATCGGCGACGAGGTTCTCACCCGCATGCTGCGCGAAACCGATCTCGACGCTCGCGCTTCCGAAGAAAACGTTCTCCCCGGCGCTGGCCCGCCGAACCCCTGATAGGGGCGAGCCACCACCCATCGCACGCGCCAGCTTCCATGGGGCGCTCGGCGGGGGAACAATCTCGGAACCCTGCGCCCGAACGCCTTGGCGGGTCCCCTACGCAGCCCGCTTGCGCATCACCACCACATTGTCGAGCACCTCAGCGGTTTCCCCATGCGGGCCCTTCGCCTGACGCGCCGGCGCGCCAATAAAAATTGGCTCCCAGTTCTCATCCAGTTCGAGCGACGCGAGCGTTTCCTCAACCGTGCTGAAGGGTGTGGTGCTTTTGAACGACCACGGCGCGGCGGTGGAATGCTCGACAAGGAGGAACACTCCCCTCGGGGCGACGGCCGCGGCCGCTCGCCGTAGCACCTCGGCGCGCGGAAAGGCGATCGGCGACTGGAAGTAAAGCGCCGTCACCAGCTCGAACTCCCCGGCCGGAAAGCTCTCGGCCAAGTCATGCCGCTCCCAGCGCACTCGGTCGCTCACCCCGGCACCCTTGGCCCGCTCCGCCGCAACGCCCAAAGCTGTGGCCGAAATATCCACTCCCGTGGCCTGCCAGCCTCGACTGGCAAGCCAGATCACGTCATCCCCGCGTGAGCAACCCAGGTCCAGTGCTCGCCCGGCCGGCAGATCGGCGGCATATTCCACGAGCTTGGCTGTTGGCCGCCCGTTCGGTGTCCCGGTCATGTTCTGATAGCGCTGTTCCCAGAACTGTTCGGAAGTTTGGTTTGTCATGGTTCATGTCCTCGGTTGACCCAGGCGGTGCTCGGCAGCTAGCCACAAGCTCGTCCGCAGCTGCAGCTCACGCAACTATACTGGTTGCATAATTCTCGCAACAATGAAAGTTGCAGACTGGGTAAAGCTGCGCCTGCCCGGATCTGGGCACAAATCGAGCAGCGGATGTCGGCAGGGCCGCGGGTCGGCCGTCAAGTGACCGCCACCCGGTTGCGCCTTGAGCCTTAGGGCTGCAAGCTAATGCTCTTGAGCAGACCAACCGACAAAAGCTGAACTTCAGGAGGAACTGCCATGGCCACGGCCAAGAACACTCTTTGCCTTTGGTACAACAACGACGCGGAAGACGCCGCACGCTTCTATGCAGCGACCTTCCCCGATAGCGAGGTCACCGCTGTCCACCGGGCCCCGAGCGACTATCCTTCAGGCAAGGCCGGGGACGTGCTCACCGTGCAATTCACCGTCTGCGGCATCCCCTGCATCGGGCTCAATGGCGGGGACATCTTCACCCACAGCGAAGCCTTCTCGTTCCAGATCGCTACCGACGATCAGGAAGAAACTGATCGTTACTGGAACGCCATCGTCGGCAATGGCGGCGAGGAAAGCCAATGCGGCTGGTGCAGGGACAAATGGGGCCTCTCCTGGCAGATCACCCCGCGCATTCTCACCGACGCAATGGCGCGCGGCGGTGGGGAAGCCAAGCGCGCCTTCGAGGCGATGATGCCGATGCGCAAGATCGATATCGCCGGGATCGAAGCCGCCATCCGCGGCTAAGCACCGGATAGTCGCCACCTCGCGCCCGCCGCGCAGTTCTGCTTCCCCTCCCCCTCAGGGGGAGGGGTAAGGGGTGGGCTCCCTCACCTCGTCAGCGGACCCTGACATACGAAAATCTGGTGCTCCGAGGCTGACCCTATGCCCCTACCTCGCGCATCGTCGCATGGCGCGCGTGGCATTTCCCGCAGCCGTCACATAAGCCTCCAGCGACTTTTCAAGCTCCGCTCGTGCCGCGTCCAGTTCCACCATTGCCTGCCGCTCTACGCCCCTGAACCGGGTCAGCACGTTAAGATTCTCTGTCCGCTGCAGCCCCTCCAGCAGCACGCCCATCTGCGTGGTCATCGCGGCCAGCGGCTCCTGCATGGCCCGGCAATTGGTTTTGCTGGACTGGGCGGCCGCAGCCGAATTCATCGCGAGAACCAGAAGCAAGCTGATCCACATCCGCATGGCTTTTCCTTTCAGATCGCGTGGCGCCGCTGGCAGTCGAGCTGGGACGCCGGTGAAGTGAATCTAGGCTAGCACAGCCCCGGGCGCCAACCATGCAGTGGCACGGCTCGGCTCGATCCTATTCTGTGTTCCAGCACAGGCGCTTGCCCGCGCTTCTGGCTTGTGAAACATCTGGTTGCGACCTTGGGGAGCCATCATGTCCTTTGAAAAACTCGATCAACTCGGCCGCCGTCTGGAAGCGCTTGAGCATGCCCTGTCCATTCTTGGCGCCGATGAAGCGACGCATATGGCCGTCGGCGGCGGCGAAAAACGCGCCGAAGCCATGGCAAACCTTGCCGGCATGTACCACGCCCAATCCACCGCTCCAGAGATCGCCGAGTGGATCGAGGCCGCGCAGCCCCATACCGAGGACCAGCAACTCGCCTTGGCCGAATTCAGGCGGCAATATCTCAACGCCACCTGCCTGCCCACCGAGTTTGTTGAGCGCAAGACTGCCGCGACCATGCGCTCCGAACAGCTCTGGCGCGAACTGCGCGCGGTGGGGGACTGGGACAGCTACCTGCCAGCCCTGGAAGGCGTTGTGGAACTGGTGCGCGAAGAAGCGCGGCTGCGTGCCGATGCCCTGAAGCTCGCCCCCTATGACGCCCTGATGGAACAATATGACCCGGGCAACCGCACCGCGACTCTCAATCCGGTCTTTGCCGACCTCAAGACCTTCCTCAAGGAGTTCGTGCCCGAAGCTCTGGAAGTGCAGGAGCGGCGCCACCAGCGCCGCCCACGCAGGGACCTGAACGGCCCCTACCCCATCGAGCATCAGCGCGAACTTGGCCTCGCCGCCATGCGCGCGGTCGGCTTTGATTTCACCCATGGCTCGCTTGCCGTTTCGCACCACCCCTTCTGCGGCGGCGTACCCACCGATGTGCGCATGACCACCCGCTACCGCACGGACGATTTCCTGTCCTCGCTGATGGGCGTGCTGCACGAAACCGGCCATGCCCTTTACGAACAAGGCCTGCCAAAGGAATGGTCGCATTGGCCCCTCGGCAAGGCGCGCGGCATGGGCATCCACGAAAGCCAATCGCTCTTTGTGGAGATGCAACTGGCCCGTAGTCCCGAGTTCTGGCATTTCATGCTGCCCCTGGTGCAACTGCATCTGGGGCGGAATGCGCTGCCCGGCTGGGACATCGAGGACGTGCTGAGCGAGGTCAACCATGTCGAGCGCGGCTATATCCGCGTCGACGCCGATGAGGTGACCTACCCCCTCCACGTCATCCTCCGCTACGAGTTGGAGCAGGATCTTGTGGCGGGCAAACTCGAGGTCAGCCAGATCCCCGAGGCCTGGGACGCCAAGATGACCGAATATCTCGGCATCTCCACCATCAACGATCCCAAGGACGGCCCCATGCAGGATGTGCATTGGCCAGGCGGCGCCTTTGGCTATTTCCCCAGTTATACCTTGGGGGCCATGATCGCCGCCCAGCAATGGGCGGCTCTCGAGAAGGCCCAGCCCAATCTGCGTGACAGCGTGCGCAAGGGCGATTTCACCGGCATCAATGCCTGGCGCGCCGAGCAGATCTGGAGTCAGGGCTCGCGCTGGTCCACGCCCGACCTGATTACCCGCGCCACCGGCGAGCCCCTGAACCCGGCTTATTTCAAGGCCCATCTGCGCCGCCGCTACGGCGACTGATCGTCTTCCCCAAGAACAGAAACAACAAAGCCCGCATCGCTGCGGGCTTCTTGTTGTCTCTTGGCTCTTTGCTTACTCGTCGCGATAAACCTTTTCGCGCCGCTCATGCATTTCCTGGGCTTCCAGGCTCAGCGTCGCGATCGGGCGCGCGTCAAGTCGGGCGAGCCCGATCGGATCCCCGGTTTCCTCGCAATAGCCGTAGGTGCCATCATCGATCCGCTTGAGCGCCGCATCGATCTTGGCGATCAGCTTGCGCTGCCGGTCCCGCGTCCGCAACTCCAGCGAGCGATCGCTTTCGGAAGAGGCACGGTCGGCCATGTCGGGATGGTTCTGGCTTTCCTCCTGGAGATTCTCCAGGGTTTCGCGGCTTTCGCGAAGAATATCTTCCTTCCAGGCATTAAGCTTGGCTCGAAAGTAATCCCGTTGGCGTGGGTTCATGAACGGCTCATCGTCACTGGGCCGGTATGCGATTACGTCAACCCCCGAGTTCATCAGCAGACTCAACTCCAATGCGCCCTTTATTTGCGCCTCTATAGTGCAGCTATTTAAACCCTGCAAGATGGACACGGCGCAGTGATTGACTGGGGCAATGATTGTTGAACCGCCGCTTTCATCAATGCCGCACGGGGTTTTACTGATCTCAGCTTGCGCTCAAGGGAAGCGGCCGAACTTCGCCAATTCCACCCGCACTCGAAGTTCGATGTCGTCCAGCACCCCCTCCAGCCCCGGCTCGGACTGGCCACGCTCTTCCGCGATCATGCTCATCAATTGGTCCAGCCGGTTGGCGCTCACTTGCCCGACGAGGAGATCGGCCTTGATCGCCTCCATCTGGTCCAGCATGGAAGCGCCGCGCCGCACCGCCTTGCGTCGTCCCTGGGTCGGATCTTCCACCGCCTGCAACGCCAGCAACGCACTCAGGCTCGCCGTGGGCGCCGTGCCGGCAACTTGTCCGGCCTGCCGCGGCGCCTCTGTACCGGCCGGAACAAAGGCCGGTCCGCCCGCCGCACGCTGGGCCGAACCGCGCCCGGCAAGGCCGGCGGCGCGAGAATTGCTGTCGATGCGCATGGGCGGACTCAGCTGGGAAAGGAACACCTCGGCAAAATCTGCCCGCTTTGGTTAACGGCAGCTTAACGCGCCCGGCAAGAATTGCTCACCCCCATCCCGGCGACAAGAAAAGAGAGACCCACAATGGTGAATAAAGCTGCTGGAACAGCGCACTAAGCCCTCGACCCGAGCTTGGCACGCTTCTGGCAAAGCACTGGGCAGACCATCCCGCGGGAGCCCATCAGTGCACAGTTTCGTCCGAACCATCTTCGCATCGCTGCTGACGCCCATGCTTTTGCTCGCCCCTACGCTGCCCGCCGTCGCCGCCTCTGCCCGCATTAAGGATGTCGTCGACATCGAAGGCGTGCGTGAAAACCAGCTCGTGGGTTACGGCCTCGTGGTCGGCCTCAATGGCACCGGCGACAGCCTCAACAACGCGCCCTTCACCAAGCAATCGCTGCAATCCATGCTGGAGCGCCTCGGCGTCAACACGGCCGGCGAGAATGTGCGCACCGCCAATGTGGCCGCCGTCATGGTCACCGCCAATTTGCCCCCGTTTGCTACCCAGGGCTCGCGCATGGATGTCACCGTCTCGGCGCTGGGCGATGCCGACAGCCTCCAGGGTGGCACGCTCCTTGTTACCCCCCTGCTCGGCGCCGATGGCGAAGTCTATGCCATCGCCCAGGGCTCGGTTTCCATCAATGGCTTCAAGGCCGAGGGCGACGCCGCCACAATCATCTCGGGCGTGCCCACCACCGGCCGCATTTCCTCGGGCGCCCTTATTGAACGCGAGATCGAGTTCGCCCTAGGGGCCCAGCACTCGCTGCGCCTCGCCTTGCGCAACCCCGATCTCACCACCTCGCGCCGCATTGCGCTGGCCATCAACGACTTCATCGGCGTGCCCACCGCCACGCCGGAAAATCCCGCCACTGTCCGCATCACCCTGCCCAAGGGCTTTAACGGCAACATCGTCGATCTCCTGACCGATATCGAGCAGTTGATGGTCCAAACCGATCAGACCGCCAAGATCGTCATCGACGAGAATTCCGGCATCATTGTCATGGGCAAGGATGTCCGCGTTTCGAGCGTCGCCGTTGCCCAATCCAATCTCACTGTGACGATCGCCGAAACCCCCGAAGTGGTTCAACCCGAGCCCTTCAGCAATGGCGTCACCGCGGTGGAGCCAAACACTGACCTTGATGTGATGCAGTCCGATACCGCCCTCGCCGTGGTCAACGAGTCCGTCACGCTGCAGGAGCTCGTCGATGGCCTCAATGCCCTGGGCATCGCCCCGCGCGATCTCATCGCCATTCTCCAGGCCATCAAGGCCACCGGCGCCCTCCAGGCCGAAATCGAGGTTCTGTGATGCTCGCTCACCAGCTTCAAGCCAAGCCTGGCGCCAGTCTCACCCCTGCCCAGGTGGCCAAGGTGCGCAGCCAGGCCGAGGAATTCGAAGGCGTGTTCCTCAATACCCTCGTCAAGGAAATGTTTGCCACCCTCAAAGGCGACGGCGGCTTTGGCGAGGAAACCTGGCGCTCCATGCAGTCCGAGCAGCTCGCCGCCAGCATGGCCGGCAATGGCGGACTTGGCATTGCCGACCAGATGTTGGGCGACCTGCTAGCCATGCAGGAAGCCGCCAACAACCAGATCAACCAACCCGTCCTTATGGGAGTTTCCACCCGATGACCGCTGCCGCCCGCCTCGCCGCCCGTGATGCCCTTTCCGCGCACGAGCTGTGCCGAAATGCCGAAGCGGCCCTGACGGCGCTGGTTGATGTGATGAACCAGGAAACCACGCTCCTGCGCGCCGGCCGCTTGCGCGACGCTGGAACCCTCACTGCTGACAAGGCCCGCCTGGCGCAGGATTATGTGGAATTTGCCCGCTCCATCCAGCGCGAAAACCTGCGCCTCAAAGCCGAAGCACCTGATGCCCTCGATCGGCTCCGCCTCGGCCACGAGCAACTTGCCACCCAGATGGCCGAAAACCTGCGCGTACTCGCCACGGCGCGCACCGTCACCGAGGACCTCCTCTCCGACGTCGCCACGGTCGTGGGCAAGCAGAACCGCGCTCAAACCTACGGCCGTGCTGGCACCCTCGCTACCGACCCCGCCCACGCCGCCCGGGGCATCGCAGTAAACCGGGCTCTGTGACGGTTCCACTGCTCCCGCAGAATTGCCCGTCGTGGTTAACCGAAGCTTTCGCTGCGAAAACAGCTAAACACCCGCAAAGGCCCGCAGCGCGGGCCTTCGCGCCAACGCCGCATCAACTGCGGCACCCCAAGCAACGAAGCCTTAAGGCCCTCACTTAACTGTTCTTTATGCGCTGCTGCGCCAGGATCGACCGTGCCTCAGGAAGAGGCGCGTTAGTAATGCGTATCCCAGAAAAGGACTACTACTTTGGGTGATATCTCCCTCTCGAAAGCCGTTCGCTCGAACCTGCTTTCCCTCCAGAACACCTCCGCCATGATGGGCAAGACCCAGGACCGCTTGGCGACCGGCAACAAGGTGAACTCGGCGCTCGACAACCCAACCAACTTCTTTACCGCTTCCTCGCTGAACAGCCGCGCCGGCGACCTGAACCAGCTCATGGACTCCATGGCAAATGGTATCCAGACCATCGAAGCGGCCAACAACGGCCTGACCTCGATCACCAAGACCCTGGAATCGATGCAGTCGACGCTGCGCCAAGCCCGTCAGGACAAGTCGTTCCAGACCGGCTCCTTCGAGGTAGCGAAGGACACTGACGCCGCCGCAGAACCGGGGAGCATCAAGGCGGGCAGCATAACATTCGAGGGTGGTTCAACTGGTGGCACCGCCACTACTGCGAAGACCGTAACTGTCGCTGCCGGTGACACCCTTGACGATGTTGTCGCAAAGATCAACAAAGGCGACGTAGTGTCGGGGGTAAGAGCCTCGAACGATAACGGCAAGCTGCGTATAGAGAATCTTTCGACGTCCGAACTTAAAATCGGCGCTACCGACTCTGTAACCGTTCCTACGGATGGCGGCACGATCGATGGCAACTCTGTTCGTGCAGACTTGGCAGAACAGTATAACGATCTGCGCGATCAGCTCGACAAGCTCGCAGACGACGCTTCGTTCAACGGCATCAACTTGCTGCGTGGCGACAAGCTAAAGCTCACCTTTAACGAAACCGGCACTTCCGAACTGGACATCCAGTCCCGTATTGGCGGCACAGACGGCGCGACGGTAAACGCCGCGACCCTCGGTATCGAGACGCAGCTTCAGAAGCAGAACCTTGATACCGATTCAGACATCGATGGCTTCATCGCAAATGTTAAGACGGCACTGAACACGGTCCGTTCGCAGGCTTCGGCCTTCGGCTCGTCCTTGTCCATCGTGCAGAACCGCCAGGACTTCTCCAAGAGCATGATCAACACGCTTCAGACTGGCGCTGCCAATTTGACCCTGGCTGACATGAACGAGGAAGCCGCCAACCTTCTGGCCCTGCAGACCCGCCAGTCACTATCCTCGAACTCGCTGTCGCTGGCTTCGCAGGCCGACCAGTCGGTTCTCCAGCTGATCCGTTAATCGGTAACAGCAGCACCAATCAGAAGGCGGGCTCCGGCCTGCCTTCTTTGTCAGCTGGGCACCGCAGCCTTCTGGTGCAAACCTGAGCACCGGAGCCCCCTGGCGCACGATGTCACCCCGGCCTTGAGCCGGGGCCGATCTCGACATCTTTCCCCACGCCACCAGCTCGCAATTATGCCCCACCACCTCATCCCGGGCTCACCGCACCACAATGCTTCCTCAGCCCGCATCCTGGGGTGCCGCGCAGCGGCCTCGGAAGGCGATCGCGTCCCACCTCAGCACCACGAACCTTATCCCCGCTCTCAAAAGCTCCGCTATACTCCCTCTCATTCCCCCGCAGGAGCGGCGCTGCAGCGACCAGAGGGCGGGTGTGAACCACGGGACTTCGGGGAGATCGCCCCCGAAGTGGGTCCGAGCGGTGTTGGACAGTTATCTCCTGCCTGCTTTGGAGATCGCAACACGGGCTGGTCCGGTAAATCCCGGCAACCCCGAGGCGGCGCCGTCTCATCAAATCAAACTTCAGGGGCGGCTGCCGCCTCGGGGTCCGCTCCACTTTCATCAGCCGAGGGTCACAAGCCCGCGGCACGAAGCTGCTCGCCTTTGACAAACATGCTTACCGCCGCCCCAACAAGCATGGTTAACGCCCTTTTAGGAGTCGGCGCGCTATAGGTGATTCAACCTCAAGGAGAGGATCTGCCGAGTCTCGGCGCGTACTGAAGGAAGCATCATGTCCGATATCTCTCTTTCGAAAGCTGTGCGGTCAAACCTGCTTTCGCTCCAGAACACCGCGGACCTCATGGCGACCACCCAGGGGCGCCTGTCGACCGGCAACAAGGTCAACACTGCTCTCGATAACCCCACCAACTTCTTCACGGCCTCGTCGCTCAACAGCCGCGCGGGCGATCTGAACCAGCTGATGGACTCCATGGCCAATGGAATCCAGACCATCGAAGCGGCCAATAATGGCCTGACCTCCATCACCAAGACCCTGGAGTCGATGCAGTCCACCCTGCGCCAGGCGCGACAGGACAAGTCGTTCCACACTGAGTCCTTTGCGGTCTCGACCACCGACGGCAAGTTCGCCGGCACAGCCACTGCTGGAGCTGGCGACGCCACCACAACCCTGGTCTTCGGCGACACAACTGATGGGCTTGGCGCATTGGCCGCGCCTGTCACCGTCAATGTGGGCGGCCTGAGCCTGGACGAAACCGTGGCAGCGATCAACAAGGCGGCGGAAACCGGCGGTGCCCTCGCAGGCGCGGTCCGCGCAACCAACGATAACGGCAAGCTGCGAATCGAGAACATCTCAACCCAGCCTTTGGCGATGGAGAGCGGCGCTGGCTCCTCGATCAGCAATGCCGTGATCAAGGGCAATGCAGTCCGTGCCGACTTGGCGACGCAGTACAATGAACTGCGCGATCAACTCGACAAATTCTCCGATGACGCCTCATTCAACGGCATTAACTTGCTACGCGGCGATAAGCTGAAGATCACCTTCAACGAGACCGGCACCTCCGAAATGGAACTCCAGTCCAACATCAACGGGACTAAGGGCGCCACGATCAACACAGCCACCCTCAAGCTCGACACCAGCATGACAGCGTCTGAACTCGACGCAGATGGTGACATCGATGAGTACTTGGCGGGAGTAAAGGCCGCGCTGGCAACCGTGCGGTCTCAGGCGTCCTCCTTTGGCTCTTCGCTGTCCATCGTGCAGAACCGCCAGGACTTCACCAAGAACATGATCAACACCCTGGAAACCGGTGCGTCCAACCTGACCCTTGCTGACATGAATGAGGAAGCCGCCAACCTCCTCGCGCTCCAGACCCGCCAGTCGCTGTCCTCCTCCTCGCTGTCGCTCGCTTCGCAGGCTGACCAGTCGGTCCTGCAACTGCTCCAGTAAGGGGGCGACAGGCAACTTCAGATCGCCAAGGCGGGCCGCGGCCCGCCTTCGTTGTTTTTGCGCTCACCGCGGGCTAAAACAGCCCCTGCTCTGCCCCGATCGGAACCAGCACCATGGCGCTAAAAGTCGAACTGAAACCCGGCGAAAAGCTCCTGGTGGGCCAATGCATCATCACCAATTCCGACCAGCGCACCCGCCTCTTTATTGATGGCCACGTCCCGATCCTCCGGGAAAAGGACATTTTGACCGCTGAAACGGCCAACACCCCCGCCAAGCGCATCTATCTGGCGGTACAGCTCATGTATATCGCCGAGGATATTGAAACCCCGCGCGAAGCTTACTTCGCTCTGGTCGATGAGTTCCTTGAAGCGGTTCCCTCGGCGGCCGAACTGATCGGCGAAATCAACAACGAGATATTAACTGGGGCTTTATATAAAGCTCTGAAGGCCGCTCAAAGGCTGATCGACTACGAACAGGACCTTCTTTCCCATGTATCAGCAAGGCGCCCGGGCCTACCAGCAGACGGCGAAAGTCGTTGAGAACCCACGCGAGCGTGAATCAGCACTCCTGATGAAGGCTGCAGCCAATCTGCAGCGCGTCAAGGACGAGTGGCCGGCAAGCTTTGACGACCTCGCCCCCGCCCTGACCTTCAACCGCAAGCTCTGGACCATTTTCATGAGCTCGGTGACCCGGCCCGACAATCCGCTGCCCCAGGATGTGCGCCAGAACATCGCCAATCTTGGTCTCTACATTCTCAACGAGACCCGCGAGATGATGATGCAGCCCCAGCCGCAAAAACTTGATGCCCTGGTGCGCCTCAACCGCCAGATCGCCGCCGGCCTGCGCGGCGCCTGACCCACCTGACGCTGCCCGTAAAAATAAACCCCCGCCTCGCAGCGGGGGTTTTATATTGAGAAGCCTAGCTAGACGAAGTTGACGAGGCTGAGCTGGCTCACCATGGAGGTCACCTGGTAGCTCGCCTGCAACCGCGTCTGCAGCGCGAGGATCTCCATGGCGACGTCTTCCTTGGAAACGGTTTCCACATCGCTCAGGATGTTCTCCAACTGGGCTTTGTAGTCCGTGTGGCGCTTGGAAGCATTGTTGGCCGCATTGCGGGCAATCGCCAGATCCATGGTGATCCGCTCGACCGAGCCGGGCGATGAGTTGTGGCTTTCCGACAGCGCGCTCTGCTGACGATCCGCCATGCCGTCGAACAAACCGCGCGATTGCTGATACTGCGAGCCGACGACCCGTTCATATTCAGCCAGCGCTGCATCGCGCGCCGAGCCCGCCGGCAGCGCGTGTGCATCAACCCGCATTTGTTCGTTTTCGGGCTTGGCGCGGATATCGGCTTCCGACGAATACTTCGTTACGGCCAGCGCCGCCTGGGACTGCACCAGCTTGAGGATCCCGCTTTCCGTCGCCCGCAACCCATACTGGATTGTGGTGGAATCATCCACCTTAGCGGCGACGCCGGATCTGGCGTCTCCCTCCTTTTCACCCCGGTACCAGAACACCACTTCAGCGGGGTCCGCGTCCGCCAGCGTCGTAGCCGGGGGTCCGCCAGCTGGACGCTGGGGCACGCCGCTCTCGCTGAAAAAATCTGCCGCCGCTGCAAAGGTCGATGCTGCCTTGAGCGTCGAACCAGCCGCCTCCGCGAGTGCACCCTGCAGCGCCGATCGAAAGTTTTGCGCCATCACATCAGGATCGGCATCAATGCTGAACGCACCCCGCCCTGGGTTATCTTCGGCGCTGGCAACCAGTGTAACCTGCGTTTCCGTACCGTCAGGCAGCGTCAGGCCTATGGTTACGCTCTGCCCCGGGGTCGGCTGGGCAGTGAAACTGACGCTCACCTGCCCCGTCGCTCCGGGTTGAGTGACTGCAATAGCGGGAGCACCCGTTGTGGATGTCGTCGAGAGCTTGAAACCAAAGGGATGCGTACCGTCTTGAGCGACCACGACCTCCCCGCTGCCGGCGGCAACGGCGGGCAAGTCGAGGCGGCCGAGTCCGTTTCCAAGATCCGCACTCTGTCGCTCGGCGAGCATCTGCTTGAAGCCCAGCCTGCCGCCTTCCCCCTCCAGCAACACCTTTGCGTCAGGCAGTGGAGGAGTGTCCGTCACATTGCCGCCAAACAGATACCGACCGGCAATATCCTGGTTGAGCATGGTGACGATCTCGTCGAACCGCGCCGCTGCCTGGCCCGGAAGCGTGGCCATGCTGATATCGTTGGTGCCGTATTGCCCCTGGATTGCGGAATTTCGCGCCTCCCCTTCCATAGTGTCGAAGCGGGACATGGTCTTGTCGAGAAAGCTCAGGCGCAGGTTCACGGTCTGGATATTGGCGGCATAGCCTTCGATCTTGTCCAAGCGGGAGCGCACGGACAAGGACATCGGCAAGTCGCGCCCCATTTCAGCCAGGCTGCCCGCCTTCATCCCTGTGCCAAGCTGTGTCTGCAGGTTCCCCATCTTGCTCTGCATCTTGGAGATTACCGAGAAGCCTGTCTGCAGCGGGTACATCGACTTGTTGACGATCATCTATTGTCTCCCTCAGGTCGCGGCCAGGAGCTGGTCGAGCAGTTCCTTGACCACCGAAACCACCCGTGCATTGGCGGAATAGGCGTTCTGCAGTTCCAGCAGCCGCGCCATTTCCTCGTCGACATTGACCCCATACTCGCCCTGCATCTGATCCATGACGGTATCAAGGGTCAGCTGCTTGTCGCTGCTGCGCGTCATCGTGGCGGCAATATTGCTGCCCTGAAAGCCGATGGTCTGGGCGATCAGTTCGCCTACATTGCCGTTGAGCGGAAAGCGAGCATTGCTGCCAGTGCCGCCGCCAGACACGAAATCCATGGTGCCGAGCTGCCCCAGGATATAATTAGCCCGCTCGGCGCTCCCGAGCGATTGTCCCGGCGTGCTTTGCACCAGGAGGCGGTTGTCCGCGAGCACGGCGGCATTGATCGAGATGCGGGCAGCAAAACCCGCCTTCTGGGGCGGCTTGCCATCAATGCTGTTGGTAAAGGGCGCCCGCGCTCCGTCGGTGAACAAGGACAGCCCGGGCCCATCGTCCTGAAGCTCACTGGAGGTTGCCCTCTTGGTGACACCCGCAACCGCGGTGGTAGATCCAGGAATGGTGGTGAATGTCAGTTCACCGGCAGTATCGCCCACTGCAACATCCACGATCGGGCCAGGCGCGGAGCTGCCGAACTTTGCCTGCAATTGCACCGCCGCATCAGCGCTCCCCGCCGACAAGTTAATGCCGATAACGCGCGCACCCGAAGCATCGCGGTAATCGACATCAGCCTTTGTCGTGTTGACGATCTTGATCGACTGCGAAGTGCTACCGGTCTCGAGTTTCAGCAGCAGGTCGTTGCCTGGCTGCAACCCGCTGACATCGATAACAAAGCCCCCTGCCACCGCCGTCCCCGGCGTCTGCACCGTCGAAAATGCCTGGGCGAGACCGGCCGCAATCTCGTCCAGCTGACTTTGCGCCTCCGGGAGGGTCTTGTCACGGAGCGTCAGCAAACCGCCAAGCTCTCCACCCCGGATTCCGCCCGACCGTTGCACGTCGATTTCCAATCCCGACGCGGTCACGAGGGTCAACTTGCCCACGCCAGACAGCGCGGAGTCGCTATTGAACGCCGAGGAAGCCGTGAGCCTTCCGGGTGTATCGAACCGGAAGCTTGCCGCCCGGCCATCAACCAACCCAACGCCGGAGCCGGTCATCAGGGAAACGGTCCCGTCGGCCTTGTAGTCCGCCTTCACGTCGATGAGTTCAGCCACCGAGGAAACCAGGCGATCGCGCTGGTCCAGCAACGAAGCCCGGGCCGCATCATCGCCGCCGCGATCGAGCAAGCGGGTATTGACCTCGTGCAGGGAAGCCAACATGCCGTTGAGGTTCTGAACATTGGCCCCGATCTGACCTTCTGTCTGAGAACGCATCGTCTGGACATCGCCAGAAAGCCGGTTCAGTGCTTCAGCCATGGCCTGGGCCTGGCTAAGCGCCTGCGCGCGCACCGTATAGTCGTCGGGGCTGGTGGCGAGACTCTGCATGGCGTTCTGTAGTTGGCCGTAAAGCGTGTCGAGCGAACCCGCGCTACCCGGCTTGCCGAGAAAGCCCCCCAGCCGCTCCAGATAGCTTGCCTGAACCCCGGCGTTCGCGGTGTCAGAGACCTGGCGGGTGTAATAGGTCTGCAGACTGGTGTTGAACGCCCGGGTAGTCCCGAGCGTACGCGCATAGCTGCTGTTCTCGTTGTTGTAGTCGCCAACGGAGAGCGACTGCCGGTGATAGCCTGGCGTGCCTTGGTTGGCCACATTGCGGCTCAGAATGGCCAGGGAATCCTGGTTCACCCGCAGTCCGGAAACCGCGTTGTTCAAGGAGGTGGTCAGACCCATGGCGCATGCTCCTGTTCAAACAGGCGAGGTCGAATCCATCGTCCTCGCCGCCCCGATCCTCGGCTATCGGATCATGTTCAAGGCTTCTTGCAGCATCTCGTCAGCGGTGCTGACGATGCGCGTACCGGCGGCATAGGCCTGCTGGGTGACGATCAGCTTGGTGAACTCGTCCGAGATATCGGTGTTGGACGCCTCGAGGGCCCCGCCGATGATGCCGCCGCCGGAAAGATCGAGAATGGCCTCGCCCGATTCCGAAGTGGTGGCATAGACGCCACCATCGAGGCGCTTGAGCTTGTTGATGGCGTTAAACTCAGCGGTCACGACCTGCGCCACGTCGATGCGCTTGCCGTTCGAGTACGTGGCAACCACCCGGCCGCTGTCGCTGATCGCCACCGACACGAACTCACCCGCGGCATAGCCATCCTGGCTAAGCGTCGACACGTCAGCAGTGCCATTCACGTCATCGAACTGGGTCAAGCCGCCCTTGCCGAACTGCAGCTTCACATCACCGATAGGCGTGCCATTGACGTTGAGCCCCGTGATAGTGATCTCGCCGTTTGTCGGCTCGGTCATCGCCCCATCAGACCCGAACGAGAACTCGCCGGCCTCAGCCCAGTCACCCCCGTTGCCCAGATAGTACAGCTGCCAGGTATCCTCGCTCCCGGGCGTTGCCGGATCAGCATGCGAAACCTTACCCCAGCGCAACTGCACGTCGGCGGGAGCACCGTTCTTGGCGTAAAGCGTGACCGAGCCGCCTTCGATGGATTCCGAGACGAACTGATCAGCATCCGCAACCGGATATGTGATCAGCGCCGTGGCTGGATCGGTGCCATCATAAGCCGCCGGACGCGGCATCTGCGGCAGGTTGGCCTCATATTTGATGACGCTGGACTGCCGGGCGCCCAGAAAGCCGTTGGAGATCTGGATCGGCGCCGGCACCGAACCCGAGACGTTCCCAGTGGCCCGATCAACCGGCAGGCCCTTGAGGTAATAGCCGGCGCCATTGACGAGACGCCCGTCCTTGTCGAGTTCGAAGTCGCCCCGCCGGGTGTAGAAATTGGTCCCCGAGAACACGGCATTGCCGTCGGACTGCCCAACCTTGGGCTCGACAACGAAAAAGCCATTGCTGTTCAGCGCCACGAAGGTCTCACTCGAAACCGTCTTGATATCGCCGCGAACCTCGTTGGTGCCGCGCGACTGCGCCAGTACCGCACCCGGAACCTGCCGTTTGGTGGGAGCATCCGGGATCAGATCCACGAAATCGGTCTCGATGCGCTTATACGCCGTGGTCTGCGAGTTCGCGATATTGCCCGAGATATTCTCCAGCGCGTGCGCTTGTGCCCGCAGCCCGGTGACCGCGCTGGAAAGAGCCCCGTAAATTCCCATTCTAAACTCCAACACACCTTGCGCCTGCGCGCTTCACCCTTGGTAATGCAAGCAGAGTGCCAAAACACAGAAGCTTGGAAAGCAAGGAGATTTGCTCAAGATGCGCGGCTTTCGGGCGCCAGGCCCGGCATGATCAACCCACGACCCGGCAGGAATTGCCGCGTGCTTGTGGAGCGGACGCCGTTGCAGTAAACGCGGGCAACCACCACCATCGCCTTAATTCTTTCGGACTGCCGGTACCCATGCTGTTCAAATCCGCCGACGATTTTATCCGGGCACCGCGCCGTGCGGTCACCGTGTTTGGCATGGCAGGGGTCGGCAAGACCCGGCTGGCCTCGATGCTGCGCGCCTCGAACTGGTTTCATTATTCAGCCGATTATCGCATCGGCACCCGCTATATGGGCGAGGCCATCGTCGACAACTTCAAGCGCGAGGCCATGAAGGTGCCGTTCCTGGCGGAACTGCTGCGCTCGGACTCGATCTATATCTCGTCCAACATCACCTTCGACAATCTCGATCCGCTCTCGACCTATCTGGGCACGCCCGGCAATCCCGAGGCGGGCGGGCTGCCGCTGCACGAATACCAGCGTCGGCAGGAGCAGCATCGCGTGGCCGAGATTGCCGCGCTCCTCGATGTGCCCCATTTCATTGAGCGCGCACATGCCCTTTATGGCTACAACGACTTCATCGCCGATACCGGCGGCTCGCTGATCGAGGTGATCGATCCCGCCGACCCGGCCGATCCGGTGGTCAACACCCTGGCCGCGAGCACCGCGCTGCTCTATATCAGAGGCACCGACAAGGACGCAGCCGAACTGGTGCGTCGCTTCAAGCAGAACCCCAAGCCGATGTATTATCGTCCGCACTTTCTGGTTGAGAAATGGGCCGAGTACAAAGCCTTGAACGGCATCACCGAGGATCGTGACGTGGACCCCGCCGGCTTTGGCGCCTGGGGCTTTGAGGCCCTGTTGCATGACCGGCTGCCGCGTTACCAGCAGCTGGCCGACAATCACGGCTATGTCGTTGAGGCGTCTGACCTCGCCATGGTGCGCGACGGCCAGGGGTTTGTGGATCTGATGGCCGCGGCCATCGAGCAGCGAATGCGCTAGCGCGCCTCCCCCCGGGAGACGCGCATTGCCGACATCGCCATGATCTCCTGCCCCTACGAGGCTCGCTATGCCTATTCGCATTCCCGACAATCTACCTGCCCGCAAGACGCTCGAAGACGAGGGCGTCAACGTCATGGATTCCTCGCGCGCCGCGCGCCAGGATATCCGGCCGCTCGAAATCGGCCTCCTCAACCTGATGCCCAACAAGGAGCGCACCGAAACCCAGTTCACCCGGCTGATCGGCTCGACCCCGCTCCAGGTCAACCTGTCGCTGGTGCGGATCACCGATCACCGCTCCAAGAACACCTCCGAAGAATATCTCAACAGCTTCTACCAGACCTGGGAAGAGGTGCGCGAACGCAAGTTCGACGGCTTTATCGTGACGGGGGCGCCGATCGCCAATATCCCGTTCGAGGACGTGCGCTATTGGCGCGAGATGGTCGAGATCATGAACTGGACGCAAACCAACGTCCATCACACCATGTTTATCTGCTGGGGTGCGCAGGCGGCGCTACACCATTTCCATGGCGCCCGGCGCTATCGCATGGACAGCAAGGCGTTCGGCGTGTTCCGGCACCGGGTGGTCAACCCGCGCTCGCCGTTCCTGCGCGGTTTCTCCGATAGCCCGATGATACCGGTGTCGCGCTACAACGACATCGATCGTACTACGCTGGGCAGCAATCTCGAGATCCTGATCGACAATCCCGAGATCGGGGTCAGCATGCTGGGCGACCGGCAGCACCGGGCCGTCTATTTCCTCAATCACCTGGAATACGACAACCGCTCGCTGGCCGACGAGTTCGAGCGCGACCGCAAGGCGGGCCTCGACACCCTGCCTCCAGCCAACTTGTTCCCTAACGGCGACACATCTGCCGAACCCGAAAACCGTTGGCGCAGTCACGCCCATCTGTTGTTCCAGAACTGGATCAACGAGATCTACCAGACGACGCCCTATGATCTCAGCAACATCGGCACGCCGGAGGACTAAATAAATGCGGGGAAGGCTACGGCGCTTTCCCCGCATTTTGCCTATACGGCGATCTTGCCGCCACCCTGCTTGGTGATCACCACCACAGATGGGCGCACGGGCATGGCGTCGTCAAAGTCCGGCCACCGCGTGGACAGATCCTCGTAGTACGAGACGCGGCCAAAGCCCTCCCAGTCCTCACCACCATCTGCGGGGTGCTGCACGGCGACAAAGGCGGTTTCGTCGTCCGGAGTGAACAATGGCCCACACATCTCGGCGCCTACCGGGACGCGGAAGAACAGCTTGGAGGTCGCCCGAGCATCGCCTTCGGTGTCTACGGCCCACAAGCCGTCGGTGCGACCGGTGTCCGACGGATTATTGCCGTCGGTGGAAACCCAGAGGCGCCCTGCAGCATCGACCGCACAGTTGTCGGGCATGCCAAACCAGCCATTTGCAGTGGTCGCAGTCGAGAATGTTGCGCCAACTTCAGCGACGGAGGGGTCTCCGCACTTGAGCATGACATCCCAAGTCCCGCTAGTCGCCGCAAAGTCGCCGTCTGTCTCGCCAATCTCGATGATGTGGCCGAAAGCGTTCTTGGCTCGCGGATTGGCGGCGTCTTCCTGTCCAGCCTCACGCCTCGTGTTGTTGGTCAACATCACGTATACTTTGCCATTGACGCCATTGGGCTGAATGTCCTCAGGACGATCCATCTTGGTAGCCCCGAGCAGATCGGCAGCAAGCCGCGTCGCGATCACCACATCCGCTTGGCTGGCAAAGCCATTCTCGGGCGTGAGGGGGCCTTCGCCCTGCACGAGCGGCATCCAGACAAGAGTGCCATCTTCAGCGAACTTGGCGACATAAAGCGTGCCCTCGTTGAGCAGGTCCATATTTGCCGTCCGGTCATCCGGATTGAATTTTCCGGCGGTTACGAACTTGTAAACATAGTCGAAGCGCTCGTCGTCGCCGAGGTAAAACACTACCCGGCCATCCCTGGCTATGATGGACTCTGCACCCTCGTGCTTGAAGCGGCCCAGCGCGGTACGCTTCTTGGGAATGGAGCTGGGATCCATGACGTCGACTTCAACAACATAGCCAAAGCGATTGGGCTCGTTGGGCTCCTTGGACAGATCGAACCGGTCATAATAGTTGGCCCACTCATAAGAGCCTTCGGGGATGCCGAGGCGCTTGTAGTTCGCCGCTTCCGGGTGGTCGGGAGCGAGTTCTCCGGCAAAGTAGCCGTGGATGTTCTCCTCGGCCATGATGTAGGTGCCCCAGGGGGTTACGCCGCCGGCACAGTTGTTGATGGTGCCAAAGACTTTAGTGCCTGTGGGGTCCGCATTGGTCTTGAGGCGATCGTGGCCAGCGGCGGGACCAGTGACTTCCATTTCCGTGTTGACGGTGATGCGACGATTGAGTGCTCCGTCCTTAACCACGGCCCACTTGCCATCCGTTTTGCGGATTTCCACCACTGTGCCGCCATGCGCCATCAGCTCGATGTCGACCTGATCCTTGGTGAGCGGCTTGGTCGTGATCTCGCCCTCCACGATTTCCACGATGCCGGGAAACATCAAGTGCGGGTTGGTGTACTCGTGATTGACCACAAGCAAACCGTGCTCGGATGAGTCGTCGAATGGGATATAACCGACATAGTCGTTGTTGTAGCCGAATTGGCGGCTCTGAGCGTCCGCCGTCTGGGCGGCGGGATTGAACTCGGGCGCGTCCGCGAACAAGGCGTCGCCCCAGCGCAGCAGAATATCGGCGTCGTAGCCCTCGGCTACGTGGTGTGTCTCGTCGATACCAGCTTCAACCTCGGTGAAGTTGAATGCTGACCCTCCCGCGGCCTTCGCCTTCCCCGCCGTCATCAAGGCAAGGGGGCTGATGGTTGCGGCAATAGCGGACACCGCCAGCGAGCCCTGCAGGAAGCCACGACGCGAGAAACGGGCGCTGATCAACTCCCCCATAGTGGGGTTGGTTGTCGGGTTGCGTGGCGCTGTGTCGACGGCCTCAAGCTGCGAAGTTCGGAAAGGGGATTGATCGTTCATGGATGAGCTCCTCAACAAGCCTGGAACGCGGATAGATTTGAACCATTCCAAGCTGTAAGCAGCCATCCTGAAAGTTGCGCGACGGCCGAACGACAGTTCGGTGACAGCTGCGGCTCGCCAGGTGATCTGCCCAGCGGCTTGAACGGGCCGCACAACACCCTATGTTCGCAGCCGAACCGGAGAAAAGCCGCGTGGCAGGATCGCCCACTACCCTTGTCGACGAACTGGGCATCGCTCTCGCCAATCTGGCCGATTCCGCGACGGGGGCCTTCACTCCAACGCTGCGGCTGGGGGTGACGGGCCTCAGCCGCGCCGGCAAGACTATCTTCATCACCGCCCTCGTGCATAACCTCCTCACCGGCGGGCGCCTTCCCGGTTTTGCGGTCATGGCCGAGGGGCGCTTCATCGGTGCTCGGCTGGCCGAATATCCTGAAGCCACCATCCCGCGCTTTGCCTATGAGCAGCATCTGGAAGCCCTCACCAGCCGCGAACCTTTCTGGCCCGAAGGGACCCGGCGTATTTCGCAACTGCGGCTAGTGCTGAAATACCAGTCGTCCGGCTGGCTGTCGGGAATGCGGGGCGCGCGCACGCTCAATCTCGATATTGTCGATTATCCCGGCGAATGGCTGCTGGACCTGCCGCTGCTGGCGCTCAGCTTTGAGGACTGGAGCCGGGAAGCGCTCGAGCGCGCGCAGCGGCCTGTTTCGCTCCGGCAGGCCGGCCCGTTCCTGGAACTGCTGGCCGCAACTGATCCCATGGCGGCGGCCAACGACCTCGAGGCTGAACGGCTGGCCGCGGCCTTCACCGATTATCTGCGCCGCAGCCGGGAAGACGACGCCCTCTCGACCTTGCCGCCGGGCCGGTTCCTGCTGCCGGGCGATCTTGAGGGCTCGCCCGCCCTGACCTTTGCGCCGCTACCGCTGACTGCTGGAGCGCGCAGCTCGAGCCTTTACGCCATGCTGGCGGGCCGCTACGAGGCCTATAAGGACCAGGTGGTACGCCCGTTCTTTCGCGAGCACTTTGCCCGGCTCGATCGCCAGATCGTCCTCGTTGATACCTTGCGCGCCCTCAATGCTGGACCCGCTGCCGTTGCCGACCTCGAAACGGCACTGACTGCCGTGCTGTCCTGCTTCCGGCAAGGCGAAACCAACCCGCTCCTGCGCCCCTTTACGCGCAAGATCGATCGCATCCTCTTTGCGGCCACCAAAGCCGATCACGTCCATCACACCAGCCACGATCGGCTCGAAGCCATCCTCAACCGCTTGGTTGCCGATGCCAGCAAGCGCGCGCGCTTTGCCGGGGCGCAATCGCGCTCCATTGCCCTCGCAGCCATTCGGGCCACTCGCGAAGGCACGATCACCGAAGGCGAAGAAACCCTGCCTACCATCATCGGCACCCCCATGGCCGGCGAGGAGCTCGATGGCACCCGCTACGATGGCAAGACCGAGATCGCGCTGTTTCCCGGCGATCTGCCGGCCCGCCCAGACTCCCTCTTTGCCGATGGCGTGCCGGTGTCGCTAAACTTCCTACGCTTCACCCCGCCGCGCAACCTCGAGCACAATTCGAGCGGGGACGTGGTGCTCCCCCATATCCGGTCCGACCGGGCTCTCGACTTCCTGCTGGGAGATCGTCTGGCATGAAACGCCCCGTCGCCTATCCCACCAATCAACCGACCCAGGCGCCCGAACTCAGCCGCGCGCCGCGCGCCTTTGCCCCCACCGACGTCGTCATCGCCGAGCCCCAGTTCGATCCGAGCCTCGAAGAAGATCTTGTTGCCCCGCCGATCAAGAAGATGGGTTTTTGGGGCAAGCTCGCCTGGGGCGCCGGCAGCATCCTGGTGTCAGCGGGGCTGGGCCTGGCCGCAGATCGGTTGATCCGCGACCTCTTCGCCAGCAATCTTTGGCTGGGTTATGCGGGCCTGGTTGTCCTCGCGATTTTCGTTGTGGCCGTCATCGCCCTTGCGGCCCGCGAAGTCTTCGCCCTGCGCCGCCTGCGCGTCCTCGATGCCCTCCGGCATGACGCCGACAGCGCCTTTACGGGCAATGATGCCGATGCGGCCAAGCGCACATTGCAGCGGCTCGAAGCCGTTTATGCCGATCGAGCCGATCTGGCGCGCTCCCGTCAAACCGTGGCGGAGAACCTGCCGCATCTGTTTGACGGCCACGAGATGATCGCGCTCGGCGAGCGGAGCTTGATGGCACCGCTCGACGCGCGCGCCAAGGCGCTCACTGCCGCTTCCGCGCGACGGGTCGCGCTGGTCACCGCCGTATCCCCCCGGGCGCTGGTCGATGTCGCCTTCGTTGTCTACGAGAGCTTCCGGCTGGCCGGGGCGATCGCCCGGCTCTACGGCGCTCGCCCGGGCTTCTTTGGCTCCTGGCGCCTGCTAGGCGCCGTTCTCACCCATCTAGCAGTGACGGGTGGCCTAGTGCTGACCGACGGGCTAGTTGAGCAACTGATCGGCCAGGGCCTGGCCGCCAAACTCTCCGCCCGGCTGGGTGAGGGCGTGGTGAATGGCTTGATGACGGTTCGCGTCGGCATTGCAGCCATCCGCGTCGTCCGCCCCCTGCCCTTCAAGACCCAGGCTCAGCCCATGGTGCGCGACTTCATCCCCGAGCTTACCAAGCTGGCCGGGGACGCCGCCAAATAGCTTAAGCAGCCTTGGCCAACTCGTTGAAGCCCTGGAAGCTTTCCACCTGCGGGCGAGCGAAATAGTAGCCCTGGAACAGCCGAATTCCCATCCCGCGCAACACCGCAAGTTCCTCCGCGCTCTCAACGCCTTCAGCCAGCAAGGTAATGTCGAGTTCGGCGGCGATACCCGCAAGACCGCGCACAATGGCCTGCTTGACCTTCGAACTGCCAATGCCGCGCAGCAATTCCATGTCGAGCTTGATCAGATCGGTCTGGAACTGCGCCAGTAGCGACAGCCCGGCATAGCCCGCTCCGAAATCGTCCAGCGCCGTGGTGAAACCCATGCGATGGTATTCGGCCACGATGTGGCTGACATGAGCGACATTGTCCATGCGCTCGTTCTCGGTGAACTCGAACATCAGCCGGGAAGGATCGAACTGCGTCCGGGCAGCCGCCGCCAGGGTGGCCCGAATGCACGCCTTGGGCTCGTAGACTGCATTGGGCATGAAATTGATGCTGAGCTTGGCGTCACTGCCGCGCAAACGCGGTCCGGCCAATTCGATGGCCTTGACGCGGCAGGCTTGGTCGAAGGCGTAGCGGTTCTGCTCGTTGACCTGGCTCAGGACCTGGAACGCCCCTTCCCCGCCCACGCCGCGTACCAGGGCTTCATAGCCCCAGATCTTGCCAGCAGGAACATCGACGATGGGCTGGAACGCCATGGTGAACGGGATCGAAAATGCATTGGCGTCGGCATTGCGACAGCCCTCGCATGAAGTTGCGCTCATCGGGACACTCGTGGGGAAAGACAGTATCAACTTGCCACTACTGTCCACGGCGGGAGTTAAACAACCGCCAACACCAGCGATTTATTCCTTGGCCGCACTTGGCGCGAGCGTAACCTTGAGCCCGTCGAGGCCCTCGTCCATCAGGATCTGGCACGACAGGCGCGAATTGGGACGAACATCCCCGACGCTGTCGAGTATATCTTCTTCTTCATCGCTCGGCGGACCGACAGTTTCGAGCCAATCGGCGTCAACATAGACATGGCAGGTGGCGCAGCTGAGCGCGCCCCCGCACTCGGCCTTGATGTTGAGCCCCCAGTCGCGAATGACTTCCATCACCCGCCACCCTTCGAGCCCTTCGAGCGTATGGGTTTCCCCGGCCTGGTCCGTCACGTGAATTTCCATCAGGCGACGCCCAGCTTCTTTTGCAGCTTGGTGGAGCTGGTGGTGTACTGGAAGATCACGCGCTCGCCGGGCGAGACAATGGCCTTGGCCGCCTGCGCCATCAACGCAGCCTCATGGAAGCCCGACAGGATCAGCTTGAGCTTTCCGGGATAGGAGTTGATGTCGCCAATGGCGAAGATGCCCGGCACCGAGGTCTCGAACTTTTCGGTATCGACCACGATGGTGTTGTCGTTGAGCTCGAGCCCCCAGTCGGCCACCGGGCCCAGCTTCATGGTCAGCCCGAAGAACGGCAGCAGGCGGGTCGCCGGCACCGACAGATCGCCGGCGCTGGTGGTCAAGTGCACATGGTTTATTTGGCCATTCTCGCCATCGAGCTTCGCGATCTGGCCGGTTAGGAAGTTGATCTTACCCTCGGCCACCAACTCCTGCATCTTGTTGACCGAAGCGGGCGCTGCCTTGAAGACCGGGCGGCGGTGCACCAGGGTCAGGGAATTGACGATGGGCTGCAGATTAAGCGTCCAATCGAGTGCGGAGTCGCCGCCCCCGACAATCACCACATCCTGGCCGCGGAAATCGTCCATGCGGCGCACGGAGTAGAACACCGACTTGTTCTCGAACGCTTCGATACCTTCGACGGGCGGGCGCTTGGGCTGGAACGAGCCACCGCCCGCGGCGATCACCACCACCTTGGTGTTGAAGACCTCGTCAGCATCGGTCACCAGACGGAACGAGCCATCGGCTTGCTTGTCGATGGAAGTGACCATGCGGTTGAAGTGGAACTCAGGCGAGAACGGCGCGATCTGCGCCATCAGATTGTCGGTGAGCTGCTGGCCCGTGATCACCGGGAAGCCGGGGATGTCGTAGATCGGCTTTTCCGGATACAGCTCGGCGCACTGCCCGCCCGGCCTATCCAGAATGTCGATGAAGTGGCATTTGAGATCCAGCAAACCGAGCTCAAAGGCGGCAAAGAGCCCGCAAGGGCCCGCGCCGATCACAACAACATCGGTGGTGATTTCAGTTCCGCTCATACTGTTCTCAAGTCCGCTTCGGCTTGGCGCCTGCTCTCAAATTTCGGATCGCCTGCAGGCACATGGGCGCTCACAGGTCATGACGCATGGGGTCAGGATCGGCCGCTTGTGCCGCCTATCCTGATAAGCATGCTCGACTTACCTCAGGAGACGCGGCGAAGATAGGGCCGAGTGCCAATCGGCACTTCGGCCTGCCCCACCGGCTGATAGAAGATATCCATCTCGGGCAGCCGGTTCTCCAGCAGAGCTTGCCGGGTTGGCTCATGGGTTACAACGAGGGCATTGACCCCGCAACGACGCATCAGCGGGATTTGGTCCTGCAGCACATCGCCCACGGCACGGATCTCACCGGCAAAACCGTAGCGCTCGGTGAGTAGGCGTACCGTGGAATAGCCCCGCCCGTCGGTGAAGGCGGGGAACTGCACGGCAACGGAAGCAAAGCGCCCCAGATCGCCGGCGACGTCTTCGACCTTGTCGCCCGCCACAATCAGCAGCCCCAAGGGGTGAGGGTTGGCGAGGAATGCGGCCCGGTTCGCCACAAGAGTGGCAAACGGAACATGCTTGTAGCGGGCGGTGGATGGCTCATCGCCTTCGCCCCAGGCCCTGAATGGATCCGCAATAAACGCACCATCCTTGAACAGCGTCAGCGGGGCAGCAGGAGGGGTCATGGGATTGGCAATGGCTCCGTTGAAGTCGAAATGGATGCCGCATTCCTTCTTGTTGAGCCCACGCCAGCGTCCTGCGCGCGGATCCTCCCCTTCGGCAACCGCCGAGGTGCAGGGTGCGCATCCGATCGACTTGTAGCCCTTAGCGAACAGCGGGTGCTCGGGCAAGCCATGCTCGATCTTGTACTGGTTCACATCCGCATCGCTGAAATAGGCGAGCGGATTGACCTTGATGCGGTTGTCGCTGGTGAGCTCGAAATGCGGCAGCACGCCGCGCTCGACCGTCTGGAAGCGCTTGCGGCCCGTAACCCAGCCGCCGAAGCGTTCGGTGATGGGCTCGAGCGGCTCGGTTTTGCGGATGTGGCAGCAGGAGTCCGGATCACTCTCCCACAAGGTCCCATCCGGATCAAAGCGGGCAAGATCGCTGGGGTCAGGCAGCACGGCCGAAACATTGATCAGGCCGAGATGGCGCTTGAGCGTTTCAACGTATTCGAGGGTTTCGGCGAAGTGCTTGCCGGTTTCGAGAAAGAACACCGGGATGGAGGGGTCGACCTGCGCCGCCACATGCAGCAGCACGGCCGAATCCGCGCCAAAGGAGGACACGATGGCCAGGTCCCCCGGCAGCACTTCACTCGCCGCATAACGCAGCACGCCAAGCGCATCCATGTCGTCGAACATGCCGTTGAGGGCGACAATGCCCAGCGCGCGCAGCTTGTCGGGCTTGGGTTCTACCAGGATCTCAGGCAGCGCCATAAAGGGCCTCCTTGAACGGGGCTTCCCCCAAGCGCCGCACGGCGGTGATGAAGCTTTCATCGGCGCCCTGGCGGTTGGCGAGATAGGTGTCGACCAGGGTTTCGATGGCGCCGGGCACCTCGTCGGCCTCAAAGCCCGGGCCCAGGATCTTCCCGATGGCGGCGGACTCGGTGGCGTCGCCGCCCAGCGTGATCTGGTAGAGTTCGCCGCCTTTTTTCTCGACGCCCAGAATGCCGATATGGCCCACATGGTGGTGCCCGCAGGCATTGATGCAGCCTGAAATCTTGATCTTGAGCTCGCCGATATCGCGCTGCCGCTCGGGCGCCGCGAAGCGATGCGAGATCGCCTGTGCGATGGGGATAGAGCGGGCATTGGCCAGGGCGCAGAAATCAAGGCCCGGGCAGCAGATCATGTCGGTGATGAGCCCGATATTACCGTCGGCCAACTCGGCCTCCACCAGCCCATCATAGACCACGCGCAGATCGGCTACCGCGACATGGGGCAGAACGAGGTTCTGCTCGTGAGTGACGCGCAGTTCGTCAAAGGAATAGCGCTCGGCCAGATCGGCAACGGCCTCCATCTGCGCATCGGTGGCGTCGCCGGGCGCTCCGCCCACGGGCTTGAGCGACACGGTCACGCAGGCATAACCGGGCTGTTTGTGGGAATGGATGTTGTTTTCGAGCCAGCGGCCAAAAGCGAGATCGAGGATCTTTTCGCGTTCAACATCGATGCGCACGGCGCCCTGCTCGCGAAAGGCCGGTGGCGAGAAGTAAGCGGTGATGCGATCGAGCTCCTCCAGTGGCAGGGTCAGAACGCCACCGCGCACTTCGGCGAACTCGGTTTCCACCTGGCCCTTGATGGATTCAAGACCCTCTTCATGAACGAGGATCTTGAAGCGCGCCTTGTACTTGTTGTCCCGCCGGCCATAGCGATTGTAAACGCGCATGATGGATTCCAGATAGGCCAGCAGGTGCTCGTTGGGCACGAAGCTGTTGATCAGCTTGCCGGTGATCGGCGTGCGCCCGAGCCCGCCCCCGATCCAGACTTCCCAGCCCGTTTCGCCGGCAGCATTGGCCGCCGCCTGGAGGCCGATATCGTGAAAGCGAATGGCGGCACGGTCTTCCCGCGCCCCGGTGATCGCGATCTTGAACTTGCGCGGCAGATAGGAGAATTCTGGGTGCAGGCTCGACCATTGCCGGATGATTTCGGCGACCGGGCGGGGATCGATGATCTCATCGGCGGCGGCGCCGGCGAACTGGTCCGTGGTAACATTGCGGATGCAATTGCCCGAAGTCTGGATCGCGTGCATCTCGACCGAGGCCAGCTCGGCCAGGATCTGCGGAATGTCGCGGAGCTTGGGCCAGTTGAACTGGATGTTCTGCCGTGTGGTGAAGTGCCCGTAGCCGCGGTCGTAGGTGCGCGCGATATGGGCGAGCTTGCGCAGCTGCCGCGATGACAGCGTGCCATACGGCACAGCGACGCGCAGCATATAGGCGTGCAGCTGCAGATAGAGCCCGTTCATCAGCCGCAGCGGTCGGAACTGGTCTTCACTGAGTTCACCGGAAATGCGGCGCTTCACCTGATCGGCAAACTGAGCGGTACGGCCCTGCACAAAGGCCGCGTCGAATTCGTCATATCGATACATGACCGTCCTCACTCAGATGCTGGCGATCATAGATCTCGCCCTTCAAGGTCAGCGGTGCCGTCGGCCCCGCCGCACGGATACGCTCGCGTAGGCGCTTGGGCACGATCTGCCCCGCTTCCACGCTGACGTCCTCGACTTCAATGCTGACGATCCGGCCCGTTGCCTTGCTCGCGGCGATGGCTGCGTCGCGCGCTTCGCTCTCGCTCTTGTCAAAGAGGCGCGCCGCTTGCAGCTGCTCAACCCAGTGGCCTTGCGCGTCCAGATAAACCGTGCCGCCCGAAAGCAGCTCGTTGCCCGTAATGATTTCCATTGTCATGCCACCTTGAAGCTTGAAGCGGCCATCTGGGCGGCTTCCGCCCAGTCGCCTTCAGCCACAGCCTCACCCACCAGAATAACCGCAGGCCCATCCGCAAAATCGAGCTGGTTGCTCGCCAGGGCGCCGAGCGTGCAGGAATAGAGCGTGCGGTTCGCCCGACCGGCATTGACCACAATACCCACCGGCAGCGTCTCGCTCGCGCCATGCGCCACCAGCCGGGCTGCGACCTGGGCCGAAATCGACTTGCCCATGTAAAGGCCCAGCGTCATGCCGGCCCCCGCCAGCAAAGCCCAATGCTGCAATTCGTCATCCTCGGCGCCGTGGGCCGTTGCCATGATGAAGCCGCTCGACACCTTGCGCAGGGTCACTGGCGTTGCCGTATCGGCCGCAGCGGCCAGCGCCGCGCTGACGCCGGGCACCACCTGATAGGCGATCCCCGCCTTGCGGAGTGCCGCGATCTCTTCGCCAGCCCGGCCAAACACCATGGGGTCGCCGGACTTGAGGCGCGCCACGCGCTTGCCTTCGCTGGCTAGCCGCACCAGCAGCGTGTTGATTTGTGCCTGCGAAAAGGAATGATGCCCCTTGGCCTTGCCAACGGCGATCTGCTCGGCATCGCGGCGCGCCATCTGCACCACCCCATCGGGCACGAGCTGGTCATGCACGATCACATCGGCATCCTGCAGCAGCCGCTGGGCGCGCAAGGTCAGCAGATCTTCCGATCCGGGCCCGGCTCCGATCAGCCAGACCACGCCCGCCCCGCTGCCACCCTCGACATGCGCCGCCAGCAGGCTCTCGGCCGCTTCATGGCCACGCCCAGCCGCTTCCGCCCGCTCGATCTCGGGAGAGGTCACCAGAGCCTGGTAGAACCGGCGCCGGGCGCCGCCATCCTGAATCAAGCTCTCAACGCGGTGCCGTAAACCACCGGCAAGACTCGCCAAATCGCCCAACCGCGGCGACAGCACGGCCTCGATGCGCGCCCGCACCAAGCGTGCAAGCACGGGCGCTCGCCCTTCGCTGGAGATGGCGATGGTCAGCGGCGCCCGATCGATGATCGCCGGCGTGAAGAAGTCGCATTCGCCCGGAACGTCAACGACATTGAGAGGAATATTGCGAGCCCGAGCCGCATCCTTTGCAACCGAAGCGTCAGGCCCCTCGTCCGCCACAAACACCATCGCGGCGTTATCGAGATCCGACGGCTGGAACCGGCGCTCAAGAACCTCCACCGGCAGCGCTGAAAAGTCTGCTTCCAGATGAGGAGAGACAATCACGACTAGCGCGGTAGTCTTAACAGCGAGCCGGGCTTTGTTGAGGGCTTCTTCGCCACCGCCAACAATGACGATGCGACGACCCTGCAC
Source organism: Devosia sp. 1566 (assembly GCF_004005995.1). Classification (NCBI taxonomy): domain Bacteria; kingdom Pseudomonadati; phylum Pseudomonadota; class Alphaproteobacteria; order Hyphomicrobiales; family Devosiaceae; genus Devosia; species Devosia sp. 1566. Next base: position 2,186,560 of record NZ_CP034767.1, read on the forward strand.
TTTCAAGCTCAACGGAAATGTGTTGAGGCGACCCATTTCAACCCTGACTGTAGACGCCCGGAAATTAGCCCATCCCGGCCAGCGGAAACAGGCCCCGGGGTGCAGTTAAGCCGGGTTTTTCCCTGCGGCGCCTACGCTTGGAACAGGGAAAGAGGCCCGACCAGAGCCGGGCCAAAATAATGCGTCGAAACGCTCTCGCGCGAAAATTGCGCGGCGGGAAATCCTAGCCTTGGCGGCTCGGAACATGCACGACCAGGCCATCAAGGGCATCGCGCACCTTGATCTGGCAGCTCAGCCGACTCGAGGGCTTCACGTCAAAGGCGAAGTCCAGCATGTCTTCTTCCATGGCCGAGGGCCCGCCAACGGTTTCTTCCCAGGCCGGGTCGACATAGACATGGCAGGTGGCGCAGGTGCAGGCGCCCCCGCATTCGGCCACAATCCCCGGCACGCCATTCATGATGGCCGCCTCCATCACCGTCGCGCCGTTCTGGGCTTCGGTTTCGATGCGTTCCCCGTCCTTCTGAACGAATGTGATCTTGGTCATGGCGATCCAGGCTGTTGTGTTTGGGCGTCGGAGTGAAGCAGGGTTTCGAGATAATGCTGGCGAATGCCGAACATGGCTTTGGTGTCGGCAATCTGGCGCAAGATCGTGTCGCGGTCGCGTCCAGCGCGACCATCTTTTTCGGCCACGATCAAATTGTTCTTGGGCGTGTGGGCATCCGAAACGAACTCGAAGACCTTGGTGCGGTATCCGCTCAGCTCCAGCAGCAGGGCCCTGAGCGTATCGGTGACCATCTCGGCCTGCCGCTCGAGGAACGTGCCATGCCGCAGCAGCACGCCCAGCCGATCGTCCGCCTGCCCGGCCTCCATCTCGCGCCGAATCTGCTTGTGGCAGCAAGGGGCCACCGCGATCAGCGCGGCCCCCGCCTTGATGCCCTTGTAGATTGCGTCATCGGTCGCGGTGTCGCAGGCATGCAGCGCGATAACGGCATCGGCGCCACCAGCGTTATAGTCCATGATCGTTCCGGGCACGAAGCTGAGGCCGGTAAAACCCGATTCTGCCGCGGTCGCATTGCCGTCTTCAACCAGCTTGGGCCGCATTTCAACGCCGACGATCTCGGCCGGACGCCCCTGCCCGGCAAGAAAGTCGTAGAGCGCAAAATCGAGATAGCCCTTCCCCGCGCCCATATCGACGATGCGGGGTGCGTCGGCCTTGATCCCCTGAATCAGTGGAGCAAAGATCTCCACCATCTTGTTGATCTGCCTGAACTTGTCCTGCGCATCATTGCGCACGGTCCCGTCCTTGCCGGCAATCCCGAGTGCCTTGAGATAAGGCTTGTCGGTCTGGGTCAGCGGACGGTTCTTGGCGCGGTTGTGCTCGGTTGGAGCCGCTTCCCGCCCCTCGACCTCGGTGCGCTTGAGACGCACCTTGTCGCCATTGCGTTCAAAGCTCAGGTCGAACTCGGTGGTGGCGAGCTGGGCGCTGCGGAATTCGGCCTTGAGGCCGGCGCGCAGCGTTGCGAGCGCTTCGGGCTGAATCTGGTTCTTGATGATGTCGCGCGTCTTGTAGTGGAAGGTGAAGCTGAACTTCTCCACCCCCTTGGCGACGATCTTCTTGACGTCGACCGATTTGAGCTCGGGCTCGCTGCCATGGTAGCCACCAAGCTTGAGGCGCAACAACGTACCGGTGTTGAACGCGGTCTTGACGGCCAGAAGAAACTCTTCGATGCGCTCGGAAGTGGTCAATGCCGTTCCTTGGTGGTGAGGAAGCGGATCTTGGGCCAATCCTGCTTGGCGCGATCGGCCCACCAGGCGTTTTGCGCCAGGAACACCGGCGCTTCCGTGCGATCCTCGGCCATGTTGACCTTCTGGGCGGCGATGAAGCGCTTGAGCTCTTCGGGATCGTCGCTTTCAACCCAGCGCGCCACTTCATAGCCCAGCGATTCAAAGGTGATCGGCACGCCATATTCCTTGGCGACCCGGGCGGACAGCACTTCGAGCTGCAGCTGGCCGACGACACCCACGATCCAGTCCGCGCCGACCATGCGACGGAACACCTGGGTGACGCCTTCTTCGGCAAGGTCCGACAGGGCCTTGCTCATCTGCTTGGTCTTCATGTGATCGGTGAGGCGGACGCGGCGGATAATTTCGGGCGCGAAATTGGGTATGCCGGTAACGTTGATCGTCGCGCCTTCGGTCAGCGTATCGCCGACCGAGAGGGTGCCATGGTTGGGGATGCCGACGATATCGCCCGCCACCGCTTCTTCGGCCAATTCGCGGTTATTGCCGAAAAAGAACATCGGGTTGGAAACGGCCATGTCCTTGCCCGAGCGAACATTCTTGAGGCGCATGCCGCGCTCGAACTTACCTGAGCACAGGCGCACAAAGGCGATGCGGTCGCGGTGATTGGCGTCCATATTCGCCTGCACCTTGAACACAAAGCCGGTGACCTTTTTATCGGCCGGGGCGATGGGCGCGGGCAGAGCCGGCTGGGGCCGCGGCTCGGGGCCCCAGTCACCGAGCGTGCGCAGCAGTTCGGCAACGCTGACGCCCTTGAGTGCCGAGCCAAAGAGGACCGGGCTGAGGTGGCCCTGGTGGAAGGTGTCGAGATCGAAGGCGGGCAACATGGCGCGCGCCATTTCGAGCGTTTCCAGCGCCGCCATGAACACAGGATTGTCGACCAGGGCATCGTTGTCGAGCAGGTCTTCGAGTTCGTCGAACTCGGCAATGGTCTTGCCCTGCGGGTTGACCACCCGCTTTTCAACCAAGTCGATATAGCCGCCGAAATCCACCCCCTGTCCGATCGGCCACAGCACGGGGGTAAGGTCGAGCGCCAGCTTGCTCTGGATTTCATCGATCAGATCGAGCGGGCTTTGCCCTTCGCGGTCGACCTTGTTGATAAAGGTGATGATCGGGATATCGCGCAGTCGGCACACTTCAAAGAGCTTGAGCGTCTGCGATTCGATACCTTTCGCCGCGTCGATCACCATGATCGCGGCATCCACCGCCGTCAGGGTGCGGTAGGTGTCTTCCGAAAAGTCGGAGTGGCCTGGCGTATCGAGCAGGTTGAGCGTCAGCCCGTCATATTCAAAGGTCATCACCGAGGAGGTGATGGAAATGCCGCGCTGCTGCTCCATTTCCATCCAGTCCGAACGGGTGGAGCGCTGCCCCGCCTTGCCGCGCACGGCACCGGCCTGCTGAATGGCACCGGCAGCCGCCAACAGGCGCTCGGTGAGCGTCGTCTTGCCGGCGTCAGGGTGCGAAATGATCGCAAAGGTCCGGCGCGTACGGTAAGCTTCGGTGGAAACGGCGCGCGGCGAAAGCTCGGGCGCCAGGGTCGGCATAGTCATCGGGGTGGGGCCTTGTCTTGGTGGCCATCAACCATGGGCGGCGATGCACCTGAAAGCGCATTAGATATCGGGCGCTCTATAGGCGTTGGCAAGGCAAGCCGTCAAATTCCTGCGTTGTGCACAGCGCAAAGCGGCCGGGAGGTCCTCGCAGGCCTCACCGGCAGCGGTGCGCGGCGCACCTGCTAATTTAAGTCGTCGGTCAGCATGCCGGCGATGAAGACGCTCACTTCTTCCACAGCCATGGCGAGGTCGGCAAAGCGCTCCGGCCCGACCACCGCAGCATCGGCCAGTTCCTCCTCGGCAGCCTGCGCCTGATCGGCAACCGTCCAGGCCCCTACTCCGCGTGCAGCGCCCTTGAGCGTGTGCAGGGCAATCCGCGTTTCCGCCCCATCTTCGGCCCGCTGCAGCCGAGCCATATAGCTCTTGATCGTGTCGTGGAACAGCCGCAGCACTTCTTGCTCCAGTCCCTCGTCACCCAGGCACTGGCGAGCCAGGTGCAAGCGATCGATCGGGCCCCCTTTGTTGGCCTCGCTAGGCGAGAACTGCTGGGGGAGCGATGCTGAGGGATTGGCCATGGTTTTCCACTTGAACAACTACGGCCAAGAACGCGACCGGTTGTCCAAGCCTAAGGGGCTGGCGTGAATACCCTATTAAATCGACGGCGCAGTTTGCGCGCATCGAGCGGTCCGTGTTACCCACTGCAAAAATTAACCTTTGGGTAAGAAACCGTTCGGTTTGAGTTAAATTGCATGTACTACTTAACGATGAACCAGCGCGCGGCGGCGATGGTAGAGGACCGATGCAGGGCCATTTGCATCGAATTGAACCAATTTGGCGACAAGCCCGGCAACGGCTTGGCGTTAGATCACCCTCTTAAAACCGCCCCCGCTGCCAGGCCGATGCGAGAGTTGTAAAGAGTATGGCGAAAAACCCGACCCCCCCAGCAAACGATCCTGCGGCCCTAGCGTTTTCAGCGGTGGAAGACGCGCTGAAGGACTCGGTGTTCAATCTCGACAGCTCGGGCGACAAGCCCGCCGAAAAGCGCAACGATCCTGCCAAGTCAGAGCGCCTTTTGGCGGCCGACAAGATCGCGGCGCAGGCGGGACCGGTCGCCAATGACGATCGGTTCGGCACTTCCAAAATCCTTTACGGCCTGCAGACCCGCTCGTCAGCGACGCCAGTCTGGATGGCGGTGATCCTGTCGGTGCTGTGGCTGGGCGCCACCGGCGCGGCCGGCGCCATGCGCTATCGCGACCAGTTCGCCGATTTCGGCAGCTTTGTCGGCACCATCGATTTCATCTTCCTTGCCGCGCTGATGCTCTTGCCCGTGCTGGGCTTTTTTGCCGTCGCTACCTTGTTCCGTCGCGCGCAGGATCTGCGCAACGCGGCTTCCACCATCACCCAGGCTGCCATTCGCCTGGCCGAGCCCGAAGTCACCGCCGCCGACAAGGTTGCCTCGGTGGGCCAAGCCGTGCGCCGCGAGGTCAATGCGCTGGGCGACGGGCTGGAGCGCGCCCTGTCGCGCGCCGGTGAACTCGAAGTGATGATCCACAACGAGGTCACGGCACTCGAGCGCACCTATTCCGACAACGAGTCGCGCATGCGCGCGCTGATCGCCGAACTCGCCAGCCAGCGCGAAAGCGTTCTGACCAATACCGAGCGGGTGCGCGAAGCCATTACCGAAAGCCATACCGGGCTGGTCTTTGATCTCGATGCCATCTCGCAGCGCATCGCCGGCACCTTGGTGGAAAGCGGTGGCACCCTGACCCGCGCCCTTGAGACTGCCGGCAATACGCTCAACAGCAGCTTTGGCGAGCGCACCGAAAACTTCGTTGCCCTGGTCGACAACCGCACCACCGACTTCATCTCCGCGCTCGACAACAGCGCTGGCCGGGTGTCTCAGAACTTTGACGAGCAAACCGCCGCCATGGCGCGCACGCTCGAGGCTCGCACGGGTGAGCTCGACTCCACCATCGAAACCCGCATGCGTGCGCTGACCGAGGCGCTCGATAGCCGCGTCGGCGATATCGCCAGTGCCATCGACGACCGCACCGCCCGGCTCGATGAGCGCAGCCGCGAACTGGCTGGCTCGTTTGAAGAACGCACCGGCAATCTGGCCGGCCTGATTGCCGACCGCAGCGCTACCCTGGCCGACACGCTTGAGCAGCGAAGCAACGCCCTGGCCGGCATACTGGAAGACCGCACCAGCGTGCTCTCGGCCGTGCTGGAGCAGCGCGCCGGTGACCTGTCCGGAGCCCTGGGCGACCGCACCAGCGAAATCGCGACCCTGTTGTCGGAGGGCGGCAACAATCTTCTGGAACAGCTGCGCGAACGCGGCGACTCCGTCACCACAGCGCTCGACACCATCGGCAGCCGCATTGCCGAGGAGATCGCTAACCGGTCGCGCGAAGCCGAGGGCATTCTGAACTCGGCCAGCCGCCAGATCGACGAAACCGTTTCCATCCAGCTAAATGGCATCGAGAGCCGCCTGCAAACGGCCCTGATCGAGCTCAATGGCGCTTTGGAAGATTCCTCCGAACGCGCCCGTTTGACCCTTTCCACGGCCGGACAGGATTCGCTGGGCCAGTTCGATGCCCGCCTCGCCGAGGTCACCGGTGCGCTCGATAGCCGCCTGCACAGCCTTGACGATGTGATTGGCGACAAGGGCGAGCAACTGCTGCGTCGCCTTGAAGCGCAAAGCAGCAGCTTTGCCGCGCGCGCCAATGTTCTGGAAATGGCGCTGAACGAAGAATCGGGTCGCTTCAACGCCGTGGTTGCCGAGCGCACCCGGGAATTGGGCGAAGTGCTTGGTTCGCGCACCCAGGCCATCACCGATAGCCTCACCACCACCTCGCGTGAACTCGGTGAAAAGCTGGATGGCCATGCCGGCATCATCGCCGAAGCCATTGATGGCCGCACCCAGCGTCTCGACGAAATCCTCACCGCCCGCAGCGGCGAAATCCGCGGCGCCTTTGAAAATCGCTTCACCGAAATCGATGAAGCGCTGGGCGCCCGCACCGGCGAACTCGACCAGGTGCTGAGCACCCGCGCCGGTGAGATCAACCGCGTCATGGGTGCCCATGCCGCCCGCGTCGAGCAGGTCCTGGGCAGCCGCGCCGGCGAAATCGACCAGACGCTGAGCGCCCGCACGGGGGAACTTGAGCAGGTACTCACCGCCCGCGCCGATCAGATCGATCAGGTACTCGGTACACGCGCCAGCGAAATCACCGCGGCCATAACCATCCACACCGATGAGCTCACCGCGACGCTTGATGGCCGTGGCAACGAGTTCAGCGAGGCCATCCGCCTGCGCTCGCAGGAACTGGGCGAAACCCTACTCACCGGCACCGAGGCTTTCGACCAGGCCATTGCCGGCCGCACCCAGCGCCTTGCCGATACACTGCAGGACCGCACCGCGGCCCTTTCGACGCAGATCGAGGAAAGCGCTACGGGCCTCGCCGCATCCATCGACCAGCATACCGGCGCGATTTCGGCCCGCTTCCATCAGCACACCAACCGCTTCGCCAACGAAGTTGATCAGCGGGCAGCTGGCCTCGCCGCCATGCTCGACGAACGGGCGGCCGGCTTTACCGGCACAATCGAAAGCCAGACTGCCGATCTGACCGAAGCGCTCGACAGCCGCACCGGCGCATTTATCAATGCGCTCGATACGCGTGCTGCCGACCTCACCGGCGCGCTGGACAGCCGCCTGACGGATATCACCGGGTCGATGGACAGCCGCGTCGCCGATATCACCGGCGCCCTCGATACCCGCGTTACCGATTTGACCGGGGCACTCGACACCCGTTTGAGCGGCATCACCGGGGCTCTGGATCGCAGCGTTGCCGAACTGTCTGGTGCGTTCGACAGCCGCGTTGGCGGGATCACTGGCGCCCTGGACCAGGGCGTATCGCAGATCACGCAAGCGCTGGAAGGTCGTCTGGAAGGCATCAGCGGTGTGCTTGATCACGGCGTTTCCCAGCTCGGCGACACCCTCGATAGCCGCCTTGGCGGTATTGCTGGCACGCTGGATCAGGGCGTGTCGCAGCTGGCTGGCGCCCTCGACAGCCGCGTCGGCGGCATTGCCGTCACCCTCGATCAGGGCGTGTCGCGCCTGACCGGTGCGCTTGACAGCCGCCGCGCTGGGTTCACCGAAGCCCTGGATAGCCGCACGGCCGAGCTCACCGAAGCACTCGACACCCGCACCGCAGAACTGACCCAGGCGCTCGACAGCCGCAGCTCGGGCCTTACCGGCGCGCTCGATGCCCGCCTGACGGAGCTGACCGGGGCCCTTGACGGCCGCGTCAGCGACTTTACCGAGGCCCTCGACGGCCGCGCCTATAGCCTCAACGCAGCACTTGGCGCGCGCACTGACGAGCTCGCTTCCGCGCTCGACGAGCGCACGGCGAACCTTTCGGGCCAGATCGCTGCCGGCACGGAAAAGCTCAGCACCGAGCTCACCACGCAGGCTGCGGCACTCACCGGTGCGCTTGATGCGCGCACCAATGAGCTGGCCGGCACGATCGGCATGCGCACCCACCAGCTCAACGACGCACTGGGTGCCCGCACCCAGGCGCTGTCCGACACGCTGGCGACGCACACCACCTCCATCGGCGAAACCATGGGCCTGCGCACGGCCGAGCTGGCCGACACCATCGCCCAGCAGAGCGAAGACGCCCGCACCCGCATCGATGCCTCGCTGCGCGAAGTCACCGACACCATGGCCGAACGCGTCAATGGCATGTCGGACGTGATCGCCAGCAAGGTTGCCGAGGTGAACACCCATCTGGGCGTTGGGCTCGACAGCGCCGTGGCCAAGATCTCGGATGCCGAAAATGGCGTTGCCGCCCGTCTCGACGCGGTCAGCGCCACTGTGGGCGAAAGCGCGCGCAAGGCCGCCGATCTCATCGAGACCGGCGTCAACATGGCGCGTCGCGCCATCACCGACATGGTGGACCAGCGCTTGGGCACCCTGCCCGAAGCCATCACCGCCCGCGCCGATATCACGGCCGAGCGCCTGGCTGCGCTCAACGCCTCGATCAACACCTCGATCACCCAGTCCATGGCGGATCTGGAAGCGGGCGCTGATCGCATCGAGGAAACCATTTCGACGCGCATCATCGCGGCAACCCACAATATTGCCGAGGATATCAGCGCCACCGCCAATAGCATGGACGCAGCGGTTCGCGCGGCGATGAACCAGATCCGCTCGGCTGCGGCTGGCATCGACGAGGTCGTTTCGGTCAAGGCCGTTGGTGCGGTCGATGCGATCGGCAATCAGATCGCCGATCTCAACCGCTCGGTGGAAGAGCAGACCAATGCCTTTGCGGCGCTGGTGACCGAGCGCTCCGACCAGTTGCAGGGCGCCCTGCTCAGCCATGGCAATGTGCTGCGCGACGCCTTGGCCGACAATGCCCGCGAAGCCGAAACCATCATGTCGGCCTCGACCTCGCGCATCCTGTCCGATGTCACCGCGGCACTGGGCAAGCTCAACGACTCCAACCTGCTGCTGCAGCGGGTGCTCGATGCCTCGACCGCCAATCTGGCGAGCCTCGAGAGCAGCGTTGCCCAGCAGACTGCGACCTATTCGGCCACCGTTCGCGAAGCGATCGGCCAGACCGAAGAAGCCGGCCAGATGGTCAGCCAACATGTCGGTGCGCTGCAGAGCACCATCCGCACCATGGTGGACGAGTTCTCCTCCATGCTCGGCAAGCTGGACGCGGAAGCGGCCAATATGGACCGCGCCTCCTCGGCCCTTGCAACCACGGGCGACTTCGCGGTGGAAACGCTGGAAGAACGCCGCAACGCCATGGACGCTCTGGCGGCCAGCTTCACCTCGCGTGCCGACGACATCGACAACCGCATGCGCATGTTCGCGCAGTCGATTGCCGAAACCGTCAACGACACCGAACGCCGCCTGATCGGTGCGCGTCGGGCCATGGACGAGGCCCTGGGTGAAACCACTCATACCGTTGCCGATACGCTGGCCAGCACCACTTCGGCGGTGACCGAAGCGCTCAGCCAGACTTCGGCCCAGGTCGCCGAGGTGATCCAGGCCAATACCAGCAGCGTCAATGATGCGATCTACGCAACCAATGAGCGCCTCAACTCGACGCTCAATGCCAGCACCGAACGCTTCGCGGCGACGCTGAATTCCAGTGCGGCCCAGGTCGATGGCGCCCTTTCCCGCGCCAGCGACGCGGCGACCGGTGCGCTCAACGAAACCACAAGCACCATCCGCTCGGCCCTTTCCGAACAAACCGCGCAGGTCAATTCGGCGCTGGAAGAAAATGCCAACCGCGTGGCCGACATCCTGACGTCGGCCGCCGGCAGCGTCACCGATGTGCTCAGCGCCACCACCAGCACGCTGGCAGAAACCATCAGTGATAGCGCCGTTTCGGTGCGCAATGCGGTTTCGAGCAATACCGGAGTGTTGCGCCAGGCAATCGACCAGAGCACGGGCACGTTCCGTGAGGCTCTGGAGCAAACCAGCGGCGATGTGGCATCGCGCCTGGGTGATTTCCGCAGCACCGCGGAAACCGAAAGCGGGCGCGCCAGCGCCGCGCTCCAGGAAGCCCAGCAGCAGATGATCGGCGAAATGCAGCGGGCTCTGGAAGAAGCAACGCGCCGGTTCAACGACACCGCCCGCGCCATGCGCGACACCGCCCGCGAAGTGGGCTCCGAGCTCGAAGCGACCCGTTCCGAGCTGGCCCGCGGCGTTGCCGAACTGCCCGAGGAAACCCGCGCCAGTGCAGCCGCCATGCGACGCGTGGTTGCCGAGCAGATCGAGGCCCTGAGCGAGCTCAACGCCATTGTGCGCGCGCAGCCGGCCACCCATGACCTGCACGACCGCCGTCCGGCCCAGCGCGCCAACCGTTATGAGGCACCGCGCGCCGAAGCCAGCTATCCGCAGCCGCGCGAAGCTGCGCCCGAGCCCGTGCGTCAGGCCCGGATGGAGCCCGCCCGGCCCGCCCAGCCAGAGCCACAGCGCCAGCCGGCACCCGAGCCGGTCCGCCAAACCCTGGTGGATCCGATCCGTGCGCCCGAGCCCGCTCGTCAGCCGCTGGTCGATCCGATCCGCGCCCCTGAGCCGGCTCGTCCGGCGGCAGTCCAGCCGGCCGCACCAGTCCAGCCAGCTGCACCGGTTCAGCCCGCAGCACCTGCGGAAGCTGAAGCAAGCCCGGCCGCGCAGGATACCGGTGGCTGGCTGCGTGATGTGCTGCGCAATGCATCGGCCAAGCAGGCCAGCACCCAGCAGCAAGCGCCGCAGCAGGGTCTTTCGGGGCTGACCGAGGATATCGCCCGCGCCATCGACGATGCCGCTCTGGGCGAAGCCTGGGCTCGCTACCAAGCCGGGGAATCCAACGTGTTCTCGCGCCGAATCTATACGCTGACCGGCCAGGGCACCTATGACGATGTCCGCAAGCGCGTGCAGCGCGACGCCGATTTCGCCCGTACGGCCCAAGCTTACATGGGTGAGTTCGAGCAGCTGCTGAAGCGTGCGGCTGCCGGTCCCCGTGCCGCTGCCGAAACGCGCGAATATCTGCTGTCCGATCGCGGCAAGGTCTACACCATGCTGGCCCATGCCAGCGGGCGCCTGAACTAGTCGGAACTGCAACAAACGAACAAAGGCCCCGGTAAAAACCGGGGCCTTTTTGTTGGGCGTGGCCACTGTGAATTCCCGTCAACGGCCGAGCCCAGACGCGGAGCTCAAGCAGCCCCGGGTCGGTGCTCGCTGGCAGCCCCCTCTGCTCACGAGGATGCGGCTGAGGCGACCAGGCAAGCTGACGGCAACCTGTCTCGAAAAAACCAGCCCCTCCGCCGACGCGCGCCGGGCTCAGGGCAGCACCGCATCCTTGGGTGGCCGCAGGCGCAACGACAGCAGCACGCAGCCGATGCCGAGCAGCGACAGCACTGAAATGGCGAAATATGAGGCGACGCCCACATGGGCGACAAGCCAGCCGAACCCCGCTAGGGTAATCACCAAGGTGGCCTGCTGCAGCATGGTCGCAAAGCCTTGAGCTTCAGCGGCAATGTCCTCGCCAGTCCAATTGGCGATGAAATGCACGACGCCGAAATAGCCGACGCCATAGGTTACGGCATGGAGCGTCTGCAGGCCGAACAACACCGCGACCGGCGGATCGAAGGCCATGGCAGTGAACCGGATCAGCGCCGCAATACAGGCAGCAAGGATCATGCTGCGCGCCGTGACCCGGCCGCCAAAGCGCTGCCACAAGAACATCATCACCGCCTCGGCCAGCGCCGAAGTGGCGATCAGCGGCCCGATGTAATAATCGGGAACGCCGTGCTGATGCCAAAGCAGGGCCGCAAAGCTGCCCAGCACGCCATGCCCGGCATTGACGAGGGCAAAGGCGACGAGTGGTAGCACGAACCAGGGCTTGAGGGCAGCGCTCAGCTTGGCGGGCTCCGGGCTGAGCGCAGCCAGGGTCGGCACCGCCTCGGGGGCACGGAAGCGCGGCAGTTGCAGCGACACCAGTGCGCGCAACAGGGAGACGGCGAAAAACAGCGGCACAAAGGCCGCCGTGCCAAAGGCGGTGACGGCAAAACCGACTCCGGAAGCGGCAACGACATAGCCCACCGTGCCCCAGGCCCGGATGGTGCCGAAATCGCCCCCCGTGCGTTGCACCAGCCGCATCGTGGCCGCGTCGATTACCGGGGCGATGGAACCCGAGGACATGGCGCAGAAGGCCCAGACAAGGACGATGCTCCAGAACTCACTGACGAAAAACAGCCCCAGCGGAAAGGCACCGCCCAGCAGCGCCAGGATCACGATCACCGTGCGCCAGTCCTTGGCCTTATCGGCCAATCGCCCGATGAAGAGATTGAGGATCAGCAGGCCCGCCACGGGCACGGCACCCACAATGCCAATCTGGTCGGCTTGAATGCCTTTTTCACTGAGCCAAATAGCCAGATACACGGAACTGACCGCCATGGGGGCGAAGACGGTCAAGTGAAACAAGGAAGCGCGCAGGCTGGGACTGTCCCAGCGCGCAGATACCGACGGCATGAAAGAAAAACTCCGGGCAAATCGCCCGGAAGCAAGTTTTGCTGGCTATGCCGTGGAGTTCAAGAGCAGATTCGCTGGAGCCGGGCTAAATTGTGCTGAATGCAGCACGTTCCTCAGGATGCGCGCCGCAAGCGGAACTTGCGCGGCTCTGTGGCTGACATATCAGTCCACTTGATCAGCTCGAAGCCGCCCTCTGGCGTTTCGACGATGGCGGTGCAGCTTTCCACCCAGTCGCCGGTATTGATGTAATGAATGCCGAGGCGGTCATGCATATCGGCGAAGTGGATGTGACCGCAGATCACCCCATCGACGCCCGACTGCTTGGCTTCGTAGACGAGGGCCTCCTCGAAGCGCCCGATTACAGAAACGGCGTTCTTGACCTTTTGCTTGGCCCAGGCCGACAGCGACCAATATTGCAGCCCGAGGCGCCGGCGCACCCAATTGATGGCGATATTGACGCGCAGGGCAGCATTATAGGCCCAGTCGCCCACATGGGCGAGCCACTTGGCATTCATCACCACGACGTCGAACTGATCGCCATGGATGACGAGATAGGTTTTCCCCAGCGCACTGGTATGAACCGTACGATCGACGAATTCGATTTCGCCGAAATAGGTTCCAAGATATTCGCGCAGGAATTCGTCGTGGTTGCCGGGCAGATAAACCACGCGTGTACCGGCCGTAGCCTTGTCCAGCAGCACCTGCACCAGCACATTGTATTCGCTGGGCCAGTGCCAGCCTTTGGCGAGCCGCCAGCCATCGATGATGTCGCCGACGAGGTAAATCGTCTCGGCGTCATGGGCGCGCAGGAACTCGATCAGCTGTCCCACCCGGATGGGCTTCATGCCCAGGTGGACATCCGAGATAAAGATCGCCCGGACCTGTCTGGTTTCGCGGCTTTCCGCCATGCGCTAACGACTCCTCTGCCCCATGGGGGAGGCGCACTTTAACCTCCAGCGTGCCCGGAGGAAAGCGCAAGCGCCGTCACGGAGCGATGCGAGCCTTGAGGCGAGCGATACGATTGTAGCTTTGCTCTATGCGCCGAGCAAAAGCGGGGTCTTTCTCGGCTTCTGACACGAGAATTTCGAGAACTTCGCGCCCCAGGCCCGGCCGATATTTGGCGGTGTTGGAAAGCAACAGCACATCCATTCCGGCCCGCACCGCGCGGGTGACGGTGTCGGCGAGACCGAAATGAGCGCGAATCGCTCCCATCTCCAGATCGTCGCTGATCACGACGCCATCAAAGCCCAAATCGCCCCGTAACACGCCTTCGATCCAGTCGGGCGAAAGGGAAGCTGGCAAGCGTGTGTCGCCGCCAGAATAAGCGGCATGATAGAGATGGCCCACCATGATCATGTCGGCATCGTCAGCCTCGATCAGGGTGCGATAGGGCTCCAGTTCGCTCGCGTCCCAGGTCTTGGTGATATCGACAAAGCCCGCATGGCTGTCGCGGGTGGACGAGCCGTGGCCCGGGAAATGCTTGATCGCGGTCAACACGCCCGCGGCGCGATGGGCGGCGATAAAGGCCGCGTCATAGGCGGCCACGTCCTCGGCATCAGCGCCATAGGCGCGGCCGAACTTGGCGATGATCGGGTTCTTGGGATTGACCTCCATATCGGCCACAGGGCCGAAATTGAGCGTAAAACCCAGCTCGGCAATGGAGGCGGCCATGCGGGCGTAGATTGACTTGGCTTCGGCCGGGCTGTTGCGGGCCGCGACCGAGCGCGCCGAAGGCACCTCACGAAAGCCGACCTGTTTGGTGAGGCGCTCGACGGAGCCGCCTTCCTGGTCCAGCGTGATCAGCGGGGGCAGATCGGGAGCAGCGGCCCGGAACTGCCGGTTCATTTCGGTAACGGCGGCAAGGCTCTTCACATTGCTCTTGAGGAACATGACGCCACCGAGGTGGCCCGCGGCCAGCTCCTCGCGCAAGGCGACGACGGAAGCATCGTCGGCATCATTGCCCTGAAAGCCGACGACGATCATCTGTCCGGCCATGGTTTCCAGCGTTGCCGCGGCCGCAGGAAGGCTCAGTGCGAGAGCAAACACCGCACTGGCGGCGAAACGAGGAAGAGCTTTGATCAAGGAATAGTCCGGAAGTTGAGGAAGCGAGCGGACCTAGACGGCCCAAAGCCGCCCAAACGATGGCCAAGGGCACAACGACAGGCCGCGGCGCCCAAATAGCGGCGGCGCCGGCGGAAACTGCGTCAAAGGGTCCGGTGCAGATGAAGGTGGGAGCGGGCGGAGAGCTGGCCCTCCGCCCCTACGGACTAGCTCGAGGGCCGATTTTGCCGGTTGGCGATGAGGTCATCGACCACGGCGGGATCGGCCAGGGTCGAGGTGTCGCCAAGCGAGGCGAAGTCGTTCTCGGCGACCTTGCGCAGGATGCGCCGCATGATCTTGCCCGAACGTGTCTTGGGCAGGCCGGGGGCCCACTGGATGAGGTCAGGCGTCGCGATCGGGCCGATTTCCTTGCGCACCCAGCTGCGAAGTTCGGTGCGCAGCGCGTCGTCGCTGGTTTCGCCCTCCATAAGGGTGACATAGCAATAAATGCCCTGCCCCTTGAGATCATGCGGATAACCGACGACTGCGGCTTCGGAAACCTTAGGATGGGCAACCAGCGCGCTTTCGATCTCAGCCGTGCCGAGGCGGTGGCCGGAAATGTTGAGCACATCATCGACCCGGCCGGTGATCCAGTAATAGCCGTCCTCGTCGCGGCGGCAGCCGTCGCCGGTGAAGTAGTAGCCCTTATAGGTCTCGAAATAGGTCGAAACGAACCGGCTGTGATCGCCGTGGATGGTGCGCGCCTGCCCCGGCCAGCTGTCCTTGATGGCGAGCACGCCCTGTGCCTTGGTCTCTTCCTGCACGCGCCCTTCGGGCGAGAGCACCACCGGCTGGACCCCAAAGAACGGCAAGGTGGCCGAGCCGGGCTTGGCCGCAACGGCGCCGGGTAGCGGGGTAATCATGATGCCCCCGGTTTCGGTCTGCCACCAGGTGTCGATCACGGCGCAACGCTCGCGGCCCACATGCTTGTGGTACCAGAGCCAGGCTTCGGGATTGATGGGCTCGCCCACCGAACCGATGAGGCGCAGCGAGGAGAGATCGGCCTTATCAACCCATTCCGCGCCCGCGCCCATCAGCGCGCGGATGGCGGTGGGAGCGGTATAGAAGATGTTGACCTTGTGCTTGTCGATCACCTCCCAGAAGCGGGCGGGATTGGGATAGCTCGGAATACCCTCGAACATCACCGTGGTCGCGCCATTGGCGAGCGGGCCATAGACGAGATAGCTGTGGCCGGTGACCCAACCGATATCGGCGGTGCACCAGTACACCTCGCCCGGCTGGTAGTCGAAGGCGTATTGATGCGTGATCGAAGCCCAGACGGCATAACCGCCCGTGGTGTGGAGCACACCCTTGGGCTTGCCGGTGGAGCCGGAGGTATAAAGGATAAACAGCGGATCCTCGGCGCCCATCGGCACGGGATCGTGGAAGGGCTCAACGCCGGCAGCCGCCTCGTGCCACCAGATATCGCGGCTGCCCTTCATGGTGACGGCCGCGCCGGTGTTGTGCACCACCAGCACCTTGTCGACGCCCGGCGCGTCCGCCAGGGCCTTGTCGACATTGGCCTTGAGCGGCACTGTCTTGCCGCCGCGGCGGCCTTCATCGGCGGTGATGACGATGCGGCTGTCGCAATCGTTGATGCGGCCGGCCAGGGCGTCGGGCGAAAAGCCGCCGAAGACGACCGAATGGACCGCTCCGATGCGCGCGCAGGCCAGCATGGCATAGGCGGCCTGCGGAATCATGGGCAGGTAGATGGTGACGCGGTCGCCCTTCTTGACCCCGAGCGAAAGCAGCACATTGGCGCAGCGGCAAACCTTTTCGTGCAGCTTGCGATAGGTAATGTGTTCGGCTTCGGTGTTGGGATCATCGGGCTCCCAGATGATCGCGACCTGATCGCCACGTTCTTCCAGATGCCGGTCGATGCAGTTGGCGGCAAGGTTCAGCACCCCGTCTTCGAACCATTTGATCGAGACATCGGGGTAAGCAAAGCTCGTGTTCTTGATCTTGGTGGGGGCCTTGATCCAGGAGATGCGCCCGGCCTCGTCGGCCCAGAATCCATCGGGGTCGCTGACGGAGCGGGCATACATCTGCTCATACTGCTCCTTGGTAGCATGGGTATGAGCGGTTGCGGCTGCATCTGGCTGGAATACGAGCTCTTGGCTCACACTGGTTCTCCCCTTTTTTGCCTTGCGCTGTTGTACCGCCGGGGCTGCGCATGGGCAAGGCTGTGCTCCATTAACCCCAGCAAACGAGCGCACTTAGGCCCAGGATGAACTGGTGGTACTGTGCAGGGGTCAAGCCGGGTGAACCATATGAGCGACATTGCACTGACGCCAGCGAGTGCCGTGAGCACAGCCGCCCCCAAGGCACCGCTGTTCCGCGCCGCCAGTTACGCCGATATCGGGCTGGTCCATGCCCGACTGCAGGAAGCCATCGTGACCTCGCCCTTTTACTCGAGCGAGTTCAAGGCCTACGAATCGGCCCGGCTGACCAAGCCCTACCTCGCCTCGCTGATCGATGCCGATCCGCACCACGTGATGATGTTCATCCTCAAGGGCGAACCCGCTGGTTTCATGATCTCCGGTCCTGAACTGGGCACGCTCTGGCTTTATTGGTCCTATGTGTTCCCCGACAAGCGCCGCAGCACGCTTGGGGTCCAGGGCATGCGCGCCTTTATCGACCATTGGGACAATGGACGCTTCCACAAGATCGCCACCTATACCAAGGCCGGCAATGATCCCGCGGCGGCGATCATGACCCGCATGGGCTTCAAGCAGATCGCGGTGCTCGAGAACCATATCTTTGGCGAAGACTACCTGCTTTATGAGCGCCCGCTCACCAAGGTGATCCCCGGTTATGACCGTGGTGTCAGCGGCGGCATCGCCAATCGGCTGCGCCGTTCAGCCCGACTGGCGCTGACCCGGTGAGGCGACTGCGGCTAGCCAGCCGCCAGGATAGCGGCCCGCCGGGCGCGAAACCATTGCAGAATGGAGACATCGAGCCCGGCCAGCTTATAAGCCGTCAGCCACAAACCCGCTGACCAAGCGGTAATGGCGATCAGCGCCGACAGCGACGCGCCCATCAGCCCGAATGGGGGCACCAGCAGGGCATTGCCAGCCACCAGCATGACAATGCCCAGCCCTACCGCAGGCAGACTGGCATAGGGGCGATCATGGATCGAGAGCACCAGCGATGCCGGCCCCGCGACCGAGCGCACCACGAGGGACAGGCACAACACGGCAAGCGGCAATGCTCCGGCGGTAAAGGCCGGCCCGAACAGGAGCAGGCCGAACGGCGCGCCTACGGCCATGACCACGAAGAGCAGGACCGATAAGCCACTGGCGACCACATTGGCCTCGCCCACCTTGCGCAGAAAGGCGCTGCGGTCAGAATTGGCCTGGCTTTCAAAAATCTCGGGGAGTGTCACGGCATACACCGCGCCGACCCCGAAGGCGGCCAGCGCAAAGATGCGCGTGCATACGCCAAAGATGGCCAATTGCTCGCGATCGAGCAGATGGCTGAGCAGCAGCAGGTCGATATCGAAAAAGAAGTCGGTGGCGAGCCCGATCAGCACCCAGGGCACGGCGAAGCGCCACCAGCGGGCGAGCTCACGCGGCTGAGCCGGCGCTTCGTTTTGAACGGAGCGGAACACCCGCACGACATAGGCGAAGTGCATCAGCGACACCAGGGCACAGCCGACGCCGATTACCCACAGCATATTGGAGAATGCCTCGGCTGGCGGAGCCAGGCTCGCAGTCACCAAGAAGGCGCCTACGACAATCAGCGGGCGGAACACGGAATCAACCACATAGCCGGCCAACGGGTGCTTGAGCCCAACCAGCAGCGCGCCATTGACGTAAAACATCGCGGTGGCAAAGGCGAGCAGCGCGGCGGGCACCAGATGCTGCGCCAGCACACTGCCGCCCTGCCCGATCGCCTGCAGCAGTGGGTAACCAATCACCAGCAGCAGCGCCAGCGTGCCCAGGACATGACCATAGGCCCAGAGCATAAAAATCAGCAGCTGCCGCTGCTGCGCACGCGCCCGGTATTCGGCGGCGAAATAAGCGCCCACGGTCTGGAAGCCGAAAGGCATGGCGACGCTGATCAGGTTCACCGCGGCCACGATCAATAGATATTCGCCGAGCAGGCCCGGCCCCCACCAGCGGGCGATCAGCGCCTGGACGACAAAGATCAGCCCCGCACCGAACAGGCGGGCGCCAAAGATGATGGTG
The DNA here is from genome assembly GCF_004005995.1 of Devosia sp. 1566. Taxonomy (NCBI): domain Bacteria; kingdom Pseudomonadati; phylum Pseudomonadota; class Alphaproteobacteria; order Hyphomicrobiales; family Devosiaceae; genus Devosia; species Devosia sp. 1566. The sequence goes on from NZ_CP034767.1 coordinate 2,205,228, forward strand.
GACTGGGAAGCCAGCCGACGCGCCAAACTCATGGGGCGCGGCCCTGCCCGCTGTCGCGGGCCTGGTCGGGCCGTGCAGCGGGGTTGAACAGCCCGGCGACATAGCGGCGCAGCGCGTTAGCGGTGTCGCGGGCCATGAAGGCACCATTGCCAACAAGAAACGGCCAGGGGCGCGAAGCGTAGTTGGCAACGGGCGGCACGGGGCGGATCACGCCCCGGTCGCCTGCCATGCCCTTCTTGAACTGGTGCAGACCGTGATTGCCATCAGTGCCGCCCAAATCATACCAACGCGCCTCTGTATTGTCGCGCAGCCAGCGAATGATGTGCCAGTGGATGAAGTAGCCGGCGCGCAGTGGCAGCGCCTTGTCGGCAGTGGCCCCATAGAGATAAACGGCCCGATCGCCCGCCTTGAAGATCAGGGCCCCGGCGATCACCTCGCCCTCGTGGCGCACGAAGAACAGCTCGGGCCGCAGCGCAGCGATCTCGGTGTTCATCAGCGCAGGCACGGTTTCATAGGCGGAATGATCGGGGAAATTCTTGCGGTCGAGCATCGCCTCATAAAGCGCGGTGAACTCACCCAGCCGCCCGGGCTCGGCATGCTCGAAACTCAAGCCTGCTTTTTCGGACTTGTTGAGGTGGTAGCGCCATTTCTGCGCAAAGCTCTTGCGCTGCTCGGCATCGGAAAGCCTGAGATCGATGATGTAGCGGTTGGGATAAAGCAGCTGCGAGCCCTGCTGAAAACCGCGGGCGCGCAGTTGAGCATAGCTGGCGTTGTCGGGCTCGATCGACGCGCGCGGCAACACGGAGAGCATCATGCCGCGATGGTCGGCATATTCAGCCACCAGCGCCTCGATCATGCCGGCATGAATGGCTGACGCCTGGGGGTGATCGGCATGTTTGAGCATCGGCGCCCATTTTAAAACCGCCAGGGCACCCAGCCGCAGCGGCAGGGGTTGGATCATCACCAGGGCACCGCCGACGATTTCCCGATCCAGCCGGAACACCATTGGTTCCTGCCGCACCGAGGGCCAACGAGTGGTGCTGAAAAGGTGGAGCTGTTCCTGGCAGACTTCATCGAATTCCGCGATGATCCGATCCCATTGCGCCCCGGAAACCAGTTCGGGAGCGAGGGACAATGCCGGAGCCTGGGCTTTCGCCGGTGCCCGGTGGTCCAGGCGTGGAACGGTTTGATCCAGGATTGCGGGCATGGGCAGCTTTCGGCTCCGACTAACAAGCCGAAAGCTACTGCGTCGGGATGAGCAAAACCCTAGCCGAGCGCGGCAAATGCCACAAAACTCGGCCACTGGTTACCAAAGGCTAATGCGAGCCGGGACCACCATAGAACAGCGGAATGTGCGGCAGGGTGTGGTCCAGCAGGGCGTCGGCGCCTTCATAGACCATCTTGGCCGCGACATAGAGGATGATCACCAGGCCGACCCAGGCAATCCAGCGATGCTTGGTCAACAGGCCGGCGATAAAGGTGGCGGCAACGCCCATCATCACGACGGAAAGACCCAGGCCGAAGATCAGGGCTTCGGTGTGGTGCTGGGCCGCACCGGCCACGGCCAGCACGTTGTCGAGCGACATGGAGACGTCGGCAATGATGATCTGCAGCACGGCCTGGCGCAGCGTCTTCTTGGGCGCGCGCCCGGCAACTGAACCGTCGGCGTTGAGATCGGCGTCGCCCAAGGCTTCGAGCGCTTCATGTTCCTCATGGGCCGGCTGGCTGAGTTCGCGATACATCTTCCAGCACACATAAAGCAGCAAGATGCCGCCGGCGATCAGCAAGCCACCGCCCAGCGAGAGCAACTGGGTCGTGATCAGCGCAAAGCAGATGCGCATGATGGTGGCCGCGATGATGCCGATCAGAATGGCGCGCTTGCGCAGATCCGATGGAAGGCCGGCCGCTGCCAGGCCGATCACCACGGCATTGTCGCCGGCCAGCACCAGGTCGATCATGATGACCTGCAGCAGCGAAGAAAAGAAACTCGGATCAATGCCGAACATGAGGGTGGTCCTGTGGGGGAGAAAAGGCGGTGGCTGGGCTATAGCCGCGATGATGGCCGCTGGAAAGCATTTGGCTGAGAAATTTCAGCAAAACCTGGCGGGCAATACTTTACCGCTCCAGCTGAAAGCTCTCCAGATCGGCCGAAATCGTGCAGCGCACACCTAGCGGCGCAAACTCGAGGGCGACCTTGCCGTCGATGGTCCCGGCCAGCCCGGCGCGGATCAACCGCGAGCCCGAACCAAGCGTTCGCGGTACACTCACCGGGGGACCGCCAACTTCCTCCCAGTCGAGCACAAAGCGCTCGCCTTCGGGACTGTCCTGCCGGCCCCAGTTCACCTTCACATAGCCCTCGCCGCCTGAAAGGGCGCCATATTTGACTGCGTTGGTGGAGAGTTCATGCAAGATCAGTGAAAGGGAAAGCGCCGGTCGCGACGCCACCTCGATGGTTTCGCCCGATAAGCGGAACCGTGTTTGGGGGCCATCGTCATGCAGCCGCACCAGCTTGCGCACGATCTCCCCGACGGTGGCGGATCCGGTTTCCCCGGCGATCAGCAAGTCATGGGCGCCGGCCAGCACCTGGACGCGATCGCCCAGTGACTTGGCCGCCGTCGGGATATCGGGAGCTGTGCGCAGCGTCTGGTTGACGATTGCCTGCACCAGCGCCAGCTGGTTTTTCATGCGATGGCCAAGTTCGCTGCGCAGCAGCGACTGCTGCTGGTCGGCTTCGATGCGTTCGGTGACATCGATCGCGTGGACAAAGATCGCGTCCACCTTCCCGTGCAGGTCGCGCAGCGGCTGATAAAGGAAATCGATGATGCGCTGCTCGATGGCGCCGCCGGGCTTACGCTGCAGCTTTACTGGCGTTCCCCTGCCCAAATGGGCAACGCCGCTCCGGTACACCTCGTCGAGCAGTTCCACAAAACCCTGGTTGACAACCTCGGGCAGCGCTTCACTCACCGGCTTGCCGACAATGTCGCGGCGGCCCACCAGCATCTGGTAATCGGCATTGGCAACGGTGATCACATGATCAGGCCCGCTCAGCACGGCTATAGCCCCCAGCGTAAGCTCGAAGACCTGCAGGAAGCGCTCGCGTTCCTGCAGTTCGCGCCGTCGCATCAGCACTTCGGATGTGGTTTCCTGGCAGGCGCAAAAGATGCCGACAATGCGCCCCTCGCTGTTGCGCACCGGGGTATAGGAAAAAGCGAAGTGGGTTTCCTCGGGATAGCCCTTGCGGTGCATGGTAAACTCGATGTCATCCATCGAGGTCCCGCGCCCCGCATATGCAGCGTCGATGATGGGCAGCACCTCGTTCCAGATATCGAACCATAATTGCTGGAACGGCCGGCCCAGGGCCTCCGGGTGGCGGTCGCCGCACATTGCGGCATAGCTATCATTATAAAGGACGGTGTGTTGGGGCCCCCAGAGGATCAGCATAGGCTGCACCGAGCCCAGCATCACCCCGACAAGGGTGCGCAACTCGGGTGGCCACGCGCTGGGGACGCCTAGTGGATGAACTGTCCAGTCTATGGCGCGCAGCAGCGCTCCGCATTCGCCGCCATCCTTAAGGATTGTGTCGTTGGTGGATAAGGGCATCGGGACCGGAAATGAACTGAACAAGGCAGACCGCCGCAATGCCCTCCCCATTTGAAAATTCAGGGCGAGCCCAGCGGCAACTCGCTTCATTGCAGGTCTGGGCCCGATTGGGAAGCGCTCTGCCGGAGCCTAGATCACGGTTACGCGATCCGCTCCCTGCTGCGGCTTTCGTGGTTATGGCAGTGCTAACTCTGCCGGATAATCTCGCCCGATCTAGCGGACATATTGGCGCCAGTTGTGCTCCTCGCGAAAGCCCAGCACCTCGCGCGCCTTGCGATTCGACAGCGGCGCCTCAAAGCCCTCGAGCGGGCGCCGGATCGGCGTGTTAGGCGCCCATTTGGCCAGGAACTCCTCGGTGGGCTCGTCGGCAGTGATCTCGTCATTGACGGCGTTGAACACCGAAAAGCCCAGGCCATCCTTTTGCACGCAAAGATCGACGATCTGCCCGAGATCGCGCGCATCGATATAGCTCCAGGCATTGCGCTTGCGTGACAGGGGGTCGGCGAGAAAGGCCGGGAACTTGTCGTATTCGTGCGGCTCGATCACATTGCCGATGCGCAGCGCATAAATATCGGCGCCCGAGCGCATCGCAAAGGCGCGCGCGGTCTTCTCGTTGACGACCTTGGACAGGCCATAGCTGTCCATCGGATCGACGTCATAAGCCTCGTCGAGGGGGAAGCTGTGATAGTCCTTGTCGCCTTCGGCAAAGCACACGCCATAGGTGGTTTCACTCGACGCGATGATGATCTTGCGGATCCCGAGCTTCACCGCCGCTTCGATCACATTATAGGTCGAGACCACATTGGCTTCGAATGTAGCGTTGTCGGGTCGCAGCAGGATGCGCGGTATGGCGGCAAAATGCACCACTGCATCCACTGGCGCCGGGCCGGTGCCGGTTTCAAGGCCGGCAAAATCAAAATGCATGGAGAGGGCATTGAATGCCTCCCCGCTCTGCGTGAGGTCGGTTGTCAGGGTGTTGACCCCTGCCATGGCCAAAGGCGCCAGATCAACATTGAGCACTTGATGGCCGCGCCCCAGGAGATAGGCGATCACATGCCGGCCAGCCTTGCCGCTCCCGCCGGTAAAAACGATACGCTTGCCCACCGCATTCTCCTTTGCGCTACCCACCAGCAACGGCTCAGGCCGCAAGGCGTTCAACCCACGATCGCAATAATCACCCGCGCTGCAGCGGCTGCAACAAACTGCGCCGGAACGGCTGCGGCCGGCGCTGCACGGCGGCGCGCGGTGGTGGATTGGGGCCTTCGCAGTTCATGGCTGCGGCAAGGTTCGGCAGGCATCGGGCGTGGGGATGTTTGGGCACCATGATAGTGCTCCGTGTTGATCTCTGTGCCCGCCAACGCCGCCCCAGTCCAGCCGATCCATGTGCCTGCCGCGCAGCAGCATTGCCGCGGCCGAGGTCACGGTGCGATACGGTCTGATCGAGCGCGCTGCTAGCGGATGCTCGCGACCTGGGTGGTCCCGCCCACGGGCTGCTGGATGTCGAACTTGGGCGTGAAGATCACGATGCCAAGCCCCAGATATAGCATGATTTTTGCCGCCCGCCTGCGTCGCTGCCGGGCACGATAAGTCAGTCTCATGGCAAAACCCGGCGGGATGGGCGGAACATTAATGAAGCCTCAAGGGAGAGGTCTTCATTGCAGGCTTCTGGGTCCGCGCCAAGCTTTGCCTCGCAAGAAGGTGAACGGGAGCGCTTAACGCCGCAGCCCCTGTGAATAGGGGGGATTACCGGGCGTTGTTCCAGGCTGGAGCGACTGACCCCCCTGCACGGCCGGGAACAAGTGCGCCCCTCTGCAGTTGACCTTGCCTAACACCATGGAGAACACGATGAGCAAGGACGATCGTCAAAAAGAACAGCTCAAGCACGTGGATGCAGGCGGCCATCTCGGCGGGACCGATTTCGGTCAGCAAGGCGGCGAAGCCAAGACCAAGGACACCAAGGAAGGCGGCGACAAGCAGCGCCCGAACGACGGCTCAAACTAGCTGTCTGATCTTCTCTCCAACGCAAGGGGCCTCGCTGATCAGCGGGGCCCTTTTTCGTGATTCGACTGCTACTGGCCGAGCGCCGACTGAGCGGCCGCAATCTGGCCGATCAATTGGTCGAACCCGGCGTCCACCTTCAATCCGGCGGCCATGCGCCGCCGCAAATGGGCCAGCGGCTCCTCGAGCACTGTTTCGAGCACTTCGGCGCACTCGAACTCCCCAACGACGCTCTTGATCTTGGTATTGTCGAACAGCGCCGACCAGCTCTTGTCGCCCCGCAATGGCCCCTCCCATTCCGGGTTGAACCGCACCAGCGTGTCGGTTGGTACATGCACGATCTGCGCCTGAACGCCCAGGCCCGCAGCAATCGCGGTGTGGATTGCGTCCCAGCTATAGCCGCGATCTGAAGTGATATGGAAAATCTCGCCCAGCGCATCCGGATGGGCGAACAGCCGCACAAAGGGAACGGCAAAATCGGCCGAGCGAGTCAGTGTCCAAGGGGTCGCGCCATCGCCCGCAACAATGATCGGCTTACCATCGAGCAGGCGCTGCACGGTGGTATCGGCCGGCCCCATCATGGTCGGCAAGCCCGTCCGCACTGTGTGGCTGGGCCGCACAATGGTCCAGGGCAGGCCGGTGCTGGCCTGGAGCATGGTTTCGCAGGCGATCTTGTCCTGGCTGTATTTCCAGAACGGATTGATCGCCGGGGTTTGCTCGGTGATCACGTAATGGCGGGCTGGCTTTTCATAAACGGACGCCGAGGAGATGAAGACGTACTGCCCCACCCGGCCCGTAAACACCGCGATGTCCTGCGCCATCTGCTCGGGCGTGAACACCATGAACTGGCACACCACGTCCCATTGCTGTTCGCCGAGTTGGCGATAGCTGGCTGGATCCTTCATGTCGCCGGCGATCACGCTAACGCCGGGTGGCAGCGCCACGTCGGACTTGCCGCGGTTGAACAACGTGACCTCGTGCCCCGCCTCCACCGCTTCTGCCACGCAGGGGAGCGAAATCTGCCCCGTCCCGCCCACAAACAGCACCTTGGTTGCCATCGCCCGTTTCCTCCTCGGCTGGTTCAGCGCACGGCACACCATGCCGCGACCCAGCGATTCGCGCACCGGGCACGCCTTTTGGGGCACCAACGCCGTGACGGGTCAAGGCGACTGCCTTGCCGATCACCACAAATACGGGGAAAGAAGAACCTTGGTGGGTGCGCACGGACTCGAACCGTGGACCCGCTGATTAAGAGTCAGCTGCTCTACCATCTGAGCTACGCACCCGGTTGAAAAACCCGGTACCAAGGTTGGCGCCTCTCTAGCAAAGGGATCGGGGACTGTCCAGCGCCCGCTGTCACTTTCCACAAGGGCTTGATTAGCTAGATTAACAAGTCCATCCCCCGAAGAACAACCGGCGCAACCATCGGCCACCCATCGTCTTTGGCTGGCGCAAGCCTTGGAGACCTCTATGCTCGATTCCGATTTCCTCGCCCTTTCCACCACCTGGATCATCGCCAATGTCTGGTCGGGGCTGGTCGCCCTGGTCGTGCTGGTCGGCGGCTGGATGTTGGCGGGGCTCCTGTCGCGCTACGTCGTGCAGCTCCTGCCCGGGCGCTTACACCGCGACCCCACCATCGTACCGCTCCTGTCGCAAGTGGTGCGTTATGGCGTGCTGCTGGTGACCATTATTATCGTGCTGGGCCAGTTCGGGGTGCAGACCGCTTCCATCCTTGCCGTGCTTGGTGCTGCCGGTCTGGCGGTCGCCCTGGCCTTGCAAGGCACCCTTTCCAATATTGCTGCGGGCATCCTGCTGGTGCTGCTGCGCCCCTTCAATGTGGGCGATCAGATCGATGCCGACGGCATTGCCGGCACCGTGGTGGAAGTGGGCTTGTTTGCAACGCAGATGCGCACGGCTGAAGGGGTCTTCATGTTCGCCCCCAATTCCAAGCTCTCCAACGCCAAGATCATCAACTATACCCGCGAAGCGTCGCGCGTTCTCGAGCTCAAGTTCAATGTGCCCCGCACGGCCGATATCGGGGCGGTGCGCCAGGCGGTGCTGGCGGGCCTTACAAGCGGGCAACCCGAAGCTGCCGGCCAGCCGGAAATCCTGGTTGATGCCCTGGGTGATTCGACTGTGACCCTCGCGGTGCGGGTTGCGGTGTCCAGCCGCAACTGGATGCAGGCGCGGGCTGATATGCAGGAGCGGCTGAAATCCGTCTTGGATACTGCCAATGGTTTTGCCCAGCCCGCTGCATAGGCCTGCCGTTAAGTCCTAAAGTCCACGCCGCTCCTTAAAGGACTGCAAGTCCAGCACGTTTCCCTGCCAAGCGGGCGCATCTTCGGTCAGATCATCGATCAGGGTGATGGTTCGCTCGACGATGTTACGCAACTGCCGCGACTGGTTGTCGCCACCCTGCAGCATGGCCGCGGCGCGTCGAAGATGCTCGCGCGCAAGATCGTAGGTTGGCTTCATGGCAATGGCTCCTGTCGGAAGATTCTGGTGAGTCGGTGCACTCGGCACGCCCGCAGAAGATGGGACCGCATGCCTTCGCGGTCCTTGCGGGAACCGGGGGCATTTGCATCAAATGCAATCGAAAGGACAACGAGGCGCAAAGGCCTGCACACAATGGGAAACTGCGCCGTCCAGCCCCTTTTTGGCTGTGCACAACAGCGGTAAAGCGGGTTCGGGGTGGGCGAGGCCTTAAGGCGCGGTGATGCCGATGCGGGCGCGCAGGCCCCGGTGGTTGGAGCCGAAGGTTTCGGGCAGCGCTGCCAGGCTTTCCACCACCGCATTGCCGAGGGTGAAGACATTGTCGATCGGCACGCCAAGCAGTCCGAACTCGGGCGGCCAAGTCGAGGGATAGAATGGCGCCACCTGCAATTGGCTGCCCCGCACCAGCCGATTGATCGCATAGGACCAGGGCGCAGCATTGAAATCTCCCGCAATGATCGCGGGCTCCTCGACCGCTTCCAGGATGTCGCGCAGCCGGCTCAGTTCCGCTTCCGACTGCATGTCGAAATACGGCTTGGTCAGGTGCACGGCCACGAGGGTTACCGCTTCCCCACCGATCCGCGTGCGCGCGGTGATCACCCGCTGCTGGGAGAAGTTCGACAGGCTGAGGGTTTGCACATCTTCGAGCGCGGTGCGCGAGAACATGGTGAGGTCGCAGGTCAGCTCCTGCTCGCAGCCGATGCGATAGGGGTAAACGGCAGCAAGCGCGCCCAGCTCGGGAAACAAGGGGGCCGATTCGAGGGTAAACACCACATCCGCCGACGAGGCGGCGAGCATCCCGGCAATAGCCGGCCCATTCTCGGTATTGTTGTTGAGGATGTTGAAGCTGACCAGCTCAACCGTCCGCGTCACCGGGCGGGCAGCAGCCGCCAGGCGCGCTTGTTGTTGCCCGTAGATAATCCAGCCACCCTGCCCCACGCTCAGCAGCGCGAGCAGCGCCAGCAGCCCGGCGCGCCAGCGTGAGCCGGCAATGGCCAGGGCTATCGCCAGGGCAAGGCAAAGCAGTGCCGAGTGGAAGCGCAGCGTCTGCAGCAGTGGCTGACCAGGCAGCAATGGCCAGACTGTGCCCCCGACCAGCAGGACGAGGGCCGTGACGGCCAGCCCGGTTAGAACGCCCCTGATTTCGCTCCGGCTGATCATGGCAAGCACCTCGCCCGCCTTGATGCCCGATGGCAGGCGTTTACGCAACGCGCGGCTAAGCCTGCCGCACAACTTGGCGCGACAGGCTTGCGGGTGTTGTCAGCGTGTCTTAGCCGGCCATGGCGCCCTGGGCGGCGGCGCCGCGCTCGATCATCAAGCGGTTAAAGGCATTGAGGTAAGCGCGGGCGGAAGCCACCAGCGTATCGGGCTCGGCGGCATTGCCCGAGGCAATGCGGCCGTTCATTTCGAGGCGCACATGAGCACTGGCCTGCGCATCGGTGCCGCCGGTCACGCCGTCCACCGCATAAAGCACCAGGTGCGGCTGCTGGCCCACGGCCTCCTTGATGGCATTGAAGATCGCATCGACCGAACCGGTGCCATCAAAGCTCACCGAGCTTTCATCGCCATCGATCGACAGGGTAATATTGGCGCGGTGCGTGCCGCCGGTCTTGGAAATGACTTCCATATCAACAAGGCGGATGCGATCGCCGACCGAGCCGACTTCATCGTCCACCAGCGCCACGATATCGGCGTCATAGACGTGCTTTTTGCGGTCAGCCAGATCCTTGAAGCGCTGGAAGGCTTCCTGGAAGGCATTCTCGCCCAGCTCATAGCCAAGTTCCTTGAGCTTGTCCTTGAAGGCGGCGCGGCCGGAATGCTTGCCCATCACCAGGGTCGTTTCCTTGATGCCGACGCTGGCTGGCGTCATGATCTCATAGGTCTCGGCATTCTTGAGCATGCCATCCTGGTGGATGCCGCTTTCATGGGCGAAGGCATTCTTGCCCACGATGGCCTTGTTGTATTGCACCGGGAAATTGGCCGCGGCCGCAACGATGCGGCTGGCGCGAGCGAGATGGGTGGTTTCAATTCCGGTGTGGTAGGGCATGGCATCGGCGCGGGTGCGCAGCGCCATCACCACTTCCTCGAGCGCCGCATTGCCGGCGCGTTCGCCCAGGCCATTGATCGTGCATTCGATCTGGCGGGCGCCGGCGGCAACACCGGCCAGCGAATTGGCGACAGCCAAGCCCAGGTCGTTGTGGCAATGCACCGAAAAGATTGCCTTGTCGGCATCGGGCACGGTCTCGATGATGGTCTTGAACATGCGGAAATGCTCTTCGGGCACCGCATAACCCACCGTATCGGGCAGGTTGATCGTGGTGGCACCGGCCCGAATCGCGGTTTCGACGCAGCGCTTGAGGAATTCGAGCGGCGTGCGGGTCGCGTCCATAGCTGACCATTCCACGTCGTCCACCAGGTTGCGCGCCTGGGCAACGGTGCGCGCGATGATCTCGATCACCTCGTCTTCGGTCTTCTTCATCTGGTGCGCCAGATGGATCGGCGAGGTCGAAACGAACGTATGGATGCGCCCCTTGCGGGCATGACGCACCGCTTCGCCGGCCCGGTCGATATCGGCGGTGATGGCGCGCGCCAGCCCAGCCACCGTGGCGTTCTTGACCTGCTTGGCCACAGCCACCACGGCTTCAAAGTCGCCATTAGAGGCGATGGGGAAACCGGCCTCGATGATATCGACGCCCATTTCGTCGAGCGTTTCGGCGACCTGCAGCTTTTCTTCCAGCGTCATCGTGGCGCCGGGCGATTGCTCGCCGTCGCGCAGCGTGGTGTCGAAGATGAAGACGCGGTCTTTGTTGGTGTCGGTAGCGGGGGAAGTCATGCGGATGATCCTATCAAACGGCCCAAAGCCAAGGCTCTGCAGGCCGGACATTTACTGTTCGGCTGGTGGCGTAATCCCCTGACGACCCGCTCGCTTGATCGAGCTGCCGGTGATCAGGGGCTGATAAGAAGAAGCACTAGCGCTGGAAGCAGCAACAAAGCGGCGGCAACGAAAAGGCGGGCCTGAAGGGCCTGGCGCTGTTCGACGGCAATGGCAATGGCGCGCTTGCGCTGCATAACATTCATCCGGTTGCGTGGCGATAATGGCCCACATCAGCCTGGGTTGCAACCCTGGAGGACAGGCTGGGCGCAAGGAACTGTGCTGATAAGCTCAGTCCCCCAGATCCAGGGCCCCTTCCCCAACGATGACGGCATGCCCGCCAATGCCCCCATGCACCAGCCGGTCGCGCTCCTTGCGCAACTGGATGGTGATGCGGCAGGGCCGCCCCATCTCCACCCCCTGCCGGATCACAAGGTCGATCTGGCCGGTGCCGATATTAACATGTTCGGAGAGGAGCCCAATCAGCGCCGCCGCGGCCGAACCGGTGCCCGGATCCTCGGCAAGGCCAAGCCCGGGCGCAAACATGCGGGCGGCAATATCATTGCCGGGCTCATCGGGAGTGAGCGTAAACAGATAGACCGAGTGCCGCCCGTGGGGGAAAACCTCGTTCCATGCCGCCATGTTCGGCCGTGCCCGCTTCAGCACCGCAGCGTCCCGCACCGGCACGAGGTGGAACACCACCCCGGCTGAATACACGGTGGGGCGATAAGGACCGCACCCGATCTCCTCGGGATCAATGCCCAGAGCCTGGGCGATTGCCAGCATGTTGTCGAGCTTGCCCACCTGCTCGGGCAGTTGCGGCAGCGCAAAACGCGCCTCGCCCGAGCTCTTGTCGGTTTTTTCGAACAGCGCCGTGATCAGCCCGATCTTTTCCTCTAGCCGGACGGCGCTGACCTTGTTTTGCAGCCCCAGCACCACCGCCGCCCCGACAGTCGGATGGCCGGCAAAGGGCAACTCGGTCATCGGCGTAAAGATGCGCACGCCAGCCGAATTGCGCTCGGTCTGTGGCTTGAGCAGAAACACCGTTTCGCTGAGGTTGAACTCGCGGGCAATGGTTTGCATCTCGTCGTCGAGCAAGCCATCGGCCTTGCAAACCACCGCCAGTGGATTGCCGGCAAAGCGCTCCTGCGTGAAGACGTCCAGCAGCAGATAATTCAGTTTCATGACAGGCCCCCTGCCCTCAGCAATGGAGTTGCTGGGGAGACCTGTCAAGCCGCGGGACGACTACTGCGCCGCCAAGGCGTAACTCGCGCGCTCGAGCCCGAGATGCTCACAAAGCGCCGCGACGCCAACATTATGATCTTCCCGCCCCGGCAGGCCTGAAATGGTCAGGCACCCGATAATGCCCGCGCCCGGCACCCGCAGGGGAAAACCGCCACCGGCAAAGACATAGTCCACCGGGTCCACCCCGGCCTGTGGCGGAAGCGGCGCTTCGCCCCGCTCCAGCACCAGCCGGTAGCTGGCCCGCTGGAAGCGCCTGACCGAATTGATCTTGCGCCGCACCCATTCGGCATTGTCCGGGCCCGTGCCTCCGGTTGCCGCAAAAAACAACCGCCGATCCCAGGTGCAGATATCCACCACGAGAGACAAACCTTCCACCAGCGCGCGTGCCCGCACCGATGAGCCGATGCTGAACGCCACATCCTCATCGAGGCGCGGCAAGGCGAGTTCGAGTTCCTGTCGCTTGATCAGCGCGATATCGTCGTGAGTTGTCATGTTTCAGTCCTGATGAAGCCGGGTCCAGGCGTCGAACAGCGGCGTGCGATCCACGGCGCCTTGGGGAAAATTGACGAGGTCAGGATCGATGCTGGCCCAGGCGGCCTTGCTGTTCGTCCAGATATTGCCCACCGGGACCGCCCAGTCGATGTCATCGAGCGTGCCAGCCCGCATCACGCGGATACCTGGCATTGGGGGCAGGTTCCACACCCAGCCATGGCAATGGGCACAAAAATGCATGGCAATGACATTGCCGCTATCCGCGCGCCGGTCGTAGCGCACCGTGTCACCCGAAAGCTTCTCGATATCCTCTTCGCGGGCGATCATCGACATCGACCAGCCCGCCCCCGAAAAGCGCTGGCAATCCTTGCAGTGGCAATTATAGACCGAAAGCGGGGCAGCCTTGAGCCGGTAGCGCACGGCGCCACACTGGCATCCGCCCTCCTGGGGAAACTCTGGTAAGCGCATGGGTCACTCCTCCCGATCTAGTTACCGGGTTTGGCGGCGGCGCGGAAGATGGAGGACGGCAAAAGAAAACGGGGGCCGAAGCCCCCGTCTGAAAGCGAATTAGTTCTTGGCCTTGTCGACCAGCGCGCCGGCCTTGATCCAGGGCATCATGTCGCGCAGCTTGGTGCCGACTTCCTCGATCTGGTGCTCGTCATGCAGGCGGCGGGTGGCCTTGAAGCGCGAACCGCCGGCCTTGATTTCCTGCATCCACTCGGCGGTGAACTTGCCCGACTGGATGTCGTGCAGCACGCGCTTCATCTCGGCCTTGGTTTCCGAGGTAATGATGCGCGGACCGGTGACGTACTCGCCCCACTCGGCCGTGTTGGAGATCGAGTAGTTCATGTTGGCGATGCCGCCCTGGTAGATCAGGTCGACGATCAGCTTCACTTCGTGCAGGCACTCGAAATAGGCCATTTCGGGTGCATAGCCGGCTTCCACCAGCGTTTCGAAACCGGCGCGGATCAGCTCAACCAGACCACCGCAGAGCACGGCCTGCTCGCCGAACAGGTCGGTCTCGCATTCCTCGCGGAAATTGGTTTCGATCACGCCCGAACGGCCGCCACCAACACCCGAAGCATAGGCGAGCGCGATGTCATGGGCATTGCCCGAAGCGTCCTGGTGCACGGCGATCAGGCATGGCACGCCGCCACCCTTCTGGTATTCGCCACGCACGGTGTGACCGGGACCCTTGGGGGCGATCATGATCACGTCCACGGTCGACTTGGGCTCGATCAGGTTGAAGTGCACGTTGAGGCCATGGGCGAAGGCGAGCGCGGCGCCATCACGGATATTGGGCTCGATATGCTCTTTATAGATATCGGCCTGCAATTCGTCGGGGGTCAGCATCATGATCACATCGGCCCAGGCGGAGGCCTCGGCAACCGACATGACCTTCAGGCCTTCGCCCTCGGCCTTCTTGGCCGACGGGGAGCCGGGGCGCAGCGCCACCACCACATCGGTGACCCCGGAGTCGCGCAAGTTCAGCACATGCGCATGGCCCTGCGAGCCATAACCGACAATGGCGACCTTCTTGGACTTGATGATGTTGAGATCGGCGTCACGATCATAATAAACGCGCATGGAGCACTCCCCTGTTATGGCGCTGTATCCGCCCCGTAGAGGGCGAAGAATTGGTTGGTCGCGGCCGTGGCATCGGCCTCGATATTGGCTTCGACATTGGACTGGGTGAGCTTCTTGTCACCCAGCAGCAGCCGAATCTGGACATCGCGCACGACGAGTCCGAAAAAGGTGCGATACGCGTCTTCGCTGTTGTCGAACCGCAGCAGGCGCGCATCGCGCCCTGCCTCCAGAATTGGCTTGAGGCGCCGGCGGATCGCCAGCGGTCCATTTTCGAGCACGATGATCCCGAGCCGATCCTTTTCCTGGGCGGCATGGGTCACGGCGGTGCGGTTGAGCGTGATCGAGACTTCCCCCACGATCGTGGTGAGGAGGTCGCGCGCAAACTGCTCGATCGAGGAGCGCAGCGTTTGCGCATTAAGGCCGGTGCGATCCACCTGCGGCATGCGCACCTTGGCCGCCTGCCACTGCACGGTGGCGGTCAGCAGTCCGTCGCGATCGCCAAACCACTTGTAGAGCGTTTCCTTGGAACAGCTGGCCCGCCGCGCCACCGCGGTCATGGTCAGCCCTTCCCCATTCTCAACCAACAGATCGAGCGCCGCGGTCAGCACGGCCTGCTGACGCGGGGTAAAACTCTCTTCATTGACCTTGATGGTCACCGGCACGCACGAACTCCCCTGGCAGGCTGATCTGCCGCAAATTTCATCGGCATGCCGTACCGTACGGTACGGTTCTGCGCAACTGTTTCTTTGCCTGTGTGTATGAGGACGGAGATGATCACCTGTAGGTCTCCGTCATGACCTGCGGCGAGCGGGAGTATCTCTGAGGATCGGCCCGATTCCTAAAATGGGCCTTACCTACCAGACCGAGGCGTGCACACGCCGACCAATAGCGGGCTCAGCATCGAAGGCGGGACGATCAGTCTCACACGTCAGTGTTGAACTTCCGTCAGCCGGCTTGATCATCTCATTGCGACGCAGGAAGCACGCATCAGTGGGAGATCTGGCCCAGGAACGTCTTGGTCCGCTCGTTCTGCGGGTTGGAAAAGAAGCTTTCGGGTTCGCCGATCTCGACGATTTCGCCCTTGTCCATGAAGATCACCCGATCGGCCACCTTGCGGGCAAAGCCCATTTCGTGGGTCACCACCAGCATGGTCATGCCTTCGCGGGCGAGGTCGATCATGGTGTCGAGCACTTCGTTGACCATCTCGGGGTCAAGCGCCGAGGTGGGCTCATCGAACAGCATGATCTTGGGGTTCATGCAGAGCGCCCGGGCAATGGCGACGCGCTGCTGCTGACCGCCTGAAAGCTGGGCGGGGTATTTGTCGGCCTGTTCAGGGATGCGCACGCGCTCGAGATAGCGCCGCGCCGTCGCCTCGGCTTCCGCCTTGCTCACCCCGCGCACCAGGGTGGGGGCGAGCATGCAGTTTTCCAGCACAGTCATGTGCGGGAAGAGGTTAAACTGCTGGAACACCATGCCGACATCGCGGCGGATCTTTTCCACATTACTGCCCGAGGTCAACTCGATGCCATCAACGGTGATGGTGCCGGACTGGATGGTTTCGAGCTGGTTGATGCAGCGAATAAGGGTGGATTTGCCGGATCCGGAGGGGCCGCACACGACGATCTTCTCGCCGCGTGCGACGGACAGGTTGATGGCATTGAGGGCGTGGTAGCTGTCATACCATTTATCGACGTCGCGCATGGCGACGGCGATATCGGCAGTTTCGGGTGCAGCCTTGGTCATTGCAGTTTCTGCCCTCAAGTCCTGATCTGTCGGTTTATTCGCCTGCCACCACGAATTCGGGCAGCGGTCCGCCAACCCATTCCTGGTGCAGTGCATTCAACTTGCCGTCTGCCTTCACGCTGGCGATGAAATCGTTGATATAGGCAAGCAGCTCATCGCTGCCCGGGCGCACGGCAATGCCCTGGCTCTGCTGGCGCAGCGAGAACTTGGTGTTGAAGCGATCGGGCGCCATGGTGTTGATCTGCGCGATCACGACGTTGGACGCGCCCATGAGCGGGGTCTGGCCCGAAAGCAGGGCCTGCACGGCCGAGGCATCGTCGTCGAAGCGCTGGATATTGGCGTCAGCGGGCGCAATCTCGGTGATGGCCGTGTCCTGGGTGGAAGCGCGGGCCACCGCGATGTTCTTGCCCGACAGCCCCTCGGGCCCGGTTACGTCGAGATTGGCATCGCCAAACACAAAGATTTCGATACCGGCATAGGGGTCGGAGAAATTGACCTGCTGGGCGCGCTCGGGCGTGATGCCGAGGGAAGCGACCAGAATATCGACCTGGTTGGACAAGAGATACGGGATGCGATTGGGACCGGTGACCGGCACGAGGTTGACTTCAACGCCCATATGCTCGGCCAACAGGCGAGCCACGTCCGCATCATAGCCGTCGGGGTTGCCCGACTGATCAAGAATGCCGAATGGGGGGAAATCAACCAGCATCCCCACATTGATGGTGCCGCGCTGCTGAATTTCCTCGACCGTCTGCGCGACGGCGGGGGCGCTCACAAGGCCCGCGGCGAACAATGCCGCACCGGCCAGCCCGATCAGTTTTTTGCTCAGTTTCATTTCAAGCTCACTCCCAGTGTGATGACGTCCGGTCAGCGCGTGGTGGCCACGGCAAACCGACCCTCCAGATGCCGGGCCCACATCGACAGCGGCCAGCACAGGATGAAATACAGCGCCCCTACCAGCGAGAACACGAGCAAAGGCTGGAAGGTGGCATTGTTGATGATCTGGCCAGCGCGGGTCAGTTCCACAAAGCCGATGATCGAGGCCAGTGAGGTCCCCTTGATCAACTGCACGAGGAAGCCAACCGTTGGCGCGACCGAAATCTTGGCGGCCTGGGGCAGGATAACATAGCGCATGCTGTCCCAGTAGTTGAGGCCCAGCACATAGCTGGCCTCGCCCTGACCCGAGGGCACCGCCTCGATGCAGCCGCGCCAGATCTCGCCCAGATACGCGCTGGCATGCAGC